>JANMHN010000457.1:0-3326 GCA_031375185.1 Allobosea sp. | reverse complement strand
GGCAGGTGCGCCCAACCAGCCGCATCGTTCGGATCTCGCCAAGATGCTGGTGCATCGCGATGGCCGCAACCGGGGCATAGGGGCGTCGCTGCTCGGGGCTGCGGAAGCCGCTTCGCTCAGGGCTGGCTGGTGGCTGATGGTGCTTGACACAGTCGATGACAGCGCTGGCCACAGGCTCTACACACGCGGCGGCTGGAGCCGCGTCGGTGCCATTCCCGACTATGCGCTATGGCCGGACGGCAGGCTCTGCGCGACGGTCTATTTCTACAAGGACGTGCGCGGGATGGCTGGAAAGGCGTTCCCTTGAAACGGGATCCGGCCACGCAACAAGATAAGGCCACGATCGGCACCACTCTGCTGCGCGATGGCACCCATGATGATCTGCCGGCGATCCTTGCCATCCACAATGAGGCTGTGGCGCATTCGGTCGCGATCTGGACAACCACGCCCTCCACGCTGGACACCCGCAAGGCCTTGATGGACGCGCGGCGTTCGGGCGGTTTCCCCTTTCTGGCTGCCATGCGCGACGGCGTTCTTGCAGGCTATGGCAGCTTTGGCGAGTTCCGCTCCGGTGATGGTTATGGCCAGAGCGTCGAGCATTCGGTGTATGTGCGTAGCGACATGCGCGGAATGGGCATTGGCGCCATGCTTCTGGCAGACTTGATCGAGCAGGCCAGAGCGCGCGACAAGCATGTGATGATTGGCGGCATCGAAGCTGGCAATACGGCGTCCCTGATGCTGCATGCGAGATTCGGGTTCACCGAAACGGGGCGTCTGCCTCAGGCGGGCCGAAAATTCGGGCGCTGGCTGGATCTTGTCTTCATGCAGAAAATCCTGTGATCGGCACGCTTCCCTTCATCGCGATCCTTGCGAGTGCGTTCCTGCATGCGGTCTGGAACGCCATTGCACGTTCGCACAGAGACCCTGGAGACATCATAGCCTGCGCCGTGATTGCGGCAGGGATCATCAGCCTGCCCTTGCTGCTGTTCACGGGCCTGCCCAGCCCACCGGCTCTGCCATGGCTGGCCGGCGGCGTGATCATCAACAGCATCGGCATCCGCGCCGCCATGGCAGCCTACAATCGCACAAGCTATGGACTGGCTTATCCGATCATGCGGGCGGGGATTCCCCTTCTGGCCATCCCCATTGCCATCGTGCTGCTCCAGGAATGGCCCACCACCGGCGGTGCTGCCGGGGTTCTGCTGATATCCTGCGCGCTCATTCTGCTTGCGCTGATCGCGAGGAATTCGGGCAAAGCCGAATTGTCGGGGGTGGGCTTTGCGCTGCTCGCGGCGCTGTGCGGCGCCGGCTATGTGGCTGCGGATGCCATGGGCGTCAGGCTCAGCCAGAACATCTGGAGCTATGCAGCGGCGGTTGCTGTCGGCAACGCCATCGTGCTTGCGTCGATGGTTCGCCTTGAAGGCCGCAATCCATTGCGCCTTCTGCGCAGACATGCCCCGATCGCGTTCGGCATTTCGGTTCTCTCGATGGCCAGTTTTCTGATCTATGTCTGGGCCCTGAAGATCACGCCCGTGGCCATGGCAGCTGCCTTGCGCGAAACCAGCGTTCTGTTCGCCACAGGCATCGCCGCCTTCGTGCTGAAAGAGAAAATCGGCGCGCTGCACTGGTGCGCGGCCCTTCTCGCGCTGGCAGGAACAGTGTCTATCAGGCTCTGGTGAGGCTCCTGATCTTGCCAACCACTCTGGCCTGTGGGATCGCTCCGGCATGACACATCTCTCCCTTGCCGACGAACTCATCACCTTGCGCGATGTCCTTCGCCATGCCGTCAGCCGCTTCCGCTCTGCCGATCTGGTCCATGCCCATGGCGCGACCACGGCGCTGGATGAAGCTGCCTATCTCATCCTCGAAACGCTCAATCTGCCGGTTGACCAGCTCGAACCGTTCATCGACGCACGGCTGACAAGATCCGAGCGCGAAAAGCTGCTCGGCCTGATCGAAGCCCGCATCAGCACGCGCAAGCCCGCCGCCTACCTCACCGGCCGGACCTATATCCAGGGAATTCCCTTCAAGGTCGACGAGCGCGTGATCGTGCCGCGTTCCTATATCGGCGAGATGCTGTTCTCGGGTCTGTTTGGCGGTGAGGATTTTGCCCTGATTGATGATGTGCAGGCTGTGACGCGGGTGCTCGACCTGTGTACCGGCTCGGGCTGTCTCGCCATTCTTGCCGCCCACATCTTCCCGAATGCCAGGATCGATGCCACCGAATTGTCCCAGGATGCCATGGCCGTGGCCCGTATCAATGTGGCGGAGAGCGGCTTTGCCGACCGAATCAACCTGTTTCAGGGTGACCTGTTCGCGCCGCTGAAAGGCAAGACCTACGACCTGATCATCACCAATCCGCCTTATGTAGATGCCGAGACGATGGCGCAGTTGCCGCCTGAATTCCTGGCAGAGCCTGCCATGGCACTTGCGGGCGGCGCTGACGGAATGGATGTCGTGCGGCGCATTCTCAAGGAGGCCGGCGGGCACCTGACAAGAACGGGTGGCATGATCTGCGAGATCGGCACAGATCGGGATATTCTTGACGCCGAATATCCATCGGTTGATTTTCTCTGGCTTGACAGCATCGAGAGCAGTGGTGAAGTTTTCTGGGTCACAGCCTCACAACTGCGCGGCATATAGCTTTCATGCTGCACTGCACAATAATAATGCTTGACCCGAAAGCCTTTTGACTGCGTAATAACCTCATGAAAAAAGACCTGATGCTTGCACCCCTCGTTGTCGCTCAACGTGTCCCCCTCCTCTGGCTCGAAATGATCGGTCTTGGCGGTGGTTCGCGGGAAACAGAACGCATGGTCGAGGAAAAAATTTCGGCTGCTGCGGAAGGCGCGTTCGCCGTGCAGGCGGAGATGCAGAGCATCTGGTGGCAGTCAACGCTTGCCATGTGGCAGGGCATCCGTCCTCCAAGCCTGATGCAGACCGGCACGCGGCTGACCAATGCCGCACTCAGGCCGGCGGCGCGGCGCGTCAAGTCCAACGTCAAGCGGCTTGCCTCCCCGAAGAAAAAGTAAACCCGGCAGACCTTGTCGTCGGCATTTTCTGTCGCCCGCAGTTACTGTTGCCAGGTTTTTGCACATGTCAGGGTGTGCCTGCGCATGAGCTGTGCGCTTTCACGCATAAGCTTTTCAACTGAAAGCGCGCTATGATATGTCGGCAGGACATGCCGAGACAGACCCGCGATGACCTTTTTTGCGCTTTCAGATGATCAGATGGCCATGCGCGAGATGGCCATGGCCTTCGCGTCCGAAAAACTCGCGCCCCATGCCGTGCGCTGGGACGAGACAAAACATTTTCCGGTGGCTGAA
>JANMHN010000400.1:0-4036 GCA_031375185.1 Allobosea sp. | reverse complement strand
GGGGCGGGGAAGCTGGCTGCGGCGCAGCGTCTGGCGCGGCAGAGGCTGTCTTCGACATGGCTGCCAGCCCGGCAAAAGCCGCACCTGCGGCGACTGCTCCGGCCACAGCCGTGCCTGCGGGGGGTGCCGAGGTCGGCGGTGTTGCCACTGCGGACGGACCGGCGACGGGTGCGAGAGAAGGAGCCGGAACAGCCGGAATCGCTGCCGGAGCCGGATCGGTTCCGACCTGGGGCGCGCGCCGTGATGGCGGTTGCGGGACCACAAGCACGCTTTCTGGAAGCGGCGGGTTCTCCGGACCTTCGGTTGCGACTGGCAACTGGGCACGCGTGCCGGACCGCAGGATGCTGGCCTCGATCACAAGGTCGTTCGGTCCGCCGATCATGACCAGATGCTCGACATTGTCGCGCCTGAGCAGGACAAGCTGTCTTTGCCGGTCCATCTCGAAGATGTCGACAATACCAAGCCTCGGCTGGCGAGCCCTGTTGCCCTGTCCGGGCAATTTCAGACGACCACCGGCCACGCGCCGCAAGATCAGGCCGGCGATGACCACCAGCAGCAGGACAATGGCCAGGGCGATGATCGCCTTGACCGGCGTCGACAGTTCATTGAAGCCAAACACGATGTCTTCGCCCTCGACATTTCAGGCCGGCATTTCCTCCGTGGAAGACATGCAGGCACGCAATTTTACAACACATTACAGTATTGCGGCACTTATGGTTAGCATCTGGTTAAATCAATTTCCAGACGAGCCGGCCTTAAGGGTCCGTTAACCATGCGCGCGGCAATTATTGCCTACTGCAGCGCAAGGGTTCGGATCACATGGCCATTGGCGGACTTCCCCTGTTCGATGCTCTGAAAGCCCGGATGAGCTGGCACCATGCCCGCCAGAAGGTGCTTGCGGAAAATGTATCCAACGCCGACACGCCCGGCTTTCGTCCGCTGGATGTGAAGCCTCCGTCCAGCGCACGGTCAGGCTTGCAGATGGCGCGCACAGACGCCACGCACATGACCATCGGAGGGGCAAACCCGAATGATCCGACAAAGGCTCAGCGCCGCTTCGAGACGACCCCTTCCGGCAATGGCGTCAATCTCGAGGACGAGATGCTGAAGGTCGCCCAGAACAATCAGGATTACCAGCTCGCCGCCTCGCTCTACCAGAAGAGCATGGGCTTGATGAAAATCGCCATCGGCCGTGGCCGGTAAGGACTGAACGCAGATGGATTTGCTAAAGAGCATCGTTGCAGCCGCGTCGGGCCTTCGTGTCCAGTCAGGCCGCATGAAGGTGATTTCGGAGAACCTGGCCAACGCCGATTCCACCGCTGACAAGCCCGGCGCGGACCCGTACCGCCGCAAGGTGCCGACGTTCAGGGGTCAGCTTGACCGTGAACTTGGCGTGAAGACTGTCGAGCTTGGCCGCGTTCGCACGGACACCGCGCCCTTCCGGACACGCATCGATCCGGGCCATCCGGCTGCTGATGTGAACGGCGAGGTCAAGATGCCGAACGTCAATTCACTGATCGAGACCATGGACATGCGCGAGGCCCAGCGCAGCTACGAGGCCAATCTGAATGTGATCTCGTCGGCGCGCCGGATGATTTCGCGCACCATTGAAATCCTGAGAGCCTGAAAGGGGAGGGCTGAATGACCACGTCGACATTCGTTGCAGGCGCTTACTCCGCCGCGCAGAACCTGGGTGCCAAGACGCTTGGCGCCAAGCCAGCGCAGGGTGTGGGCGCGCTTGGTGGGCAAATTCCGGATTTCTCGTCGATGGTCAAGCAGGCCGTCGAGGGTGTCGGCGCAGCTGGGGCCAAGGCCGATGCGCAGGTCAGCGCCGCCGTCGGCGGGCAGGCAGACCTGATCAATGTTGTCACGGCTGTGGCCGAGAGCGAGGCCGCCATCGAAACATTGGTGGCCGTTCGTGACCGGGTGATCGCCGCCTATGAGGAAATCATGAGGATGCAAGTCTAATGACCGGAGCCATGATCCTCGACATCGGGCGGGATGGTATCGTGACATTTCTGAAGGCAGGTGCTCCGGTGATGCTGGTGGCGTTGGTGATCGGGTTGGCGATCTCGCTGCTCCAGGCGCTCACGCAGATCCAGGAACAGACCCTCGTGTTCGTGCCCAAGATCATCGCGGTGTTTGCGTCGATGATGTTGTTTCTTCCGTTCATGGGCGATGCCCTGGCAAGCTATATGATGCGGGTGGCTGCGCGAATCGCGGCTGGCGGCTGAACGTGGCTTTCGCGTTGCAGGCCGCTGGTCGCATGGTTTGCGCGGGACCACCCGGGCTTGCACTCAGGAAACCCATGTCCGTCACCATCCTGCCTGATCTGGCGGCGCTGTTCATGCTGGTGTTTGCCCGCGTGGGCACAATGGTGATGCTGCTGCCCGGACTTGGCGAGCGGTTCGTGCTCAACCGCGCCAAGCTGGCGGTCGCTGTCTTTCTGGCGCTGCTGCTTCTGCCTGTGGCGCGGCCCCTGATGCAGACCCCCGCCGACCCTGCCGCGCTGATGGCGCTGCTGATCTCGGAAATCCTGATCGGCGCCATCCTGGGCCTGTCCGCGCGGCTGATCATGTCTGCCCTGCAGACGGCGGGCGTGATCATGGCGAACCAGATCGGCCTTGGCTTCGCCACGGCTGTCGATCCTGCCATGGGCCAGCAAAATCCGTCGATCGGCAATTTCCTGACGATTCTGGGCGTGACGCTCATCATGGTGACGGATCTGCACCACCTGGCCATTGGCGCGATCCACAACAGCTACACGATGCTGCCGCCCGGAGCGTACCCTTCAGTGGGTGACGCGTCCGCCATGGGGCTGCAGGCCGTGTCGAAATCATTTGCCATCGCGGTGCAGATTTCCGCGCCCTTCATTGTCTTCGGGCTGCTGTTCAACCTTGGTCTCGGCATCCTGGCGCGGCTGATGCCGCAATTCCAGGTGTTCTTCCTGGGTGCCCCAGCCTCGATCCTGATCGGCATGGCCATCCTGGCGGCGCTCGTCGGCGTGATGATGACGGTCTTTCTGGGTGAACTCGGTGCCTTCCTCAAGCAACTGGCGGGAGGATGATCCGTGTCTGACGAGAAGGAAGACGACGACAAGACAGAAGAGCCCACCCAGAAGCGTCTTGAGGACGCTGCCAACCGGGGCGACATTGCCAAGAGCATCGAACTCAACACCTTTTTTGTGCTGGGAGGCTTCACGCTGGCTGTGGTGATCGGCGGTGGCCATGCCCTGCGCGAGACCTCGCTCGTCATGCGCTCCTTCCTCATGAACGCACATCAGGTTCCGTCCAGCGGACTGGCGTTTCAGTGGGTCACGGCAAAGGGCTTCTACAACGCGCTGATTGCCAGTTCTCTGCTGCTCGGCGTCATCCTGGCGGCATCGCTGCTGGGATGCCTGGTGCAGCACAAGCCGTTGTGGACCTTCGATCCACTGATGCCGAAGTTCAGCAAGATCTCGCCCATGCAGGGTGCCAAGCGCATCTTCGGCACGGACGCCGCCGCCAATTTCGTCAAGGGCCTCCTGAAAATCCTGATTGTCGGCTTCGTGGTTGGCACGGTGCTGTGGAACGAGCATGACAGGCTCGATTCGGTCACCCGGATGGATGTGGCTGCAATCCTGCCGGCCACTGCCATCATCCTGATGAAACTGATGGTTGGCGTGCTGTCGATCTACTTCTTTGTCGGCGTGGGTGACTTTGTCTATCAGCGCTTCAGCTGGATGAAGCGCCAGCGTATGACGCGCGAGGAGCTGAAGCAGGAATACAAGGACAGCGACGGCAATCCCGAAATCAAGGCCAAACTGCGCCAGATTCGCACGCAGATGCTGAAGAAGCGGATGATGGCCAAGGTGCCTGAAGCCACCGTGATCGTGACCAACCCGACGCACTATGCTGTCGCGCTGAAATACGAAGCCGGAATGGAAGCTCCGATCTGCGTCGCAAAGGGCGTTGATTCGATGGCGCTCAAGATCCGTGAGGTTGCGGGCGAGCATGGCGTGCCCATTGTCGAGAACGTTGCGCTGGCCCGCGCGCTG
>JANMHN010000407.1:0-2037 GCA_031375185.1 Allobosea sp. | reverse complement strand
ACCCACCTTCACCACAGCGTCCTGCACATGGGCCGACAGGATCGTCAGGTCATCGGCATCAAGCGCGATGAGGCGCAAGGGGACTGGCTCGTTCATGATCGGGATGTGGGCGGCTGAGCGGCATGAGTCAATGGGTTGCGCATTTCCGGGGCACGCAGCGGCTTGTCTGCGAAGGGAACCCGGAATCCAGCACAGCACCTGTGAGCGAAGCGAACGCCACATGGAGCGCTGCGCGCAACTCCATATCCGGGTTCCGATCCGCTGACGCTTCTCTGGCCGCGGAAACGCACCGCGGTCATTGTCATCGCGAGCGCAGCCAAGCGATCCAGAGCGCTGACCACCAAGGCTGGATCGCTTCGCCCTGCTCGCGATGACGGGGGACGCTTGCCCCCGCCCATTCCACCCGCTAACCAGCACAGACCAGTGCTGTCATGCCCGGCCTTGAGCCGGGCATCCACGTTTTCGGGAAAAACCCATGTCAAAAACCGACAAGCTGAAAGCGCGCCGACCGCGTGGCTTCGAGGATCGCGGGGCTGCCGATGTCGCGGCCACCGAAGCCATGCTGGCCAAGATCCGCCAGCAATTCGAATTATTCGGCTTTGAGCCGGTGGAGACGCCGTTTGTCGAATACACCGATGCGCTCGGCAAGTTCCTGCCCGATCAGGACCGGCCCAACGAGGGCGTGTTCTCGTTTCAGGATGATGACGATCAGTGGCTTTCCCTGCGCTATGACCTGACAGCCCCCCTCGCCCGCCATGTGGCCGAGAATTTCGACGCGCTTCCCAAGCCCTACCGCAGCTACCGCGCGGGCTATGTCTTCCGCAACGAGAAGCCTGGTCCTGGCCGCTTCCGCCAGTTCATGCAGTTCGATGCCGACATCGTCGGAGCGGCAAGCGTGGCGGCAGACGCCGAGGCCTGCATGCTGATGGCCGACACGCTGGAAGCCGTCGGCATCAAGCGCGGCGACTACGTGATCAAGGTCAACAACAGGAAGGTGCTCGATGGCGTGATGGAAGCCATCGGGCTGGGCGGGGATGAGAATGCGGGCAAGCGGCTGGGCGTGCTGCGGGCGATTGATAAGCTGGACAAGTTTGGGCCGGAGGGGGTGAGGCTGCTGCTTGGGGAAGGGCGGAAGGATGAGAGCGGGGATTTCACGAAGGGTGTGGGGCTAGATGAAGCACAGATAAACTGGTTCGACCCCATTTTGAACTATGCAGTTGATGACGAAAACATCACCGTTGCGTTTGAAGGAGATAACCCTTCTGTGCCAGTTTTCAGAAGAACTAGTAGATCGCAATATATATCGTCGCAAAACGAAGAGAGGTTCAAAAAATCCAAAGCCGCTTTTGGGGTAGAAAATTCCCTTGCATTGGGAGTACTAAAAGCAATTTTCTTTAAAGACAAAGGTGACCACAGTAGGAATGTTACTGCCTACGAAGGCGTTGAAAGGCTTCACGATTTAGCGGCGCAAGTAAAATCTGCAGGCTACGATGACCGCATCCGCATAGATCCCTCCATCGTCCGCGGCCTCGAATACTACACCGGTCCCGTGTTCGAGGCTGAACTCACCTTCCCCGTCACCAACGAAGATGGCCAGGTGGTTCGCTTCGGCTCGGTGGCGGGCGGCGGGCGTTATGATGGCCTCGTGGGCCGTTTCCGCAACGAGCCTGTGCCTGCTACGGGCTTCTCCATCGGCGTGTCGCGGCTTTATACCGCGCTGAAGCTGACTGGCTCGCCCATCGTCACCGGCGCAGCCAAGCCCGGCCCGGTCGTCGTCACCGTCATGGACAAGGACCGGATCGGTGATTACCAGCGCATGGTGTCAAGCCTACGCGCAGCGGGCATCGCGGCGGAACTCTATCTCGGCTCATCCGGCTTCAACGCCCAGATGAAATATGCCGACAAGCGCCGCAGCCCCTGCGTCGTCATCCAGGGCACGGACGAAAAAGCTGCGGGCACCTTGCAGGTCAAGGACCTGATCATGGGTGCCGAACTCGCCAGGCTCGGCAAGGAGGGCAAGGACCGCGAGGAATACCT
>JANMHN010000064.1:0-12103 GCA_031375185.1 Allobosea sp. | reverse complement strand
TCGAGCGGGGCATCGCTGATCGTGATGTCATGTTCGAGCATCGCCTTCACGCCGTTGCCGATGGCGTGGACCGTGGCCTCGTGTCCTGCGTTCAGGATGAGGATGCAGGTCGAGATCAGTTCGTCCTCGCTCATCCGGTCACCAGATTCGGTGGCCGCGATCAGCGCGCTGATCAGGTCGTCAGTGGGTTGGCGGCGCTTCTCAGTGATGAAGCTGCGCAGGAAAGCGACAAAGTTCACCGTTGCCGCCACTGCCTCGTTCTCGATCCTTGTCGAGCGCCGAAACTGGTACATCGCAACCATGGCATGTGACCAGCGCAGCAAATCCGGCGCGTGGCTCGGCGGCACGCCGAGCAGTTCGGTAATCACGATCACCGGGATCGGCGTGGCAAAAGCCTCCAGCAGGTCAACTGCGCCACGCGCCACGACATCATCGATCAGACGGTGCGCCAGCTCCACGATGCGTGGCCTCAAGCGCTCCACCTGCCGTGAGACAAACGCGCGGTTGACGAGCCCGCGTAGCCGCGTGTGGTCGGGCGGCTCCAGTTCCAACAGGGAATGGCGTTCGACGGCGTTGAACGGGGCCAAATGCGGTGCTGGTTCGGGCCAGCCCAAGGCTTCGCGGCTGCTGACATGCAAGATCTGGCGGCCGAAGCGCCGGTCCTTCAACAGCGCGCTGACCGCGTCATGGCTACAGACACAATGGTGGCCATACTGCTCCCAGAACACAGCGGCCCCCGCAGCGCGCATCGCGTCATAGGCCGGATAGGGATCTTGCACGAACACGGGATCGCGCGGATCAAGGCTCATGGTCTTGCCGGTGATCTGGAGGGATGGCGGGAGCATGAGAGAACGTTGTCGCCTTCAGTGTCATGGTCGGCCTAGATCAAGCTGCGTTAAAACGGAATCGTTTGAACGCAGATAACTTGATCGATCATAATAACTTAGAGCATGCTTCAAGCGAAAAACCGTTGCCACTTTTTCGCAGCATGCTCTATTGCCGACCATCTCCAATACGGTGCTTGCGATCTTTCAGCACCGTGATCTCCGCCACAAGGGCGGTGATGACATGTGTGTGTGTTTCAGGACATGATCGGTTATGAGCATCACCCGTCTGGCCCCCTCAAGCTACACACGTTCGCCCTGGAAGAATGGTGGTGGCATAACCATCGACATTTCGGAGGAACGCCTGCCCGGCTATGTTCCCGGCAGCTGGGAAGGGCTGGTCTGGCGGCTGGGGCGCACCACGATCAGCGTCCCTGCGCCGTTTTCCGATCTCGGCGGTTTCGACCGTTGCCAGGTGGTCATTGCAGGTTCCGGCCTTGTGCTGGACACACCGCTTGGCGAGATCGACCTGCGCGAGCCCTTCGTGCCTGTGCATTATCCCGGCGAAGCGCCGATTTCCAGCAGGCTGAAGAATGGCCCCGTGGAGGTCGTCAACCTGATCGCCGACCGCAGGCTGGTCGCGATCAGGCTGGACGTTCTCAGGCCCGGCATGGGCATGAACTTGCCATACGGTGCGTGCGTGATCCATGCGCCGCATGCGGGGGCCGTGTTGCGGCTCGGCCCGAAGGGCCACGGCATCGAAGCCGACCATGCGATCAGGCTAGAGCGTAAGATGCCTGGAGGGACTGCAGACGGCGCTCGGCAAGCCCCGGATCACGTCATTCACTGTGACGAGGGTTTGCTGCTGGTGGCCTCGATCCGGCCACGGCACGTCCATCCGGAAACCCGCTGAACCCGCTCAACACCCGATCATCGTACCGCTGCCAGCAGGAACTCGGCATTGCCGTCCCCGCCTGCTATCGGGCTTGCGATCAGGCCTACTCGTGTCCAGCCAAGAGCGTCCATCGCGTCACTGATGCGATCAAGCGCATCAGTGACGGCGGATTGGTCCTTGACGATGCCGCCCTTGCCGATGGCGGCGCGTCCCACCTCGAATTGTGGCTTGATCAGCAGGATGATTGTGGCTTCAGGTGCCGCAAGCGCTGTCAGCGTCGGCAGGACCAGACGCAGCGAAATGAAGCTGACATCACAGACAATGAAGGACGGCCGCCTGGGCAACAGCTCAGGATCGAGCGTGCGGATGTCCGTGCCTTCAAGCAAGGTGATGCGGCTATCGTCACGCAGGCTCGCATGGAACTGCTCCTTGCCCGTGTCCACCGCCAGCACCGATGCAGCGCCCCGGCGCAGCAGCACATCCGTGAACCCGCCGGTGGAGGCCCCGCAATCAAGCCCATGCAGACCTTTCGGACAAAGGCCGAAATGGTCAAGCGCCGCTGCCAGCTTGACGCCGCCGCGCGACACATAAGGATGAGGCAAACCTGCCGTGATGATGCCGGCTTCCGACAGGAGCTGGGACGCCTTGATGACCATATCGCCATCACAGGTCACGAGGCCTGCCGTGATGGCGGCCTGCGCGCGGGCGCGGCTTGCGAACAGGCCGCGCTCCGTCAGCAACAGATCAGCGCGCTTGCGGTGCATCGGATCAGGGCCGCACCGGAGCTGCTCAGGCACGCCTGGGCAGGGCGCGCCCCGGTGCGAGCAACGCCGTCTCGACACTGGCAGCGATGCTGGCGGCATCAAGTCCGGCCTGCTGATACATCCGCTCGGGCTTGTCATGGTCCTGGAACAGATCGGGCAAGGTCAGTGTGCGGATGATCAGGCCATGATCAAGAGCACCATGCCGCGCCAGGCAATGAAGCACCTGCGCGCCGAAGCCGCCGACGGAGCCTTCCTCGACGGTGATCAGCGCCTGGTGGTGCCGCGCCAGTTGCAGGATCAGCGTCTCGTCAAGCGGCTTGGCAAACCGCGCATCGGCCACCGTGCAGGAGATGCCCTTGAGTTGAAGCGCCTCAGCGGCGGCAAGGCATTCCGCCAGCCTTGTGCCGAAGGACAGAAGCGCGACCGATGTGCCTTCGCGCACCACCCTGCCCTTGCCGATGGCAATGATCTTGCCCTCGTCAGGCAGTTCCACCCCGGTGCCCTCGCCGCGCGGAAACCTAAAGGCAATCGGGCCTTCGTCATGTGCGGCGGCCGTCGCGACCATGTGGGTGAGTTCGGCTTCGTCGGCAGCCGCCATCACAACCATGCCCGGCAGGCAGGCCAGATAGGCGACATCGAACGCACCGGCATGGGTTGCACCATCAGCGCCGACCAGCCCGGCCCGGTCCATGGCGAAACGCACGGGCAGGTGCTGAAGCGCCACATCATGCACCACCTGATCATAGGCGCGCTGCAGGAAGGTGGAATAGATCGCACAGAATGGCTTGTAACCTTCGGTGGCGAGGCCTGCCGCGAAGGTGACCGCATGCTGCTCCGCGATGCCGACATCGAAGGTGCGGTCTGGAAATTCCCTGGCGAATTTGTCCAGCCCCGTGCCGGACGGCATCGCGGCCGTGATCGCCACGATCTTGCTGTCCTTGCGGGCCTGCTTGATCAGCGACTGGGCAAAAACGCCCGTGTAGCTTGGCGCATTGGCGGGCGTCTTGGCCTGTTCCCCGGTGACCGGATCGAATTTCACGACGCCATGATACTTGTCGGATGCCGCTTCCGCCGGGGCGTAACCCTTGCCCTTCTGCGTCACGACATGGACCAGGATCGGGCCGGTCTCGCTGTCGCGGACATTGCGCAGGATCGGCAGGAGATGATCAAGATTGTGTCCGTCGATGGGACCGACATAGTAAAAACCCAATTCCTCGAACAGCGTGCCGCCAGTCCAGAACCCGCGCGAGAACTCCTCGGTCTTTTTGGCCTTGTCATAGAAGAACTTGGGCAGGCGCCGCGCCAGCTGCTTGGCCGTCTCGCGCAGCTTGCGATACGTGCGGCCAGAAGCGAGCCGTGCCAGATAGGCCGACATCGCGCCCACGGGCGGGGCGATCGACATGTCATTGTCGTTGAGAATGACGATCAGCCGGGACTGCATGGCACCGGCATTGTTCATCGCCTCATAGGCCATTCCCGCTGACATCGCGCCATCGCCGATGACCGCAATCACGTTGCCCGTCCTGCCATCGAGGTCACGCGCCACGGCCATGCCGAGGCCAGACGAAATCGAGGTCGATGAATGGGCCGCGCCGAACGGATCGTAGACGCTTTCCGAACGCTTGGTAAAGCCGGACAGGCCCCCGCCTTGCCGAAGTGTGCGGATGCGGTCGCGGCGGCCCGTGAGGATCTTGTGCGGGTAGGCCTGGTGGCCGACATCCCAGATCAGACGGTCATCCGGCGTGTCGAAGACATGGTGCAGCGCCACGGTCAGTTCGACCACGCCAAGCCCGGCCCCCAGGTGCCCGCCGGTGACGGACACGGCATCGATGGTTTCAAGCCTGAGTTCGTCAGCGACCTGCTGCAACTGGCTGCCGGTCAGTTTCCGCAAATCGGCAGGAACATGGATGGTGTCGAGGAGCGGCGTCGAGATTCTGGATGACAAGGTGGATGGCCCTTCATGGTGGACGGGGTCCGTATAAGCTGATTGCGGCCAAAACGAAACGACCTTTGGTGTCGCGTTGCACAGGCTCGGAACGCCAAACAGGTTGAGCGCCGACGTGGTTCTGCTTAGGTAGGGCATCAATCATCGCAAACTGCTATGCGAAACCGACCGTCAGGCCAGACATCATGAGCATCGCACACCTGTCCGAGCGCGCCGTCCTCAAGATCGGGGGGCCGGATGCACGGACATTCCTTGATGGCCTCGTGACCAATGACATGGCGCTCGTAGCACCGGACCAGGCCGGATATGGCGCGCTCCTGACCCCGCAGGGCAAGATCATCGTCGATTTCATCGTCGTGGCACTGTCCGATGATGACGGAGGGGGCTTCCTGCTCGACACGCCCGCCGCAACGGTGCCTGAGCTCATCCGGAAACTGAGCCTCTACAAGCTGCGGGCCAAGGTCACGATCGAGGATATCAGCACATCCGCCACCGTGATCGCCGCAACAGATGGCGGATTGCTGCCGCCTGATGTGGGCGTGGTCCATGCCGATCCGCGCTTCGCCGGCATGGGTGACCGCGCGATTGTCGATCTGGACGATGTCGCCACGCTGATCTCAGCCAGCCCCGATGATTATCATGCCCACCGCATCATTACCGGCGTGCCGGATGGCGGCAAGGATTTTGGCTATGGCGGCACCAGCACCTTTCCGCACGAGGCGCTGCTGGACCAGCTTGGCGGCGTGTCGTTCACCAAGGGCTGCTATGTGGGGCAGGAGGTCGTCTCGCGCATGGAGCATCGCGGCACCGCCCGCACGCGCTGCGTGCCGATTGTGTTCACGGGCGGCTTTCGCTCGGAATGGGGCGTCGAGATCAGGGCTGGCGACAAGCCGATCGGGCATGTCGGGTCCACTGCCAGGGGCCGTGGCCTTGCCATGGTGCGGCTTGATCGCTGGGCCGATGCGCTCACCGCGGGCGAGGTGGTCACGGGTGGCGGTCTCGAGATTGCGCTCGTCAAGCCGCCCTTCATCCGCTTTCCCTTCCCAGGCGAAGCAGGTTTCGGCGTCAGGGAGGACTGAGGCATGGAGGAGAAAGCGACGCTCCAGAAAGCCCCGCGCGCTGCCGTGATGCACCCTGACGGCAAGCTGCGCTGCCCCTGGCCGGGCATGGACCCGTTCTATGTCGCCTATCACGACACGGACTGGGGCGTGCCGGAGCAGGATGACCGCGCCCTGTTCGAGAAGCTGATCCTCGATGGCTTCCAGGCGGGCCTGTCATGGATCACAATCCTGCGCAAGCGCGAGAGCTTCCGGGCGGCCTTTGACGGCTTCCAACCGGAGAAGATCGCGAATTATGGCCCTGCAAAAATCGAGGCGCTGATGCTGGATGCCGGCATCGTGCGCAACCGCAGCAAGATCGAAGGCACCGTAAAAAGCGCCCGCATCTGGATCGAGATGATGGAGCGCGGCTCGTTCGCACGGCATCTGTGGGACTTTGTCGATGGCCAGCCGGTGCAGGGGGATTTTCGCACGCATGAGGAGGTTCCCACCCAGACAAAGACGGCGGAGGCGATGTCCAAAGACCTGAAGGCGCGTGGCTTCACCTTTGTCGGGCCAACCATCGTCTATGCCTTCATGCAGGCTGTCGGCATGGTCAACGACCATCTGACAGGATGCTACCGCCACCCGGAATGTGCGGAACTGGGCGGCAGGCTCACATGGTGAAGGAGGCCCCTCCCCGTGCCTGGCAGCGCATGCTGTCTGGCCGAAGGCTCGATCTTCTCGACCCCTCTCCGCTGGATGTGGAGATCGAGGACATCGCGCACGGCCTGTCGCGCGTGGCGCGCTGGAACGGTCAGACCAAGGGCGAGCACATCTTTTCGGTGGCGCAGCATTCACTGCTGGTCGAAGCCATCAATGCGCATCTGGAACCCGACATGGTCCAGCCGTGGAAACTGATCACGCTTTTGCATGACGCGCCTGAATATGTCATCGGCGACATCATCTCGCCCTTCAAGACAGCCGTTGGCGACAGCTACAGAAGCGTCGAACACAGGCTGCTCGCCGCCATCCACATCCGTTTCGGCCTGCCGCCGGAAACGCCGGCCCTGCTGCAGAGGAAGGTCAAGCGCGCCGACAGGATCGCCGCCTTTCTTGAAGCCACCACGCTGGCCGGCTTCTCCCGCGAGGAAGCGCTGCGCTTCTTTGGCAAGCCCGAACCCCTGCCGCGCGATGTCCACGCCATGCTGGCCCCTGTGAGCGCAGGCGAAGCGGAGGCGCGCTTCAGGGACAGGTTCGGGGCGTTGCTGGGATAGGCATTGATGCCTCAGGACGGCGTCATTCCGGGGCGGTGCGCAGCGCCGAGCCCGGAACCCATCGCTTCGGAAAATACAGCCCATCGACCGTCAATCAAGAGTTGGCATACATGACATGATGGGTTCCGCGCTCCGCTGTGCGGCCCCGGAATGACGATGTCCACGCTCCCATTTGACGCCGCCCGACTTCGCGCCTTAAACGACATTCATGTCACACAATTCCTTTGGACACCTGTTCCGCTTCACCACCTTTGGCGAGAGCCACGGAGCCGCCATCGGCTGCGTGGTGGATGGCTGCCCGCCGCTGATCCCGATCACCGAAGCGGACATCCAGCGCGATCTCGACCGCCGCCGCCCCGGCCAGAGCAAATACACCACCCAGCGCCAGGAGGCCGACCAGGTGAAGATCCTGTCAGGTGTCTTCACTGATGAGGCCACTGGCCAGCAGGTGACCACCGGTACATCCATCGGACTCATGATCGAGAACACAGACCAGCGCTCCAAGGACTACGGCGAGATCAAGGACAGCTACCGCCCCGGCCATGCCGACTACACCTATGACGTGAAATACGGCATCCGCGATTATCGCGGCGGCGGGCGCTCGTCGGCGCGCGAGACCGCGATGCGTGTCGCTGCAGGCGCGATTGCCCGCAGGATCGTGCCCGGCATGACCGTGCGCGGCGCGCTGGTGCAGATGGGGCCGCACAAGATCAACCGCGCCAACTGGGACTGGGCTGAAGTCGAGCGCAATCCGTTCTTCTGCCCCGATGCCGAGACCGCCGCGCTGTGGGCGGACTATCTTGATGGTGTCCGCAAAGCTGGCTCATCGGTCGGCGCGGTGATCGAGATCGTGGCGGAGGGCGTGCCGCCTGGCCTTGGCGCACCGATCTACGGCAAGCTCGATGCCGATCTTGCCAGCGCCATGATGAGCATCAACGCGGTCAAGGGCGTCGAGATCGGCGACGGTTTCGAGGCCGCGACCCTGTCGGGCGAAGCGAACGCCGACGAGATGCGAGCTGGCCAAGACGGCGCGCCGACCTTCCTCAGCAACCATGCGGGCGGCATCCTGGGCGGCATCTCGACCGGCCAGCCGGTGATATGCCGCTTCGCCGTCAAACCGACCTCCTCGATCCTGTCGAACCGCGCCTCCGTGACCCGCTACGGTGCCGAGACCGACCTGCGCACCAAGGGCCGCCACGATCCATGCGTGGGCATCCGCGCCGTGCCTGTGGGTGAAGCGATGATGGCCATTGTGCTGGCCGACCACCACCTGCGCCATCGGGGCCAGGTGGGCGAGGCGGCGAAGTGGCCGTTTATCGCTTGATCCACTCACCACGTCGTCATGGTTGGGCTTGACCCGACCATGACGGGATAAATTCAGCATCACTGAATAATCCGGTACTATTCATTGCAGCCAAATCATCCACCTGCTACACCCTTCTCATGAAACTCGACATCTGGCTGTCCCGCGAAGGCATCTCCCGCGCGGCATTCGCCAAGCAGGTGGATCTGTCACCTGCCAGCATCACCGCACTGTGCAATGACGACACGGCGTGGCTGTCGCGCGACAGCGCGGAGCGCATCGCCAAGGCCACGGGCGGCGCGGTCAGCCCCAATGATTTCCTGCAGTTCCGTTTTCCGAAGGAGGCATCTGTGCCCCATTCTGTTTCCGACGCCATCGAAGCATTTGCGCGCGGCGAGATCGTCGTCGTCACCGATGACGACGATCGCGAGAACGAGGGCGACCTGATCGTCGCGGCCTCGCTCTGCACACCGGAGAAAATGGCCTTCATCATCCGCCATTGCTGCGGCATCGTCTGCACGCCATTGCCACTGGAAGAAGCGAAGCGCCTGCGCCTCGATCCGATGGTCTCAAGCAATGACAGCGCCCACACCACCGCCTTCACCGTCACCATCGACTACAAGCATGGCACCACCACCGGCATCTCCGCCGATGACCGCACCGCCACCGTGCGCGGCCTTGCCAATCCGAATGCGGGCGCTGCGGACTTCTCGCGGCCAGGCCACATCTTCCCGCTGATTGCGCGTGATGGCGGGGTCTTGATGCGTTCCGGCCATACGGAAGCTGCCGTCGATCTGTGCAAGCTGGCGAACCTGCCGCCTGTCGGCGTGATCTGCGAACTCGTGAACGACGACGGCTCGGTGATGAAGGGTGCGCAGATCACGGCATTCTCTGCCAGGCATGGCCTCACGCAGATCACTGTCGCGGACCTGATCGCCTGGCGGCAGGCACGCGAGAAGCTGGTTGAGCGCGTGGCGACATTCCCGGTCAGGACCGAGCATGGCGACCTCACCGGCTACGCCTATGTCACGCCGTTCGACAGCGTACAGCACTTCGCCTTCGTCATGGGCAAGCTCGGTGAAGGCCGGGACATTCCCGCCCGCCTGCACCGCGCCGATGTGGTGGGCGACATCTTTGGCGGTGGCAAGAGCATCAACGCCGCGCTCGCCCGCTTCGCAAAGGACGGCAGGGGCGTGCTGGTCTATCTGCGCGACGGCTCGGCGGGTGTGCCGACCATGCGCACACCGGACGACGCGCTGGAATCCGAACACAAACGGACCGAAGCCTGGCGCGAAGTGGGCCTTGGCGCACAGATCCTGAAGGACCTGGGCGTGACGTCGATCATCAACCTCTCGTCATCCGCCCGTGCCTTCGTCGGGCTGTCAGGCTTCGGCATCGAGATTGCCGGAACAGAGCCGCTGGAGATGTAAGGAGCGGTGTTCGCTCCGCTCACAAAACAATGTCTGGCTTCCGGGTTCCATTCCGCTTTCGCTCAATGGCCCCGGAAACGCGCGGAAGGTTTTGCGCTTTTCCGGGGCCTGAAGCTGCTTGCGGCGCAAGGAACCCGGAATCCAGCAAATGCGGTGAGCGCAGCGAACGCCGGATCTACCCCCTCAGGCTCGCCCCGTAGCGCTTCGCCATCTCGGCCACGATCTTGCCGCCGACGGCCTCGATCTCGGCCTCGGTGAGCGTCTTTTCTGTTGGCTGCAGGGTGACCGCCAGGGCGACCGACTTCTTGCCGATCTCGATCTTGTCGCCCTCATACACGTCGAACACCGACACGTCCGCAATCAGCGCCCGGTCGGCACCGGACGCAGTCCTGACCATGTCGCCTGCTGCCGTCGCCGCATCGACCACGAAAGCGAAGTCGCGGGTGACAGGCTGAAAATCAGACAGTTTCAGCTTTGGCTTCATCTTCGTGGGCTTGGCCTTGGGCAGCGGCAAGCCATCAAGGTGAAGCTCGAAGGCGACCAGCGGGCCCTTCACGTCGAGAAGTTTCAGGGTCTTCCGGTGAAGTTCGCCAAAGGCGCCGACAATGCCCTTCGGACCGAACTGCAACGTGGCGGAGCGGCCCGGATGCATCCAGCCAGGCCCGCCGGGCACAATCTGCAGGCCACCTGCCGCAATGCCCAGCGAAGCCAGCAACGCCAGAGCATCTTCCTTGGCATCAAGCGCCGTGATCTGCGCCGCCGCGCCATCCCAATGGCGGCCCGTGCCGCTGGCGCGCGCCGTGCCGCGGCGGATGGCGGCAGCAGACATGCGCTGGTCATCTTCGCCATCGCCAAGGAACACCTGCCCCACTTCGAACAGGGCCACATCATCAAAGCTGCGATCCACATTGCGCTGCACGGCCTTGATGAGGCCCGGCAGCAGACTTGGCCGCATGTCGGAGAGGTCGGCAGCAATCGGATTGGCCAGTGCAAGCTCTGGCTTGCCACCACCGAAATGAACTGCCTGATCCTTCGCGATGAACGACCATGTCACGGCCTCGACCAGCCCGCGCGCGGCCAGCGTGCGCCTGGCAAGGCGTGTGCGCTTTTGCAGCACGGTCAGGACCGGCTTCGGCACTTCGTCCGCCAGGCGCGGGAAAGGAATCGCGTCCACCCGGTCAAGCCCGGCAATGCGGATGATCTCCTCCACGAGATCGGCCTTGCCCTCGATGTCGGCGCGCCAGCTTGGCGGGGACACACGCACACGGTCGCCGGTGCCAGAAACATGGAAGCCGAGCGAGGTCAGGGCCAGCTTCATCTCCGGCACGGGAAGCAACACGCCCGTCAGACGTTTCACCTCGGTCCAGGGGAAATCGATGAAGCGGCTGGTGTCGGGTGGCTCGCCGGCGATGACCATCTGCGAAGGCTCTCCACCGCACAGGTCCATGATCATCTGCGTGGCCAGGTCCAGCCCCGGCAGGCAGAAGGCGGGATCGATGCCCCGCTCGAAACGGTAGCGTGCATCGGAGTTGATGCCGAGCGCACGGCCGGTGCGGGCGGTGGTCAACGGATCCCACAGCGCGCTTTCCACCAGAACGTCGACGGTGCTCTCGTCACAACCGGAGGCTTGCCCTCCCATGACACCGGCGAGCGATTCAACGCCCTGATCATCGCAAATGACCACATGGTCGTCGGTGAAGACATAGCTTTTGCCATCGAGTGCCACCATGCTTTCGCCGGAACGGGCACGGCGCACCACGAGGTTGCCATGCACCTTGGCCGCATCGAACACATGCAGCGGCCGATTCATGGCAAATGTCATGAAGTTGGTCACATCGACCAGCGCGTTGATGGGGCGCAGGCCAATGGCTTTCAGCCGCGACTGGACCCAGTCCGGCGATGGCCCGTTCTTCACCCCGCGGATGAGACGAAGGGCGAAGGCGGGGCACAGGTGCTTGTCAAATTCATTGAAATCCAGCCTTACCGACACCGGGCAGGGATATGCGCCCTTGATCGGCTTGACGTTGACATTCTTCAGATCGCCGATGCCTGCCGCAGCGAGATCGCGCGCAATGCCGTGGATGCCCAGAGCATCCGCCCGGTTCGGCGTCACGGCGATCTCGATCACAGGGTCGGCAAGGCCGGCCCAGTCGGCATAGCCTGCGCCGACGGGAGCGTCGTCGGGCAGGTCGATGATGCCATCATGATCGTTCGACAATTCGAGTTCCGCCGCAGAACACAGCATGCCATTGGATTCAACACCTCGGATCACGCCCTTGCCTAGCGTGATGTCCTTGCCGGGAATATAGGTGCCGGGCGGGGAGAACACGCTCTTCATGCCGGTGCGGGCATTGGGCGCGCCGCAGACCACCTGCACGGGTTCGCCCGCGCCCGTGTCGACCATGCAGACCCGCAGGCGGTCGGCATTGGGATGCTGCCTCGCTTCGATGACATAGGCAATCGTGAAGGCCGCCAGCGACTTGGCCTTGTCCTCAACGCCCTCGACTTCAAGGCCGACCTTGTTCAGCGCATCGCAGATCTGCTCGACCGACGCTGTCGTCTCGAGGTGGTTCTTCAGCCAGGAAAGGGTGAACTTCATGGGGCGTCCTTGGGCGGTCTGTTCTGTAA
>JANMHN010000399.1:0-13332 GCA_031375185.1 Allobosea sp. | reverse complement strand
TATCAGGCCTTGCAGGGCACGGCAGATGTTGTGAAGGTTTCCGCCATCGGCATTGGCATGAGGAGCCATGCGGGCGTTGCCGCGCGTGCCTTCAAGGCGCTGGCCGAAAAGGGCATCAACATCCGCGCCATCACCACCTCTGAAATCAAATTCTCCGTGCTGATCGACAGCGCCTACACCGAACTTGCCGTGCGTACGCTGCACACGCTCTATGGTCTGGACCACGCATCATGAGCGGCAAGACGACGTTTTCCTCTCGCACGCTGGCCGCGCAGGCGCTTGGCAAGATCGATCCGGTGACCAGGGGTGTGGTACCGCCCATCCACGTCGCAACGACCTATATCCGTGATGAGGACAACGCCTACTCGTCGGGCTTCATCTATGGGCGGCCTGACAACGAGACGATCCGCGAAGCCGAGAACGTGCTGGCCATGCTGGAGCAGGCCAAGGCTGGCGCTCTGCTGTTTTCGAGTGGCATGGCGGCGGCAACGGCCGTGTTCCAGGCGCTCGATCCGGGCGACCACATCGTCGCGCCGCGCGTCATGTACTGGGCGCTGCGAAGCTGGTTGCTGACGGAGGCCGCACGCTGGGGGCTTGAGACCACCTTCTGCGAAACCGATGATCTGTCGCAGTTGAAAGCTGCTATTCGGCCCGGAAAGACCAAGCTGGTCTGGCTCGAGACGCCGTCGAACCCGCTGTGGACCATCACCGATATCGCGGCGGCAGCCGAGATCGCCCACAAGGCGGGGGCGAAGATCGCTGTCGATTCAACCTGCGCTTCGCCGGTTCACACACAGCCACTGCTGCTCGGCGCGGATGTGGTGATGCACGCCGCCACCAAGATCCTGAACGGGCATTCGGATGTGGTGGCAGGCGCTCTCGCAGCGCGTGAGGATGATGCCTTCTGGCAGCGCATCAAGACGATCCGCAAGATGCAGGGCGGCATCCTCGGCCCGTTCGAGGCTTACCTACTGATGCGCGGCATGCGCACGCTGCACCTGCGCGCCGAGAGGCAGGCGCGGACGGCGATGGACCTGGCCGTGAAACTGTCGTCGCACCCCAATGTCGCCCGCGTGCTCTATCCCGGCCTGCCGCAGCATCCGGGCCACGACGTCGCGGCGCGCCAGATGAAAGACGGATTCGGCTTCATGATGTCGATGCAGGTCACAGGTGGCGAGAGCGCCGCCATCGCCACGGCGGCGCGTGTGCAACTCTGGAAGCGCGCCACATCGCTGGGCGGGGTCGAAAGCCTGATCGAGCATCGCGCCTCGATCGAGGGGGCTGGCTCGCCGTGTCCGCCCGATCTGCTGCGTCTGTCCTGCGGGATCGAGGATGTCTCGGACATGTTTGCCGATCTAGATGACTGCCTGAAGGCGGCGCATCGCTGAGGCGAAGAGCCCCACCCGCACCCTCCCCATGGGATGGGGAGGGAAACGGCAGGTATTTACGCCAGCCGTTTCACGTGTTGGAGCATCAGGCCGTGAGTTTCCCTCCCCATCCCATGGGGACGGTCAGGGTGGGGCCTTGCTGCCCCTTCAATCTTCCAGGTGGCAGGCCGCCAGCCGTCCGTCGTTCAGCAGCTTCAAGACAGGGCTTTCGCTCCTGCAGCGGGCCACCACAAACGGACAACGGGTGTGGAAATGGCAGCCCGGCGGCGGATTTTGCGGTGAGGGCACATCGCCTTCGATGATCAGCTTGTCGCGCCTTGCGCGCGGGTCTGGCATGGGTGCTGCAGAAATCAGGGCGCGGGTGTAGGGGTGCCTTGGGTTGGCGAACAGCGCCTCCTTGCCTGCGACCTCGACGATGCGGCCCAGATACATCACCGCGATGCGGTGGCCGATATGTTCGACCACGCCAAGGTCATGGCTGACGAACAGGTAGGCCAGGCCAAACTCCTCTTGCAGGTCCATCATCAGGTTGAGCACCTGCGCCTGCACCGAGACATCGAGCGCGGAAACGGGCTCGTCCGCCACGATCACGCTGGGGTTGAGCGCAAGCGCGCGGGCAATGCCGAGGCGCTGCTTCTGCCCGCCCGAAAACTCGAACGGGTATTTGCGCATGGCGTCTGCACTCAGGCCGACCTTTTTCAGCAAGGCGATGGTCCGGTCCTGCCGTTCGGACGCAGGAATATCGCCGTAGTTCTCCAGCGGCTCTGACACCACGGCGCCTGCGGTGAGCCTCGGATTGAGGGAGGCCGACGGATCCTGAAACACCATCTGGATGCGCTTGCGATACGGCTGCATCTGGGTGCGCGAGAGGCCGGTGATGTCCTCGCCATGCAGGCGAATGGAGCCTGCGGTGGGCGGGATCAGGCCCAAGGCGAGCTTGCCGACTGTGGATTTCCCGCACCCGGACTCGCCCACTAGGCAGAGTGTTTCGCCGGGCTGGATGGCGAAGGAGACGCCATCAACAGCCTTCACATGGGCAACGACGCGCCGCAGCAATCCCTTCTCGACCGGAAAATGCTTCTTGAGATCGGTGACTTCGAGAACATGATCGCTCATGCGGCGCTCGCTTTCCCGGCGATCACCGCTTCTGCATGGTGGCAGGCAACGATGTGGCCGGTGTTGACCGGCCTCAGATCAGGTGCTTCGGACTGGCAGAGGTCTGTGGCAAAACCACATCGCGGGGCAAATGCGCAGCCAAGGATGGGCGCGCGGAGGGAGGGCACCATGCCGGGAATTTCTGACAGCCGCCGTTTTGTGCCCGCCAGCTTGTTGAGGCGCGGGATCGAGGCCATCAGCCCGCGCGTGTAGGGGTGGGCAGGCGCATCGAACAGGCTGGTGACCGATGCTTCCTCGATCTTGCGGCCGGCATACATCACCATGACGCGCTGGCAGGTCTCGGCCACCACGCCGAGATCATGGGTGATCAACACGACGGCCGCGCCGGTGCTCTCCTTCAGCTCAAGCATCAGCTTGAGGATCTGGGCCTGGATCGTGACATCGAGCGCGGTGGTCGGCTCGTCCGCAATCAGCAGCCGCGGGTTGCAGGCCAGTGCCATGGCGATCATCACGCGCTGGCGCATGCCGCCGGAGAACTGGTGCGGATAGTCGCCAAGACGTTTGCGGGCATCCGGGATGCGCACGAATTCCAGCATGTCGCCGGCCCTGACCCAAGCCTCGTCTTTCGTTCTGCCCTGATGGATGCGCACCGACTCGGCGATCTGGTGGCCGACTGTCAGCACAGGGTTCAAGCTGGTCATCGGCTCCTGGAAGATCATCGCGACGCTGTTGCCACGAATGCCCCGCATCTGGTCTTCATCGAGGCTCAGAAGGTCCGTGCCGTCAAAATTGATCGAGCCTTCGATTGTACGGCCCAGCCGTGCCGGCAACAGCCGGAGAATGGACAGGGCCGTGACGCTCTTGCCGCAGCCGGACTCGCCGACAATGCCAAGTGTTTCGCCTTGCATCACGTCGAACGACACGCCGTCCACGGCCCGTGTCACGCCGTCTTCATTGAAGAAGTGGGTCTTGATGTTCCGGACGGACAGAAGCGGTTTTGCGGCTGGCTGGTCGATCACCCGATGATCCATCACATGCGCCTCGCAAGGCGCGGGTCGAGCCTGTCGCGCAGGCCGTCTCCCACCAGGTTGACCGCCAGCACCACCAGCGCCAGTGCCAGACCCGGCGCGAAGATCGTCCAGGGCGCGCGGCTGAGGAACAGGCGCGAGGACGCCACCATGTTGCCCCATGTCGGAATTTCGGGCGGCGTGCCCGCGCCGAGGAACGACAGCGATGCCTCGATCAGGATGGCGGACGCGCAGATATAGGTTGCCTGTACGATCAGCGGCGGGAAGGTCGAGGGCATGATGTGGCGCAGCAGGATTTTCCAGGTGGGAGCGCCGCCCGAGACGGCCGCCTCCACATAAGGCGCTTCACGCACGCTGAGCACGACCGAGCGCACCAGCCGCACCACGCGCGGAATTTCAGGGATGGTGATGGCGACGATGACGATGAACACGCTGGCGCGGGTGAGGGAAACCAGCGCGATCGCCAGCAGGATGGCGGGAATGGCCATCAACCCATCCATGAAGCGCATGACAATGGTGTCGGCGGTGCGGAAAAACCCGGCCAGAAGACCAATCGTCAGCCCGGTGAGGACCGACACCGTGGCGACGCTGAGGCCCACCAGCAATGACACGCGCGCGCCATATACGGTGCGCGCGAAGACATCCCGGCCAAGCGCGTCCGTGCCGAGCCAAAACTCGGGCGAGGGCGGGCGCAGGCGTTTTGCCGGCTGCATCAGCAGTGGATCGCCGGCCAGCAGGGGCGCGAAGATCGCCACCAGCGCCATGAAGGCGAGGATGACCGCACCCGCCGTCAAGGTCGGATTGCGGCGCACGAACCGCCATGGCTGGAAGCGCGGCGTGGCGGCAACGGGGGCGGTGGTGACGCTCATGGCTTTGCCCACCCGTCATTGCGAGGAGCGAAGCGACGACGCAATCCAGACTTTTCGCGCACGAAGACTGGATTGCTTCGCTGCGCTCGCAATGACGGCGGGAGGAGAGGCGCGGCCATCGTCAATACCTGATCCGGGGATCGATGAGCGTGTAGGTCAGGTCGACAGCAAGGTTGACCAGCACATAGACGCCGGAAAAGATCAGGATCACGCCCTGGATGATCGGGTAGTCGCGCTTGGCGATGGCATCGACCACCAGCCGTCCGATGCCGGGAATGTTGAACACGGTTTCGGTGATGACCACACCGCTGATCAGGAGCGCAACACCGATGCCGATGACCGTGACGATGGGCACGCCAGCGTTCTTCAGGGCATGTTTCAGCAGCATGGAGGTGTTGGCGACGCCTTTGGCCTTGGCAGTGCGGATGTAATCCTCCGAGAGCACATCCAGCATGGAGGCGCGGGTGATGCGCGCGATCAGCGCGATGTAGGCGAGGCCAAGCGCGGTGGAGGGCAGCACGAGATTGCGCGCCCAGGGGCCGATCCCTTCGGCGATGGGCGTGTAGCCCTGCACCGGCAGCCAGCGTAACTCGATGGCGAACAGATAGATCAGGAGATAACCGACAACGAAGACCGGGACCGAGAAGCCGACCACCGAGATCACCATCAGCAGGCGGTCGACCCAGGTTCCGGCCTTCCAGGCGGCCAGCACGCCGAAGGTCACGGCCAGCGTCACGGCGATGAAAAGGGTGGTCAGCGCCAGCGACACGGTCGGTTCGAGCCTCTGGCCGACCAGTTTCAGCACTGGCTCGTTCGAGAAGATCGAGATGCCGAGATCACCTTGCACCACATGTCCCGCCCAGCGCAGGAACTGCACCAGCAGCGGGTCTTCAAGTCCCAGCTTGCGGCGGATGCCGTCGATCTGCTCAGGCGTGGCATTGTCGCCCGCGATGATCGCCGCCGGATCACCCGGC
The DNA here is from genome assembly GCA_031375185.1 of Allobosea sp. Lineage (GTDB taxonomy): Bacteria > Pseudomonadota > Alphaproteobacteria > Rhizobiales > Beijerinckiaceae > Allobosea. The sequence continues at coordinate 7,957 of JANMHN010000399.1, read as the reverse complement.
GACAGATGCAGCAGCAGGAACACGAAGATGCCAACGATCATCATGACGATCAGCGTCGAGAACAGGCGTCTGATGACGTAGGCGAGCATTCAGGGGCCGATCCATGGAGTGGGCAGGACGTCACGAGGCAAGATGTCCCCGTCTGTCCGATCATCAACAATCCTCATCCTGAGCCCGTCGAAGGAGGAGCTTCAGCTTTTGTGCCTTCTGGAATTCATCCTTCGACGGGCTCAGGATGAGGATCTGTGGGGTAACGGTCTTGCATGTCTCGCCGGACCTGCATCCAGCGAGACAGTACCGCCTCACACCCGCTCGATATTCCAGAACGGAACCATCTCCGGCATGGCGATCAGGCCGCGCAGGTTGGCGCGCATGGCAGCTGGCTGGACCCACTGGCCGTAATGCACATGCGGCACGTAGTTCCAGGCATTGTCCTGCATCTGGCGGGCGACGGCGAGGCGTTCGGCCTGGGTGGCGGCACCTGCCCATTGATCGCGCAGCACTTCGTTGCGCTCGTCCGTCGGCCAGCCGAACCACGCATTTGCACCCGTCGAGGAATGACCTGCCAGCGCAACCGGGTTGGAATAGGCACTTCCAGAGGCCGAGGTGAAGAAGATGTTCCAGCCGCCCTGATCAGGTGGATTTCGGTTGGCGCGCCGTGCCACCACGCCGCCCCAGTCGCTCGTGACCAGTTCGACATTGACGCCGGCGGCGCGCAGCCATTGCTGGTACAGCAGCCCGGCATTGCTCATGTGCTGGACGTTGGAGGCGGACAGCAGCACCACGGGGCGGCCATCATAGCCGGATTCCTTGAAAAGGGCGCGTGCGCGGTCGATGTTCTGGCCGGATTTGAACCAGTCCGTGTTGGTGTCGTTCTCCATTGGCGTGTTGCAGGCAAAGATCGAACCACAGGCGCGATAGTATTTCTCGTTGCCGAAGGTTGCCTTCATCACCTCGGTGGGGTGGGTGAGATGCAACAGCGCGCGGCGGGCGAGCACATTGTTGAAGGGCGGATGCAGGTGGTTGATGCGGGCCCAGCCCATGTTGCCGGACTGGTTGAGCACCTGGACCTTGATGTTCCTGTCCGCTTCGAGCGTGTCGATGATGTCCAGCGAAGGCCATTCGACGAAATCGATCTCGCCAGCCAGCAACGCCGAGGCCTGGGTCTGCGGATCAGCCATGTTTTCAAGAATGACGCGTTCCATCTTGGCGACCTTGCCGCCCGAGAAGAACGACGCGGGCTCTGAGCGCGGCACGTAGTTCGGGTTGCGGTCATAGACATAGCGCGCGCCCTGGCGACTTTCCCCGCGATTGTAGATGTAGGGGCCTGAGCCGATATACTCGCTCACTTGCGTCTGTGGATCTGTCAGGGCCTCCTTCTCGCGCATGATGAAGCAGACATTGGTGGAGGTCTTGGCCAGCCAGTCGATCAGCAGCGGGTAAGGCTCGCGCAGCACGATGCGGAAGGTCTTGTCGTCGACCACCGGCGTGTCCGTGACGCGGCGGAACAGGTGCTGGCCGCCGCCGTCTCGCGCCGCCCAGCGGCGGATCGACGCCACGCAATCCTTCGAGGTGACGGCTTCGCCGGAGCTGAAACGAAGGCCGTCCCGCAGCACGAAGGTATATGTTTTCTTGTCATCGGAGATGTTGAATCTCGAGACCATCTGGGGCTGGGGGCGGCTCTCTGAATCGATGCCGAACAGCGTGTCGTAGATCAGTCCGCCATGATACGACGCCATGTTCGCCGTGGTCCAGATCGGATCGAACGAGGCAAGATCGCCGTGCATGACCGCGCGCAGCGTCCTGGCGCGCGAGGGCGTACTTTGCGAAAACACCACGGACGGGGCGACGATGAGGCCGGCAGCAGCCGCGCCTCCCTTCAGGATTTCACGACGTGTCGACATGCTGCTACCCCTCCCAAGGCATCTGCGTTGCAACGGCCTCAATTTGCCACAGTACCGCACACATGGCCCTATTCATGCAAGTGCAGTTGTCATCCGGGCGGATTTGCGCTTCGCTGATCACTCCTTCCGCCGGAACGATCCTGCCATGCGCATCTTCACAGCCTCCGTTGCCACTGAAACCAACACGTTTTCACCGGTGCCGACAGGGCGCGGGAGTTTCGAGGGGCCGGATTCCTTCGGGCCTGGACAGGCTCCCGATGACCCGCGCCATTACACCGCGCCGGTTTATGTCGCCCGTCGCCGGGCGCGGCAGGAAGGCTTCACGCTGATCGAAGGATCGAGCTTCGCCACCCAGCCGTCCGGCACCTGTGCCCGGTCAGCCTATGAGGAGATGCGCGACGAGATCCTGGCGCAGTGCAAGGCCGCGATGCCGCTGGACGGCGTCATGCTCGGCCTGCATGGCGCGATGGTGGCGGAAGGCTATGATGATGTCGAAGGGGATGTGATCGCCCGCGTGCGCGAGATCGTCGGCACCAAATGCGTGATCGGGGTCGAGCTAGATCCGCACTGCCATCTGACCCTGAAGCGCGTGACACATGCTGACATCATCATTCTCTACAAGGAATATCCGCACACCGACTTCGTGCCGCGGGCAGAGGAACTGCTGACCATCGTGCTTGCCACCATCCGTGGCGAGATCAAGCCTGTGGCGAGCCTTTACGACTGTGCGATGATCGCGTTCTTTCCGACCACGATGGAGCCGACGCGCTCGTTCGTGGACAGGATGTCGGCGCTCGAAGGCAAGGATGGCGTATTGTCCGTGTCGCTCGGCCACGGCTTTCCCCACGCGGACGTGCCGGAAATGGGCACACGTGTTCTGGTCTACACCAACAACCGCAAGACCGAGGGCAATGTACTCGCCGCTCGCCTGGGCCGCGAGATCGTCAGCCTGCGCGGCAGGATTTCGCCGAAGAATGTCAGCATCAACGCAGCCCTGACCCGTGCCGCGAAGGTTGACACGGCCAAGGGGCCGGTGGTGATCGCGGAGGCGGCCGACAATGCCGGGGGTGGCTCGGCGTCAGACAACACGATGACCCTCAAAGCGCTGATCAGGCGCAGCGTGACGAACGCGGCGCTCGGGCCGATGTGGGATCCGCAGGCGGTGCGCTTCGCCGAACTGGCGGGGCTGGGCGCAAAGCTGCGGCTGCGGATCGGGGGCAAGACGTCCGAACTCTCCGGCACGCCGGTCGATTGCGAGGTCGAGGTGGTCGGCCTGTGCAAGGGCGGGTGGCAATCGTTCGGCGATGCCAAGGTACATATGGGTGACATGGCGGCGCTCAGGATCGACGGGCGCATCGATGTCGTCTGCATCACCCACCGGACGCAGGCGCTGGGCCGCGAATTGTTCACCAATGTTGGCATCGATCCGGCGAAAAAGGCCGTGATCGTGGTGAAATCAGCGCAACATTTCCATGCCGCCTTCGGCCCGATTGCCTCAAAGGTCATCTATGCCGAAACCCAGGGGCCTTCGACCCAGAACTATGCGACCCATACTTACACCAAGATCACGCGGCCGCTTTATCCGATGGTTCAGAACCCGGGCGACGGGTCGTTGATCCTTTGACGCAAGATCCTTTGATGCCGGACATTGACATGCCTTCGGTCGCGGTCATCGGTCTTGGCAGGATGGGTCTTGCCATGGCCCATGCGCTCAAGGACAGAGGCTTTGCCGTGACCGGCTTTGATCTGTCACCGGAGCGAATCGAGCTGGCGGGGAATGACCGCATCCCGTGCGCGGCAGACCTGTCGTCTCTGGCCGCAACATCAACCGTGTTCGTGCTGTCGCTGCCACTCGCCAGACATGTGGACATGACGGTCGCGGGCGACGGGGGGTTGCTGGCCCATGCCGCGCCCGGTTCGGTCATCATCGACACGTCGACTTCCGAAGCCGAGGTCTCGCGGCGGCTCGCGGTGCTTTGCGGCATGAAGGGGATCGGCTTTCTCGATGCTCCGGTCTCAGGCGGCCCTGCAGGCGCAAAGGCCGGCACACTGGCCATCATGATCGGTGGCGAGGCGGCCTGTCTTGAGACGGCGCGCCCGGTGCTTGAAGCCATGGGCAGCAAGGTGCTGCATGTCGGCCCGTCCGGCGCAGGCAATGTGGCCAAGCTGGTCAACAACCTGCTTGTCGCGGCGCATCTGCTGACGGTGTCCGAGGCCATTCGGCTGTCGGAGGCTGCAGGCGTGCCCGCCGCTGACGTGCTGAAAGTGGTCAATGCCGCATCGGGCCGAAGCGCGGTGTCAGAGGTCAACTATCCACGCTGGATCGAAAATGATGCGTTTGACTCGGGCTTCACCATGGGCCTGATGCGCAAGGATGTCGGCCTTGCGGCCCAGCTGGCGCAGGATGCCGGAGTGGACGCGCCAGTGTCAGAGCTGGTGGCGAGGATATGGGCGGAAAGCGTATCGAATCTTGCAGATAACGAGGATTTCAACCGGATCGTGCAGGTGCTGCCCGCGAAAACACTGCGCGTATGATCAATCTCCTCAAGCCGCATCCCAGATGCCCTCATCCTGAGCCGGTCGAAGGACGAGGGTCCAGCTTGGCTGCCTTCTGGAACTCCTCCTCAGGTGGGCTCTGGATGAGGATTGCAGCAGCGGGCAAGGGTCAGACATGATGATCGGCCACTACCCCGAACGCGCCGCACGGCTGGCTGAACTCCTCTCCGGATTTCTGCCTCAGGCCCGCATCGGCAGCGTGATCGCCGGCGAGATTGCGGCAGGCACGGGCGAGATGATCCCGCTGGTCGATCCGTTCACGGGTCATGAGCTGGCGAGCTATGCCGATGGAGCTGCTGCCAGCGCCAGCATGGCTGTTGCGTCCGCACAGGAAGCATTTCTGGCATGGCAGGCGCTCACGGCATCGGCGCGCGGGCGCATCATCTGGTCGATGGGTGCGCAGGTGCGCCAGCATGCTGCGGGGCTGGCCGAGCTGGAGGCGCTGTCGGCCGGCAAGCCGATCCGCGATGCGCGGGCCGAGGTTGGGCGCGTGGCCGAGATGTTCGAGTATTACGCCGGGTGGGCCGACAAGATCGAAGGATCGGTCATTCCCGTGCCCACAAGCCATCTCAATTATGTGCGGCGCGAGGCTTACGGGGTTGTGGCCCAGATCACGCCCTGGAATGCACCCATCTTCACGGCGGGCTGGCAGATCGCGCCCGCCATCGCCGCTGGCAATGCAGTCGTGCTCAAGCCATCTGAATTCACGCCGCTGACCTCGCTGGCGCTGGGGGTGCTGATTGCGCGGACGGATGCGCCCAAGGGGCTGGTGAATGTGCTGGCAGGCCACGGGCACAGTGCGGGTGCCGCCGCCGTCGCCCATTCCGGCACGCGCCTCGTGGTGTTTGTCGGCTCTGTCGGCACCGGGCGCGTGATCGCGAAGGCTGCGGCGGAGCAACTCAAGCCGGTGATCCTCGAACTGGGCGGCAAATCCGCCAACATCGTTTTCGCAGATGCTGATCTGGACCGGGCTGTCCTTGGGGCGCAGGCCGCGATCTTCTCGGGCGCGGGGCAGTCCTGCGTTGCGGGCTCGCGGCTCCTTGTGCAGCGCGAGGTGCATGCCGAGGTCGTCAGGCGGCTGGCAAAGGCCGCCGGGCATATCCCCATGGGTGATCCGCTGGATGAGGCGACCCAGATCGGGCCGATCAACAATGCGCGCCACTGGGGCAAGATCAGCGACATGGTCATGCAGAGCGTGAGGGAAGGTGCCCACATTGCCGCCGGTGGGGCAAGGCCGGGTGGATGGCCAGGCGGGTTCTTCTTTGCACCCACAGTGATCGACCAGGTCACGGCCAGAATGGAGATCGCCCGAGAGGAGGTGTTCGGCCCGGTTGTTTCTGTGATGCCGTTCGACACCGAGGATGAAGCCATCACGCTGGCGAACGCCACGGAGTTTGGCCTTGCAGGGGCAGTCTGGACCGCCGATGTCGCGCGCGCGCACCGGATGGCGGCCAAGGTCCGCGCCGGGACGTTCTGGATCAACAGCTACAAGGCGATTTCGGTGATGTCGCCTTTCGGCGGCTTCCACGCCTCCGGACATGGCCGTTCATCCGGGCTTGAAGCGCTGCACGCTTACACCACGACCAAGAGTGTATGGGTCGAAACGGCGGCCAACCCGCCCGTCGGCTTTGGCTATGCCGGATGACCGGGATGATGGCCTATCCGGCGCTCAACTGGATGCGGCGGGCGGCATTGATGAGCGGCGGCAAGTAGCGCTCCATCATTTCCTGCTCCGAGACGCGTGCCGCCTGCGCGCTCAGGTTGATCGCCAGGCGGGCGTTTCTGGGGCGTCCCTCGATGGCGACCGCGATCGAACGCAGTCCGATTTCAAGCTCTTCGCTGACGAGTGCGAAGCCCTGCGAGCGGACCGCTGCAAGGCGTTCCTTCAGGGCGGCTTTCGTGGTCAGCGTGCTGGGGGTCCGCGCTGCCATTGCGGATGACTGGAAGAAGGCGTCCAGTTCGTTGTGGGTCAGTTGCGCCAGCAGCGCCTGGCCCATGGCTGCGGCATGGGCAGGAAGGCGCGAGCCCACGGCCAGACCCACCGTCATGATGCGGTGGCGGGCCGGGGAGCGCGCCACATAGACGATGTCATTGCCGTCGAGCGTGGCGGCGGATGCGGATTCGCCGATATCTGCGGTCAGATCCTGCAGGATGTCGCGCACGGTTTCCAGTTCCGACATGCCCGAGAGATAAGCGTGGCCAAGCTCGAGCACACCGGCGGTCAACTCGAAATTCTTGCCATCCGTGCGGGCCAGATTTTCGGCGCACAGCGTGTAGAGAAAACGGCGTGCGGCGGCGCGGGTCAGTCCGGTGCGCTGTGCCACATCGGTGATCGTGAGGCGGCGCACACCGGCAAAACACGTGAGGACGGCCAGGCCGCGGCTGAAGGATTCCACAATCTCTAGCTTTGGCGCCAAGGGCAGCCCTCCTGGCGGGGTGATGCACAGAGGAAAAAATGCTATCTGTTCGTTCAACGAACATCAAGTTGCTGAACGCACAGATGCTTGAAGCCAAAGGCTTGCCGCGTCAATGTGGGCTGCGGACCTTGAGACGAGGCGGAGGCAGCTGTGGCGAGGTTCATGTCTCTTTCGGCAGCGGTCGAGGATCATCTTCGCGATGGCATGAGCGTCGCCATGGAAGGCTTCACCCACCTCATTCCGTATGCGGCAGGCCATGAGGTGATCCGGCAGGGCAGGCAAGAGCTGACCATCATCCGGATGACACCCGATATTCTCTACGATCAGTTGATCGGCATGGGGCTGGTGCGCAAGATGGTGTTCTCCTGGGGCGGCAATCCCGGCGTCGGTTCCCTTCACCGGATGCGGGATGCGGTCGAGAACGGCTTTCCGCAAAGGCTCGAACTTGAGGAGCACAGCCACGCGGCCATGGCGAATGCCTACGAGGCCGGGGCATCGAACCTGCCATTTGCCGTCTTTCGCGGCTACAAGGGCGTGGACCTGCCGAAGGTCAACCCGAACATCCGCTCGGTGACATGCCCGTACACCGGCGAGGTGCTGGCGACCGTGCCGGCGATCCGCCCCGATCTGGCGATGATCCATGCGCTGAAGGCCGACCGGCAGGGCAACGTCATGCTTGAAGGCATTGTCGGCGTGCAGAAGGAGGCGGTTCTGGCGGCGAAGGCGTCGATCATCACCGTGGAGGAGATCGTCGATGATTTTGGCCCACGCAACGCCAACGCGGTCATCCTGCCGCACTGGACCGTCGATGCCATCGTGCCTGTACCGGGCGGGGCCTATCCGTCCTATGCCCATGGCTATTACAAGCGCGCTAACGCGTTCTATATCGGCTGGGACGCCATCTCGCGGGAGCGAGACAGCTTCGCAGCCTGGATGAGGCAGCATGTGATCGAGGGATCAGAAGCCGATTTTGCGGGTCTTGCCTTCGGACATGGCAGGTCAGATTGAGAACACAGCCATGATGTACAACGCAACGGAGATCATGACCATCGTGGCAGCGCGTGCGCTGAAGAACGACGA
>JANMHN010000373.1:0-2176 GCA_031375185.1 Allobosea sp. | reverse complement strand
TTGCACGACGGCGGGGCCAGCCACCAGCGCGCCGATGGGCAGCATTTCACGCTGATACACGCTGGCATCATGCCATTTTCCATCCGCAAAAAGCGGGCGCTGACCAACCACGGCCTCCTGCGCACTTGCCTTCCGTCCCGCCGGGTCGATCAGGCTCGCCAATGGCAACGAGCGGCGCTTGCCGATGACGGAGGTGACGAGGTTGACCAGCACGGCGCGGATTTCGGGCAACTCCACATGGAACCGTTTGAAGTAAGCCGCCTCGAACAGCGCCTGCAACACCTCGCGGCTGACATCAGCACCGGGCAAGGCCACGCGGATCAGATGCGTTTGCCCACGGAACTGCATGTCGGCACCGTACAGCACGACCGTCTCGACAATCTCGTCCTGCTCGTCGGCATTGATCGCCAGCCCTTGCACTTTTTGCGCGGCCAGCACCGAGGCGACATGGCCCATGTCGGCCTGGTCGAGCCCGACATTCAGCGTCTGTACGAAATCCTGCCGCAGGTCCGCGACAAGGCACCCAAGCGCATTGGTCAGCCCTGGCCTTGCAGGCACCAGCACCTCGGCAAGGCCAAGCTCCCGCGCCAGAGCCACGGCATGCAGCGGCCCTGCCCCGCCGAAGGCAAACAGCGCGAAATCGCGCGGATCATGCCCGCGTGAGAGCGACACCATGCGGATCGCGCCCGCCATGTGCATGTTACCAAGGGTCAGCACGGCAGAAGCAGCAGCCTCGATGCTAAGTCCCAATGGCCTTGCGAGCTTGGCTTCCACGATAGCCCGCACATGCGCGACCGTGACGGGGTTCTTCACGGCCAGGAGCTTGCCCGGATCAAGCCGCCCCAATAGGAGGTTCGCATCGGTGATGGTCACGTCCGCACCGCCACGCCCGTAGCAGATGGGCCCAGGCTCAGAACCCGCCGAATGCGGGCCGACGATGAGCATCCCCGCAGCGTTCAAGGAGGCAATGGAGCCGCCGCCAGCGCCCACCGTGCGCACATCGACCATGGGCACATGGATCGGCAGGCCATAGGCGATGGTGAGTTCCGCCGACACCTCCGGCACGCCGCCATGGATCAGCGCAACATCTGTCGATGTCCCGCCCATGTCGTAGGTGATGGCGTTGGCGAGCCCCGATTGATCGAGCGTCGCCGCAGCCGCCATCACGCCGGAGGCCGGGCCGCTCATTACCGTCTTGGCCGCATCGCGGGCCACCAGCCGGGCGGACACCGTGCCGCCATTGCCGTTCATCACCAGCAGGTCTCGCCTGAAGCCGCGCGCTTCCAGTTCGCCCTGCAGGCGACGGATGTAGCGGTCGAGGATCGGCTGTACGGCGGCGTTCACGCTCGCCGTCGTGCCACGCTCGTATTCGCGGTATTCCGAGAGCAGCGCGTGGCCGAGGGTGATGTAGCCATTCGGCCAGATCTCACGGGCGATCTCTCCGGCACGCAGCTCATGGTTCGGGTTGGCGTAGGCATGCAGGAAATGGATCACCAACGCCTCGCAGCCATCAGCAAGCAGGTGCTGGGTGGCGGCGCGCACGGCGTCCTCGTCCAGAGCCGTCACCACCTGCCCGCGCGCATCCATCCGTTCGGGAACCTCAATGCGCAACTCGCGCGGGATCAGCGGCTCGAACGTGCCGAACATGCCGTAGGGCTTTGGCCGCGTGCGGCGGCCAAGCTCCAGCGTGTCACGAAAGCCCATGGTTGTGATGAGGCCAACCCGCGCCAGCTTGCGCTCCAGCACCGCATTGGTGGTGGCCGTGGTGCCATGGATGATCAGGTCAAGATCGGCAGGCGAAACCCCGGTTGCCTCGATGGCGGCGATCACGCCATGCGCCTGATTGGCAGTGGTCGGGATTTTCGACAGCTTGATGGTGCCCAGCATCTGGCCCATTTCGCCCGCCGCCGCTTCGTAAAGCAACAGGTCGGTGAATGTGCCCCCCACATCGATGCCAGCCACACGGCGCAATCGGCAAACCCCTCATTTGCGTGCGATCATTGGTACACGAATGAGTTTGGCGGGCAAGGGCGGTTCACGCGCATCGTCATTCCGGGGCGGCAGAGCCGAGTACTCCATTCCACGGATCCTCATCCTGAGCCCGTCGAAGGAGGAGTTCCAGCCTGTACACATCTGGAGTTCATCCTTCGACGGGCTCAGGATGAGGATGGGTGGG
>JANMHN010000326.1:0-8507 GCA_031375185.1 Allobosea sp. | reverse complement strand
AGCGCCAACATCATCCTGTTCTCGCCTCAGAACGGGCCAGACCCCTATTATGCCGACTTCGGCTGGGCAGCGGGCGCTGGCGTCACCACGCCCCTGCCGGGTCCGCAGACCTTGTGGACCGCCAGCCATGACAAGCTGACGCCCGAACGGCCCGTGACGCTCTCATGGAACAACGGGCAGGGCCTGACCTTCAGGCGCGAGATCACGGTTGATGCGAATGCGATGTTCAGTGTCACCGAGACCGTGGAGAATGCCACCGGCGCTCCCGTCACGCTGTTTCCGTGGGGCCTCGTCGCGCGCCATGGCAAGCCTGTCACGCAAGGCTATTTCGTGCTGCATGAGGGCCTGATCGGCGTCATCGGCAGCAACGGCCTGCAGGAATACACCTATGACGCCGTCGAGAAGGAAGCCGTCCTCGGCGGCTCGCAGCGTGGCAAGGTCTGGAAGGACGCGACAAGCGGCTTTCTCGGGATCACAGACAAATATTGGGCCGCGGCCATCATTCCCGATCAGGAGCGCAAGTTCGAGGGCCGTTTCTCGGTCAACATGAGCGGCACCCGAACCTTCCAGGCCGACTATCTCGGCGAGGGCGTCACGGTGGCTCCGGGCGCTTCCGGCATGTCCCGGACGCGGCTTTTCGCAGGCGCCAAGGAGGTGGCCACCATCGATGGTTACGAGAAGAGCCAGAACATCAAGCGCTTCGACCTGATGATCGACTGGGGCTGGTTCTATTTCATCACCAAGCCGATGTTCTATGCGATCGATTGGTTCTATCACCTGACAGGCAATTTCGGCATTGCCATCCTGCTTGTCACGGTCGTGCTGAAGCTGATCTTCTTCCCTCTCGCCAACAAGTCGTATGCCTCGATGGCCAAGATGAAGGCCGTTCAGCCTGAAATGGTGTCGATCCGTGAGCGCTTCGCCGATGACAAGATGAAGCAGCAACAGGCGCTGATGGAGCTTTACAAGAAGGAGAAGATCAACCCGCTGGCAGGTTGCTGGCCGGTTCTGATCCAGATTCCGGTGTTCTTCGCGCTCTACAAGGTGTTGTTCGTCACCATCGAAATGCGGCATGCGCCGTTCTTCGGCTGGATCAGGGATCTTGCTGCGCCTGATCCGACCTCGATCTTCAACCTGTTCGGTCTTCTGCCGTTTGCCGTTCCGGCAGCGCTTCTGCTCGGCGTCTGGCCGATCCTGATGGGTATCACGATGTTCGTGCAGATGAAGCTGAACCCTGAGCCGACAGACCCGGTGCAGAAGATGGTGTTCACCTGGATGCCGGTGTTCTTCACGTTCCTGCTCGGCTCGTTCCCGGCCGGCCTGGTGATCTACTGGACATGGAACAACTTCCTGTCGATCTGCCAGCAGGCCTACATCATGAAGAAGTTTGGGACCAAGATCGAGCTGTGGGACAACCTCAAGGGCATGTTCAGCAAGAAGCCTGCGGTGGAACCTGGGAAGAGCTGACCACAACGTCATTCCGGGGCATCGCGCAGCGATGAGCCCGGAACCCATGATATGTGACATTCTGTTGTTGTGGACCTATGCCGATTCCCGCCCTGGCCGGGTGTTGATGGGTTCCGGGCTCGGCTTTGCCGCCCCGGAATGACGGAGAGCGGTGCCCGCATGACAATTGACGAACCCGATTATGCCGAAATCGGCCGCAAGCTGTTCGCGGGCGACTGGCAGTTCATCTGGGCTGCGGCCAAGGCTGATGGCCTGCCGCCGATGAAGGGCTTCGAGTTTGCGCTGGCGGGCCGCTCCAATGTCGGCAAGTCCAGCCTTGTGAACGCATTGACGGGCCGCAAGGCGCTGGCGAGAACCTCGCACACGCCAGGGCGCACGCAGCAGCTCAATTTCTTCCGGATCGGCGACAAGGCCACGCTGGTCGACATGCCGGGCTACGGTTTTGCGGCTGTCGGCAAGCAGAAGGTCGAGACATGGACAAAACTGATCCATGACTATCTGCGCGGACGTCCGAATCTTGCGCGCGTCTACGTGCTGATCGATGCACGCCATGGCATCAAGGAAGTGGATGCTGATGTCCTCAACACGCTGGACAAGGCAGCCGTATCTTACCAGATCGTGCTCACCAAGGCTGATGAAGTGAAGAGGGCTGACATTCCCGGCCTTCTGGAGCGCACAAGTGCTGCCATCGCCCGACGCCCGGCGGCCTATCCCGAACTGATTCTCACATCCAGCAAGGATGGCGAGGGAATCACCGAACTGCGCACCAGCATTGCGCGGTTGCTGGATGAACGGGGTGCGTGAGGTTGCGATGACCGGCTCGCAGGTTCACCTCAGCATCGCCTGCCTCTTCGGCGCTCTCGGCGTGGCGCTGTGGGCCTGGGCCACCCATGCAGGGCAGCCGTCTGCTGCGATCGCAGCGCAGATGCTGCTCATCCATGCCGCCGCAATCATCGGGCTGACAGCGCTTCGCAAGTCTGGCTTTCTGCATGAGCGGATCGCGATGTTTCTGGTGTCTGGCCTTGCGTTCGGCGTGATGCTGTTCGCGGGTGATCTGGCCATGCGGGCCATCGTCGGCAGTCGGCTGTTCCCTATGGCAAGCCCTTTGGGCGGCATCCTGATGATGGCCAGCTGGCTTGGCCTCGGCATCACGCCATTCCTGGCAAAGCGTGGCTGAACACGCTTTTGCGTGTCTTTTGCTTTCGCATGCCGCACGCATCGGTTAGACAACCCGCCAGCACGACCTGCCGGAGCCTGCCATGACCGATCTGTCGAAACTCTCGCCATCCCTGCAGGCCGAGCTGCTTGTGCAGGCCCTGCCGCACATGCAGCGCTACGACCAGCAGATTGTCTGCATCAAGTATGGCGGCAACGCGATGGGGGATGCCGCAACAGCGGAGGATTTCGCCGAGGACATCGTGCTGCTCGAACAGTCCGGCCTCAAGCCTGTGGTCTGCCATGGCGGCGGGCCACAGATCGCCCGGATGCTGGAAAAGCTCAACATCAAGAGCGAGTTCAAGCAGGGGCTTCGCGTGACGGATGCCGCTACCGTCGATGTGGTGGAAATGGTCCTGGCTGGTTCGGTCAACAAGGACATTGTCGGCTACATCACCCGTGAGGGTGGTCGTGCCATCGGGCTGTGCGGCAAGGATGGCGACATGGTCACGGCGCGGAAAGTTCACCGCACGGTTGTCGATCCTGATTCCCGCATCGAGCAGGTGCTTGATCTGGGCTTCGTCGGCGAACCCGAGCGCGTCAACACAACCGTGCTGGATGCAGTGCTGAAAGCCGAGCTGATCCCGGTTCTGGCACCTGTCTGCGCCGGTTCTGACGGGCAGACCTACAATGTCAACGCCGATACGTTCGCCGGGGCGATTGCCGGTGCGCTGAATGCCAAGCGCCTGCTCCTGCTGACGGACGTGCCGGGTGTGCTCGACAAGAACAAGCAGCTGATCAAGGAACTCACCATCGAAGAATGCCGCAAGCTGATCGCGGACGGCACCATCACCGGAGGCATGATCCCGAAGATCGAGACGTGCATCTATGCGCTGGAAAAAGGCGTGGAAGCCGTGGTGATTCTCGACGGCAAGGTGCCGCATGCCGTTTTGATCGAACTGTTCACCGATACGGGTGCTGGTACGCTGATCAGGCGGTAGACCCACCTTCATGGCGAGCGCAGCGAAGCAATCCAGCACTTTGGCGCGGCACGGGTGGATTGCTTCGCTGCGCTCGCAATGACGGGTTCAATCGAACAGGCCGCCTTGGCCGACCCGGCCCGTTTTTCGCGGCACAGGTGCAGTCCTCGCGCCCATGCCACCATCCACTGTTACACCCACAGTGCCATCTGCAAACTGCACAGTGAGCGCAGCGCCAGCAGGTGCGCCTGACGTGGCACGCACCGGGTTGCCGCCCGCACCGCGCACCAATGCGAAACCACGCTTGAGAACGCCGTTGTAACTGAACGCTTCGAGCAATTGTACGTTTGCGGCCAGCTTTGCCTGTCGCCGTTCTGCCATGCCCGTGAGGGCACGGCGGGCGCGAGCCATGAGTTGCAGCAACCGTTCGCGCTCACGGTCCAGCCGCTTTTGTTCAGCACGCAGAATTGTTTGGCGGGACATGATCAGACGTTGATTCAACCCATCGACCCGTTCTCCGGCCTTGGCCAGCCTGACCTGTGGCGAGCGGGCCTGCAGCCGCCCTGACAGTGCGGCCAGCCTGAGTTCAAAGCCGCGTGCATTGGCGCGAAGGGCGGCTGGCAGGCGCGCTGTGGCGAGATCAAGCCGCTGGCGCGGCACGTTCAGCAGGGTATCGCGACCGGGGAGCGCGCGGGCAGCAGCGCGAAGGGCCTGACGGCGCTGTTCGAACAGGCGCAGCATGGCAGCGCTGCGGCGCCGATCAAGGTCATCCACTGCAGCGACCAGATCGCTGCGGACAGGCACGGCCTTCTCCGCAGCTCCGGTGGGGGTTGGGGCGCGCAAATCCGACGCGTAATCGATCAATGTCCAGTCGGTTTCGTGCCCCACAGCTGAAATCAGCGGAATGTCGGAGGCTGCGGCGGCGCGCACCACCGCCTCGTCATTGAAGCTCATCAGATCTTCAAGCGAGCCGCCCCCTCGCGCCACGATGAGCACGTCAGGTCTTGGAATGGGCCCTCCGGGCTTGAGGGCATTGAAGCCGTTGATGGCCGCTGCGACCTCTGCCCCGCTCGTGTCGCCCTGGACCCTGACCGGCCAGACCAGCACGCGGCGCGGGAAGCGGTCTTCCAGTCGATGCAGGATGTCGCGGATCACGGCGCCCGTGGGCGAGGTGATAACCCCGATGACGTTTGGCAGGTAGGGAATAAGTTGCTTGCGCGCCTCGTCGAACAGACCTTCTGCGGCGAGCTTGCGGCGGCGTTCTTCCAGCAGCGCCATCAGCGCGCCAAGACCTGCCGGCTCGATGTTGTCGATGATGATCTGGTAGGAGGACTTGCCGGGAAAGGTGGTGATCTTGCCGGTTGCGATGACCTCCAGACCTTCCTGGGGTTTGGTTTTCAGGCGTCCGAAAACACCTTTCCAGATCACCGCATCGATCTTGGCGTTTTCATCCTTCAGCGAAAAATAGACATGGCCAGACGCCGAAGGGCCGCGATAGCCCGAGATTTCGCCGCGTACGCGCACGAAGCCAAACTGGTCCTCGATGGTGCGCTTCAAGGCACCGGAGAGGTCAGATACGCTCCATTCGAGCGCGTTGGTGGCTGGGGTCGAGTCGGTTTCCATGAGGGAGTTGTGACAGGTTCTCGAAACTCTTTCCACATCAGCGCCGTCATCCCGGCCTTGAGCCGGGATGACGGCGGGGGCAGGGCGCGTCACATGCGCCATTGAACAGCGCCCCGCTAACGCGCTAGACCGACCCTCATGAACATTCTCCTCATCGGCTCCGGCGGCCGCGAGCATGCGCTGGCCTGGAAGATGTCCGCTTCGCCGTTGTGCGACATGCTGTTCACCGCGCCGGGCAATCCCGGCACGGCCGAATGCGGCACCAACGTCGCCATGGATGTGGCCAACCATGCCGATGTGATCGAGTTCTGCGTCACCCATGATGTGGGGCTTGTGGTGGTCGGGCCGGAAGGTCCGCTCGTGGCGGGGCTTGTGGATGACCTGCAGCAGGCTGGCATCAAGGCGTTCGGGCCATCAAAAGCCGCGGCGCGGCTGGAAGGATCAAAGGCTTTCACTAAGGAATTGTGCGCCGAGGCCAGTATTCCCACGGCAGCGTTTGCCCGGTTTTCAGCGCTTGAGCCGGCGCTGGCTTATGTGCGCCGCGAAGGCGCGCCCATCGTGGTGAAGGCCGATGGGCTGGCTGCGGGCAAAGGCGTCGTGGTGGCCGAGACGGTGGGCGAGGCGGAAGCAGCGCTGGAAATGATGTTTGCGGGCACATTCGGGCCAGCCGGAGCCGAAGTCGTCATCGAGGAGTGCATGTTTGGCGAGGAAGCGAGCTTCTTTGCCCTGTGCGATGGCAAGACTGCGCTGGCGATGGCCTCCGCACAGGACCACAAGCGGGTGGGAGAGGGCGATACCGGCCCCAACACCGGCGGCATGGGGGCCTATTCACCTGCGCCCGTGATAACCACAGCCATGGAAGAGCGCGTGATGGCCGAGATCATCCGCCCGACAATGGCGGCCATGGCCGGACGCGGAACGCCGTTCACCGGTATCCTGTTCGCAGGCCTGATGATCACATCCGAAGGGCCGAAGCTGATCGAATACAACACGCGCTTCGGTGACCCTGAATGCGAAGTGCTGATGCCGCGTCTTGAAAGCGATCTCGTGGTTGCGCTGCTCGCGGCCTGCGATGGCGTGCTGGCGAATGTCAGCCTGCGCTGGCGTGGCGAGGCGGCGCTGACCGTGGTGATGTGCGGCAAGGGCTACCCCGGCACGCCAGAAAAGGGCGGCGTGATCGATGGCATTGCCGATGCCGCAGCAATCGACGGTGTGCTGGTGTTCCATGCCGGCACGAGCGAGCGCGATGGCAGGGTGTTTGCTGATGGCGGGCGGGTGCTCAATTTGGTCGGTGTCGGCCGTAGCGTGCGCGAGGCCAGCAGCCGTGCCTACGCAGCGGTCGACGCGATCCAATGGAATGACGGTTTCTGCCGACGCGATATTGGCTGGCGGGCGCTGACGGCGGAGTGACAGCCCGGAAACCCGGTGATATATACGAACTGTCATTTCATATATACCGCACTGAGGTAAGCCATGGCTCTGCTGATCAAGGACGCTGAGACGGATCGCGTGGTACGCGAGCTTGCGGCCCGCACCGGGGACACGTTGACCGAGGCCGTGCGCAAGGCCGCAGAACAGCGCCTCGCGAGCCTGCCACCAGCGAAAAAGCAGGTCGACATGGTGAAGGTCAGGGCCATGCTGGCCGAGATCGATGCGCTGCCGCGTGGTGAAGACATCAGTATGGATGAGGCGATCGGGTATGACGAAAACGGCTTGCCATCGTGATCGTGGTTGATACCTCGGCGCTTGTGGCCATCCTGAACCATGAGCCGGATCGGGAGCATCTATTGGCGGTCATCATCGCCAATGAAACCATCACCCCATGCACGTGTGTGCTTGAAACCGCGATGGTGCTGCATCGTCTGCTGCCAATGCTGACGGTCGACAAACAAGATGCTTTCCTGGGCCGGTTGCGGGTCGACATCGCCACCATGACGCCCGAACTGGCCCGTGCCGCGCGCGATGCGTTCTTTGTCTTCGGGAAGGGCCGACATCCGGCTGGCCTCAATTTCGGAGATTGTTTCTCCTATGCCATTGCCAAACAGCTTGACGCGCCCTTGCTGTTCAAGGGCACGGATTTCGGCAAGACTGACGTGCGGATCGCAGCACTGGAAGATGACGCCCCATGACCGACACATCCTCGCTTTTTCCCGGTTTTGCAGCCAAGTGGCTGGATGGCGAGGAGGGCCGCATCTTTGCCCGCGTCGGCGGCTCCGGCCCTCCTGTCGTCCTGGTTCACGGATTTCCGCAAACGCACGCCATGTGGCACAAGATCGCGCCGCAACTGGCGAAAACACACACCGTGATCTGTCCTGACCTGCGCGGGTATGGCTGGTCCTCCGCGCCTCAAAGCAGCAATGGCGAGCGCTATGCCAAGCACGAGATGGGCAAGGACATTGTCGGCATCATGGAACAGCTCGGCCATGTCACCTTCGCCTATGTCGGGCATGACCGGGGGGCGCGCGTAGGTTACAGGCTGGCGCTCGATCATCCGGGCCGGATCACGCAGCTGGCCCTTCTGGATATCCTGCCGACATTCTTCGTCTGGAAGCGCATCAAGGCTGGCGAGGCGCCTGCTGCCCACTGGGGCTTTCTGGCGCAGGACAAGCCTGTTCCAGAAGCCGATATCGGCAGGGATCCGGCAGCGTATTTCGAAGGATTGATGGCGGGATGGACCAAATCCCGCACACTGGATGCCTTTGTGCCGACAGCGATGGCCAGCTATCGTGCCAGTTGCAATGACCCGACACGCATTCACGCCATGTGCGAGGACTACCGCGCCGGAGCCACACTGGATCTGGCCGCAGACGAAGCCGATCTTGCGGCTGGCAAGACCATCCACTGCCCGGTGATGCTCGTCTGGGGTGATTTTTACCTGACAGGCAAAGACATCAATCCGCTCGATGTCTGGCGTGGATCGTTCGCACCGGACGCCATCGGCACAAAGTCCAATGGCGGTCATTTCGTGGCGGAGGAAGACGCAGCAGGCACGCTGAAGGCCCTGCAGGATTTCCTGGCCTGATGCCAAACTCGCCAAAGCCGATCGTTTCCTGGCAGGCCGGCACGCCTCAAGGTCAGCATGTCACGCTGGCCCTTGGAGCTGGCGGCGCGCGCGGGCTTGCCCATATCGTGGCCCTTGAAGCACTGGACGAACTTGGCATCAAGCCCGCTGCGATTGCCGGCACATCCATGGGCGCCATCATCGGGGCGGCCTATGCCGCCGGGCTGCCGGGCCGAGCACTCAGGGCCTTTGTCCTGGCAGCTTTCCGGCAGCGTCCGCGG
>JANMHN010000389.1:0-1685 GCA_031375185.1 Allobosea sp. | reverse complement strand
TGTCCGCAGACGCACCTTTACGAGGATCGCGTGATGAAGGTCGGCCGGATCCAGATCGGGCGCGGCGCCACCATCGGCTCAGGCTGCACCATCCTCTACGACACCAAGATCGGTGAATTCGCCCGGATCGAACCGCTGACTCTGGTGATGAAGGGCGAACAGATACCGGCTCACACCATGTGGCAGGGCGCACCGGCAGTGCCCTACATTCCGCACGTGAAGCACGCGGAGAAGGTGGCGGCGTAGCGTTTGGCTGTCACTGAGAGCGGAGCGTTTCCTGAAACCGGATCGCTTCGCCGCTTGCCGGCGTGACGAGGTCGCCTTCCCACATCACCTGCGCGCCGCGCACGAACGTGCCGATGGGCCAGCCGGTCACGGTCATTCCGTCATAGGGAGTCCAGCCGCATTTCGAAGCGATCCAGTCATTGCTGATCGTGCGCTGGCGCTTCAAGTCGACCACCGTGAAATCAGCGTCATAGCCCACCGCGATGCGGCCCTTGCGCGCCATCCCGAACAGCCGGTTCGGGCCATGGCTCGTCATGTCGACAAAGCGCTCAAGGCTCATCATGCCGTTGTTGACGTGGTTGAGCATGGTCGGCACCAGCGTCTGCACGCCTGTCATGCCTGAATGGGTGGCAGGATAGGCATGCTCCTTCTCCTCGCGGGTGTGCGGCGCGTGGTCGGAACCCAGGATGTCGGCAATGCCCGACACGACGCCCTTCCAGATGCCCTTGCGGTGCGCCTCGTCGCGGATGGGCGGGTTCATCTGGGCATAGGTACCCAGCCGCGTGTAGCAATCGGGTGCGCTCAGGGTCAGGTGATGCGGCGTCACCTCCACGCTGGCCACGTCCTTGTGGTCTCTCAGGAACACCATCTCATCGGCGGTGGAAATGTGCAGCACATGGATGCGCGCGCCGTAGGCTCTCGCGATGCCGACAAGACGCCTGGTGCAGTTGAGCGCAACCTCCGGCGAGCGCCAGACCGGATGAGAGGATGGATCGCCGGGAACGCGCAGGTGCATGCGCTCCCGCAGCATCATCTCGTCTTCGGAATGGAACGCCGCGCGCCGCCGCGTGCGCTTGAGGATGTCGGCAACTCCCGCATCATCCTCGACCAGCAGCGCGCCGGTGGACGAGCCCATGAACACCTTGATGCCAGCCGCAGCAGGCAGCCGCTCAAGCTCCGCCACGTGGCGCGCATTCTCGTGCGTGCCACCGACATAGAAGGCAAAATCGCAATGCATGCGGTGGTGGGCAGCCCTGACCTTGTCCGCCAGCGCCTCGGGCGTGCTCGTGAGCGGATTGGTGTTCGGCATTTCGAACACCCCCGTAACCCCACCCATGACAGCAGCAAGAGAGCCCGTTTCGAGATCCTCCTTGTGGGTCAAGCCCGGCTCGCGGAAATGCACCTGCGTGTCGACCACGCCCGGCAGCACATGCAGGCCCCTGCAATCCACGACCTGGCCGGCCGAAGCGCGCGTCAGGTCACCGATCCCGGCGATGCGGCCTGCGATGACGCCGATGTCGCGCAGGTCGGTTCCATCATGGTTGACGACGATGCCGCTGCGCAGGATGAGATCATAAGTCTGGGGCATGGCCATCTTTCAACGTGTCTGACATCGTCTATTTTAGCTCCACTGTCGCCACAAGCGCAGCCACGATGCCACATGGCAGGATTGCGTCCTG
>JANMHN010000249.1:0-3617 GCA_031375185.1 Allobosea sp. | reverse complement strand
CGGCGTTCTGACCGTCGGGTTCATCTATGAGTGGAACAAGGGAGCGCTGGATTGGGATTGATCCCGTCAGCGAGAAAATATCCATGAACACGCTCGTAACACAGGCTCCCAGAGGCGTCCTCGATCCGAACACCGGCAAGCTGGTCGGCTCAAACGACCCTTTTTTTCTCGAAATGAACGACGAACTGGCCGACAAGGGCTTCCTCGTCACCTCCACCGACGACCTGATCAACTGGGCGCGCACGGGTTCGCTGATGTGGATGACGTTCGGCCTCGCCTGCTGCGCTGTCGAGATGATGCAGCTCTCCATGCCGCGCTATGATGTCGAGCGCTTCGGCTTCGCGCCGCGCGCCTCACCACGCCAGTCCGACGTGATGATCGTGGCCGGCACGCTGACCAACAAGATGGCCCCTGCGCTTCGCAAGGTCTACGATCAGATGCCCGAGCCGCGCTACGTCATCTCGATGGGCAGCTGCGCCAACGGCGGTGGCTATTATCACTACAGCTATGCCGTTGTGCGCGGCTGCGACCGGATCGTGCCCGTCGACATCTACGTGCCCGGCTGCCCGCCGACGGCTGAAGCGCTGCTCTACGGCGTGCTGATGCTGCAAAAGAAGATCAGGCGCACTGGGACGATCGAGCGGTAGGAACAAGCGGGCCGCCCCGTCATTCCGGGGCTGAGCGCAGCGAAGAGCCCGGAACCCATCAGCACCAGGGTCCTGGATTGAACGGCGAAGACGGTGGTGATGGGTTCCGGGCTCCGCTCTGCGGCCCCGGAATGACGCAAGGGTTGAATTGGGGACGTGAACATGACCGACGCGCTGGCCGCACTCGGGGACCACATCAAGGCGGCGTTGCCTGGCAAGGTGACGGATTCGGTCGTGTCTTTTGACGAATTGACCATCCACGCCGAGGCGGCGGACATCGTTGCGGTGCTGAGCTTCCTGCGCGATGACCCCGCTTGCCAGTTCTTCAATTTCACGGATCTGTGCGGCGCGGATTATCCGGCGCGCGAACTGCGCTTCGATGTTGTCTATCACATCCTCTCGCCGCGCTTGAACCATCGCATCAGGGTTAAGGTCCAAACCGATGACATGACTCCGGTTCCCTCGATCATCGAGATCTTCCCGGCGGCCAACTGGTACGAGCGCGAGGCCTATGATTTTTACGGCATCCTCTTCACCGGCCACCCGGACCTGCGCCGCATCCTCACCGATTACGGGTTTGACGGGCACCCGCTGCGCAAGGATTTCCCGCTGACGGGCTTCGTCGAGGTGCGCTATGACGACGCCGAGAAGCGTGTGGTCTATGAGCCTGTGAAGCTGGTGCAGGAATTCCGCAATTTCGATTTCCTCTCGCCATGGGAAGGCACGGACTATGTGCTGCCGGGCGATGAAAAGGCGAAGGTTTGAGCGCCATGACCGAACACAACATCCGCAACTTCTCGATCAATTTCGGCCCGCAGCATCCGGCCGCGCACGGCGTGCTGCGCCTTGTGCTGGAGCTTGATGGCGAGATTGTCGAGCGCGTCGACCCGCACATCGGCCTCTTGCATCGCGGCACCGAGAAGCTGATCGAGGCCAAGACCTGGCTGCAGGCCGTGCCGTATTTCGACCGGCTCGATTACGTCGCGCCGATGAACCAGGAGCACGCGTTTGCGCTCGCAGTCGAGAAGCTGGCGGGCATAGCTGTGCCGCGCCGTGGCCAGATCATCCGCGTGCTGTTTTCCGAAATCGGGCGCATCCTGTCGCACATCCTCAACGTCACCACGCAGGCCATGGATGTGGGCGCACTGACTCCGCCGCTCTGGGGCTTCGAGGAGCGCGAGAAACTGATGGGCTTTTACGAGCGGGCCTCCGGCGCGCGCATGCACGCGGCCTATTTCCGTCCCGGCGGCGTCCATCAGGATTTGCCATCGAGGTTGGTCGAGGACATCGCCGCCTGGTGTGACCCGTTTCTCAAGGTCTGTGATGATCTTGAAACCCTGCTGACCGACAACCGCATCTTCAAGCAGCGCAATGTCGATATCGGCGTCGTCGATCTCGACACCTGCTGGAAATGGGGCTTTTCGGGCGTGATGGTGCGCGGTTCTGGCGCGCCGTGGGATCTGCGCAAGAGCCAGCCCTATGAGTGTTATGAGGAGATGGAGTTCGACATCCCCATCGGCAAGAACGGCGACTGCTATGACCGTTACTGCATCCGCATGGAGGAGATGCGCCAGTCCGTCCGCATCATGAAGCAGTGCTGCAACCTCCTGCTCTCATCCTCCGGCGACGGGCCGATCTCGTCGACCGACGGCAAGATGGTGCCGCCCAAGCGGGCTGAGATGAAGCGCTCGATGGAAGCGCTGATCCATCATTTCAAGCTCTACACCGAGGGCTACAAGGTACCCGCCGGCGAGGTTTATGCCTGCGTCGAAGCGCCAAAAGGCGAATTCGGCGTCTACGTCGTGTCGGATGGCACAAACAAGCCCTATCGCTGCAAGATCAAGGCACCTGGCTTTGCGCACTTGCAGGCCATGGACTTCATGTGCCGCAAGCACATGCTGGCCGACGTGAGTGCCATCCTCGGCTCGATCGACATCGTGTTCGGCGAGGTCGACCGGTGAGCAACACGGCGACCCAACTGCCGAAAGGGCGGCTGTCCTTCGAGGAGTATATGTCTTGGGCGGAAACCGATCCGCCGGGGCGTCATGAACTCGTGGACGGACAGGTGGTTGCGATCGTGTCGGAGCGCGTGCGCCACAACCGGGCGAAACGCACGGCCTTTCAGGCGTTGGAAAACGCCGTGAAGAAAGCTGGACTGCCCTGCGAAGTCTTCACCGACGGCATCGGCGTGCGCACAGGCAAGGCGACAGTGCGAGAGCCTGACGCATCGGTGCAATGCGGCGCAATAATCGATGCCGACGAGCGTATCCTCGATGCACCCGTCATCGTTGTCGAAGTCGTCTCCCCCGGCTCAGGCTTGATGGATACGGGCCGCAAGCTTGTCGAATATCTCGGCGTAGAGAGCATCCAGCACTACCTGATCATCGACCCGGAGCAGGGCGCGATCATTCATCATGCCCGTGCTGCCGACGGTGCCCACACGACGATCCATCGCAGTGGTGTCATCAAGCTCGATCCACCGGGGCTGGTTCTCGAGATCGACGCGGTGATTGCCGCCGGTCTTGGGGTAAAGCGGAGGGGTGTACGGTGACCTTCTCTGCCACCTTCAGCACCGTCACCTTCATCGCAGCCGGGTTCCTCGGCTTCTGCGGCCTTGTGATGCTCAAGCGCGGCGAGCCTGCGCTGGTGCTGCTGGCACACACGAAAGCATCGCTCGTGCAGGTCTTTGCGGGCCGCTACATCGCCATGGCCTTCATGTTGCTGGCGCTGACGGCGTTTGCCGAATGGCGCGCGCTCTCCATCGTGCTGACGGTCGGCGGGCTGATGGGGTTCCTTGACTATTACTATGTCGGCAAGGCTGGCGGGCAAGTTTTGCCCCATGCCATTGCCGGGATCATGTGTTTTGTGCTGGCAGCGTGTGCCTATGCGCTGTCGCGTTCCTGAGGAAGTTGCATGTCCGTCCGCCGTCTAGCCCCTGATGCCGTGCAGCCCGCCGCGTTCGCTTTCTCC
>JANMHN010000205.1:0-3214 GCA_031375185.1 Allobosea sp. | reverse complement strand
GTTTTGGCGGCTGAGACACTGGTGACATTCCGGTTCTTCAACAGGCGCATGACAACCTCAATATCGATTCCGGGCACAACAACGCCCAATTTTCACCTTTTTTTAACCGACGCTTTCAGTTGCGGCAAGGAATTGTTGACGTCACGGAAGTGTGTCCAAGGTCTTGGCGCGCCATGGGCGCATCTCAACAACAACACCTGAATCAACGCATCGCTGCAACAATCAACATCTGCTGCCCGGAGAGTCTGGCAACAAACCTGCATTTTGCCAGACTTTGCGAGGTTTATGACTTTTCGTCAGCCGGACTGGAAAAGTCCGGTCTTGTGACTGCCTCAGGCTTTTGACGCGTCATGTGGCACTTGTGCATCAGTCCTCGGTCACAAACAGCGTGCCCCATTCGGCTGGCCACAGATCCTGCGGGTCCAGCACCACAATCGCCGCCTTCATGTCGTTGGCCAGTTTCACCGCCGCGCGGATCGCGTCCTTGCCCGGCATCGCCTCGCTCTTGTAGTTCTTCGGCAGCCGCCCGCCGGTGGCGCTGGCGGGGCAATGCACCACGCCGAACTGCACCCCGTCCTGCGCGATCAACTCCAGCGTGATCGCGTCAGGCTGGACGGCATCCACCTTCTCGAACTCATTCTTTTTGGGCGTTCCGCCGAGCTTGGCGTTGATTTCCATAGCTGGTCCCTCCGTCGTTTCATTACGTACCGCGCAGAGGCCCTGTCGAGGACCGCTCCAAAGACAAGTGCGATCCCGAAAGGGATGCGCAACGTTCAACTCTTGACCACTGCTTCGCGCAAGATCAGTTCGAATTTCACAGCGATCCCCGCGACTTCCTCGCGGTTTGTATCTGCCGGATTCACCAAGGCCCTTGCAGCAACATAGTCGCATTGCTGCCCGTTGATGAAAGACGCCAAAGTCTTGCCACCCTTTACGTCAATACCTCTGACCATCCGGTTTGACATGATCTGGTAAGCAACCTTGGGTTCATTCACCTTCTCCGGTTTGAGGAGCAGGTCGAGACCGAGGCCCAGCCGGATTCCGGCCACTGCGTAGCCATACCACCAGGTGACCTGCACATAGCCGCGGCCATAATAGATATTTGGTACGCCGAGGTCTTTATCATAGCCCTCGTTGACGGGAGCACCATAGGACGCGCCCTGCTTTGGCGCCTCAGAAAGATTGTCAAAATACCCACTCTTCTTCATCACGAACTGATCGCCATCCTGCTCGGTGATGCGGACATTTCCATTTGACAACTGGAACACCTTGACAGGCGACCCATAGTCCTTCCCACGTCCGCGCCCAACCTCGTCGGTGGGGGACATCATTTGCCAGACGTTCACGTAGCGGGTGATCGGCTTGCCCTTACGGCTGAACGTCGGGCTACCCGACTTGTCCAGAACGGGCACTTCCCGCTTCCCGCGCCGCCCGGTTTCTATGAACGCCGTGGCAAGCATGTAGGCAGCCCAGCGGACATCCGTCACTGCCGCGTCAAGCTCTATCTGACCCAGCAACTGGGACATCGCCACATTGCAATCGGGATTGTAGCGCCTGTCGGAGCCAAACTCGCGGCTGAAGCCGGACAAGAACAGACGACGATCATACTTGCCGTTGAAGAAGTGTTTCTTGTTGAACTCCGTCTCTGCTTCCCGGGCAGCGATCAAGGTATCGGGCATCATGGTCATGGCGGACTCCCTCACCTCACCTCATAGGCGAACTCGCCATCCGCCACGCTGACCACGGCCTCCGTCACGTCCTGCTTGGCGATCTGGCGGCTGAGGATGCCGCGTGACAGTGCTGGCAGGATCGAGTTGGTGACGATGTTGTCGATCATGCGGCCGCCCGAGGCCGGGTCGTTGCAGAGCGAGACGATCTTCTCGACCACGGCGTCGTCATAGGTGAACGCCGCCTTGTGGTTCTCCTTGAGGCGCCGCCCGATGCGGCTGAGGTTGAGCCTGACGATGCCGCCCAGCATTTCGGGCGACAGCGGCAGGTAGGGGATGGTGACGATGCGGCCCAGCAGCGCAGGCGGAAACACCTTCAGCAGGTCCGGCTTCAGCGCCGTGGCGAGCGCCTCGCCATCATTGGCATAGGACGGATCCTGCGCCAGCATCATGATCGTGTCCGTTCCGACATTGGAGGTCAGCACGATCAGCGTGTTCTTGAAATCGATGCGGCGGCCCGTCCCGTCTTCCATCATGCCCTTGTCGAAGACCTGGAAGAACAGTTCATGCACATCGGGGTGGGCTTTCTCGACCTCGTCGAGCAGCACCACCGAATAGGGCTTGCGCCGTACCGCCTCGGTCAGCCGCCCACCTTCGCCATAGCCGACATAACCGGGAGGAGCGCCCTTCAGCGTCGAGACGGTGTGCGCCTCCTGGAACTCGCTCATGTTGATGGTGATGACGTTCTGCTCGCCGCCATAGAGCGCCTCGGCAAGGGTCAGCGCCGTCTCGGTCTTGCCGACACCCGATGGGCCACAGAGCATGAACACGCCGATCGGCTTGTTGGGGTTGTCGAGCTTGGCGCGGTTGGTCTCGATGCGCTTGGCGATCATCTTCAGGCCATGGCTCTGGCCCACGACGCGCTGGTTAAGGATGGCCGGCAGGTCGAGGATGTTCTGGATCTCGTCGGCCACCATGCGGCCCACGGGAATGCCGGTCCAGTCCGACACCACCGACGCCACCGCCTGATCATCGACATAGGGGTAGATCGTGCGCTTGTCGGGCTCGACCGCGCTAAGCTCGTCGATCTTGGCCTTCAGTTCGCCGCGCCTGTCTTCAAGGGCATCGCCAGCATCGGCGAGGCCAGCCCGCATCTCCAGAACCTCCTTGACGATGGCACCCTCGTGCTGCCACTCGGCATCAAGGCCCGCCAGTTTCGCCTCCAGGCGCTCCATCTCGCCCCCGATCTCGTTGATCCGGTCAGAGCCATCAGCACCCAGATCACGGTCCGATGTCAGGGCGGCGCGCTCGGCCTCAAGCGAGGCGATGGCGGCGCGGGTGTCCTCGATCGAGGCAGGTGTCGTGGTCTGGCTGATGGCGACACGGGCGCAGGCGGTGTCGAGCAGGCTCACCGCCTTGTCAGGCAGCTGACGGGCCGGAATATAGCGCATCGACATGGTCACCGCGGCGACAACGGCGCTGTCGGCGATCTTCACCTTGTGGTGCTTCTCCATCGGCCCGATCAACCCGCGCAGCATGTCGCAGGC
>JANMHN010000171.1:0-6972 GCA_031375185.1 Allobosea sp. | reverse complement strand
CCCGGCCCAGGACCGTGTCGTCAACGTCTACAACTGGAGCGACTATGTCGATCCAAGGGTGCTCGAGGATTTCACGCGGGAGACCGGGATCAGGATCGTTTACGACACCTATGACAACAACGAGATCGTCGAGACCAAGCTCTTGGCCGGCAAGTCGGGCTATGACGTGGTCGTGCCGTCAGGGCCTTTCCTGTCACGGCTGATCAGGGCCGGGATCTTCCTGCCGCTGGACCGCAGCAAGCTGCCGCATGCGGCCAATGTCTGGCCCGAGATCGCCCAGCGCCTCGCCACCCACGATCCGGGCAACAGGCATGCTGTCAACTACATGTGGGGCACGACCGGTATCGGCATCAACATCCGGAAAGTGCAGGAACGACTTGGCCCAAGCCTGCCGCTCAACTCCTGGGATCTGGTGATGAAGCCGGAATTCTCGAACAAGCTCAAGGATTGCGGCATCCACATCCTTGATGCACCGGAGGAAATCCTGCCCATCACGCTCAACTATCTGGGCCTGAATCCTGATTCGCGCTCGGAAGCCGACCTTCGCAAGGCGGCGGACGCGCTGGTGCGGATCAGGGGCAACATCCGCAAGTTTCACTCGTCGGAGTACATCAATGCCCTCGCCACCGGCGAGATATGTGTCGCCATCGGTTATTCGGGTGATGTGCTTCAGGCGAAGCGCCGCGCCGAAGAAGCGAAGAATGCCATCGAGATCAGCTATATCATCCCGCGTGAAGGGGCCTTGATGTGGTTCGATTCCATGGCTGTCCCGGCTGATGCCCCCAATATCGCGGAAGCCCACGCCTTCATGGACTTCATGCTGCGTGCGGACATGGCCGCAAGGAACTCGAATGTGGTGTCCTATGCCAGCGGCAACCTCCCGGCACGGGAACTGGTGAAACCGGACATCCGCAGCAATCCGGGCATCTATCCGGACGAGCCGACCCTCCGGCGCCTGTTCACCAACACCACCTATGATAACCGGACCCAGCGCATCGTGACACGGCAATGGACACGCGTGAAAACCGGCAGATAAGCACCGTCTTCACCGGCCTCCGCGCAGGATGAGCTTGTCATCACGCACCTCATAGCTGGCAAGCCGCTCAAGGAAGCTCATGCCCAGCAGGTTTTCCGTCAGTGCGCCGGGCCTGCCGACCAGCGCCTCGACACGGTTTTCCATGATGGGACCGATGGCGACCCTGTCCAGCCTGATGCGGGCCGCCGTGGTGCGGCCATTGGCGGTCGAGACGGGCACCGTGTAGTCGAGCGTCGCCGGATCGATTCCAAGGCTTCGGGCGGTCGCATCCGTCAGCACGACCGAGCTTGCGCCTGTGTCGAACAGGAAGCGCGCATCCCGGCCATTGACCTTGCCGGCCAGAATGAAGCTGCCCGTGCCTGAGCGGGCGATGCTGACCTCCCCGCCACGCGCCATCACCACATGACCTGGCGCGACCTCCGCGAGCACGCGGTTGGCCACATCCTGCAGTTCGAAGCGGTAGGCATATCCGGCGAGAAATCCGAACAGGATCAGCATCCAGAGCAGGGCGTTGCGCAAGGCTTCGCGCCACTTGCCGCGGAACTCCGACGCGCCCCAGCCAAGCGCAAACAGCCCGAACACCGTTAGCGTCACCATCGAGGCTAACATCGACGGTTCGACACCGGCAATCTTCTCGCCCTCGCCGAAGATGACCAGAATGACCATGGCTGCCACAACGCCAGCCAACAGAACCAGATGGAGCATGATGATGTCCCAAATCCTCGATCCATATCGTCACGGTCAGCAAATATGGTCTGGACAGGGACATCTGTGAAGTCGGACCATCATGCCAGCCCCGCGCTGAGCCCGATATAAAAACCAATCTCGGAAAGCTGCTGCGCTGCGCCGGCAATGTCCCCCGTCTGCCCGCCGATCAGCCGCCGTGCAACACCTGCGAGCAGGCTCACAAGCAGGCTGGACAGCACCAGCCCCGCGATGACGCCCCAGAACGGCAGGTCGCAGAGGAGCGCGACAAGACATGTCTGGCCCAGGGCCAGCGCCGCCGCGATCAGGGCCGTCGACAACAGCGGCCTTCCGACCGCCGCCGCAGCGCCATAGGCACGTGCTGTCGGCAGTGTCGCCAGCACGCGAACGCCCTCGGTGCGCGAGATCACAGCCGCGATCAACAAGGCTCCGATTAGGGCATCAAGCCCGCCAACCTTGAGGATAGAGGCAAGGGCGATGACCCTGAGCAGAAGCGACAGCATGATGGCGCAGCCCGCGAACACGCCGATGCGACTGTCCTTCATGATCTCCAGCCGCCGTTCGGGCGTGTGGCCTCCGAACAGCCCGTCAAAGGTGTCGCCAAGACCATCCTCATGGAAGGCCCCGGTGGTGAGCACCAGCATGGTCACGGCAAGGGAAGCGACAAGAAGCGCATCGAGTTTCAGCGCAAAAGCCAGCAGGCTGACGGCAATGGCCGGCAGGGCGATGACCAGCCCCGCCAGCGGCAGGCCCACAGGCTCGATGCGGAAATCCGGCACCGCGTGAGGATCGCTCTCCCCCGGAATGGCCGGAACGGGCAGGCGGGAGTAAAACCTGATGCAGCGCGCCACGGCCAGCGCGAAGCGCGCCGGGTTCAGAGCTCCGCGCGTATCTGGCGGCGGTATCTGGGTCTCGATCTCGGTCATACGGTTCAATGCTTTGTCTGTCTGGACTTCTCTTGCCCGAACATTGTAGCAGGAACAGCCTTGAGTTTCGCAACGACGTGCGGACAGATCATCCTGGATTGAGATGATCGACGATGATGGTTGAGAGCATTGCGCACAAAACCGGTCCGCAATTTTGTGCGCAATGCTCCTGATGGCCCGAATGTTTCCTGAAAGTCCGAATGTTTCCTGAAAGCCCGAATGTTTCCTGAAAGCCAGTGTCATGCCTGCTTCCACCTCCGGACTGCCCTTTGACGATGTCCGTGCGCTGCTGCGCTCGATGCCCGAAGCCGATACGCTGGCTGTGCAGGCTGTGCAGGCGCGGGATGCCGAACTGACCAAGCCTGCGGGCAGCCTGGGGCGGCTGGAGGATCTGGCCGGCTGGATGGCGGCCTGGCAGGGCAAGGGCAAGCCCAGTTGCGACAGGCCCTTGGTCTGTGTCTTCGCCGGCAACCACGGCATGACGAAGCATGGCGTTTCGGCCTTTCCGCAAGCCGTGACGCAGCAGATGCTGGAAAACTTTTCAGCCGGGGGCGCGGCCATCAACCAGATCTGTGCCGCCTTCGATTTCGGTTTCAAGGTCTTCGATCTGGCGCTCGACCTGCCGACGGAGGACTTCACCGAATCCGCTGCCATGGATGAAAAATCCACTGTCGCCACCATGGCCTTCGGCATGGAGGCGATATCAGGTGGCACGGACCTGTTGATCCTTGGCGAGATGGGCATCGGCAACACCACATCGGCAGCAGCCATCTATGCCGCGCTGTATGGAGGGGGCGGCGCGAAATGGGCCGGGCGCGGCACCGGCGTCAACGATGATGCGCTGGCCCGGAAGATCCTGGTGATCGACACCGCGCTTGATCTGCATCAGGCTTACCTGAACGATCCGCTTGAGGTTCTGCGGCGTCTTGGCGGGCGCGAGATTGCCGCCATCTGCGGCGCGATCATCGCTGCAAGGTTGCAGCGTATCCCTGTGGTGCTCGATGGCTATGTCGTGACCGCTGCAGCCGCGATCCTTCACGCCCTTGATCCCGGCGCCCTCGACCATTGCGTCGCCGGCCACCTGTCGGCGGAAGGGGCTCACCGCGAGGTGCTGGTGCGCCTTGGCAAGGTGCCGCTGCTGGCGCTCGACATGCGGCTCGGCGAAGCCTCGGGCGCAGCCCTTGCCGCCACGATCATCAAGGCCGCCGTGACGACCCACAATGGCATGGCCACTTTCACGCAGGCAGCCGTCTCCCCGAAAAGCTGATCGTTTCTGCCGGCGAAAGCACGGAACCATTGACGCTGGCGCGCATTGTCATGCGTGGCCAATTCTTGCTGGCATGTCTTCTTGCTGGCATGTCGGGACATGACCACATCGCTGTCATCCTTCCGCGCAGCAACCTTTCCAGTCCATCCTTGCACCAGCATTCAAAGCCACTATGCTGCATTGCAGCAATTCACTTTCATGAGGAATGTCACATGTCGCTGAAAGGCCGCAACGCCGTCATCACGGGCTCCACCAGCGGCATAGGCCTTGGCATTGCCAGGGCACTCGCAGCCGAAGGCTGCAACATCATGCTCAATGGCTTGCCGACGCCTGATTGCGAGGCGATCCGGGCTGATCTGGCCAAGGCGAGCGGCGTCACGGTGCTGTTCGACCCCGCCAACATGGCGAAGACCGATGATGTGAGGCATCTCGTCAAGCGTGCCGAAGCCGAACTTGGCAGCGTCGACATCCTCGTCAACAATGCCGGCATCCAGCATGTTTCACCCATCGAGGATTTTCCCGAGGACAAGCTCGATCTCCTGATGAGGATCAATTTCTTCTCGGCCTTCCATGCCATCGCCGCCGCCCTGCCGGGCATGAAAGCGCGCAAATGGGGCCGGATCATCGACATCACCTCGGCCCACAGCCTTGTCGCATCACCGTTCAAATCGGCCTATGTTGCCTCGAAACATGCGGTGACGGGCCTGACCAAGACTGTTGCGCTGGAGGTGGCCACCGACGGCATCACGGTCAACAACATCGCGCCCGGTTATGTCTGGACACCGCTGGTCGAAAAGCAGATTCCCGACACGATGGCCACGCGCAACATGACCAAGGAACAGGTCATCAACGATGTCCTGCTGAAGGCACAACCGACAAAGCGCTTTGTCTCCATTGAGGAAGTGGCCGCGGCCGCGGTTTTCCTGTCGTCAGATGCTGCGGCCTCCATCACCGGCACGACCTTGTCGATTGATGGCGGCTGGACCGCAGCATGAGCGCGGCCAGAAAGCCGATCTCGCTCGCGCTTCAGGGCGGCGGCGCACACGGTGCCTTCACCTGGGGCGTGCTGGACCAGCTGATCGAGGATGACCGCCTGCGTTTCGAGGCGATCTCCGGCACCAGCGCCGGCGCGATGAATGCGGTGGTGCTTGCGGATGGCTGGAATGAAGGTGGCGCGGATGGCGCACGCAAGCAGCTTGAGAATTTCTGGCGCTCGATCAGTCGCGATGGCGGCCTGAGCGCTGCGCAACGCACCATCTTCGACCAGTTCTTCGGAGCCTCCCGGCTGAACGGCATCGGCGAGTTCTGGCTCGGCCTGTTCAAGCAATCTGCCAGTCCGTATGATTTCAATCCGCTCAACATCAACCCGCTCAAGGATTTCCTCGAACGGGAGATCGACTTTGCGCGCGTGCGCACCTGCACCGATTTCAAGCTCTTCATCGCCGCGACCAATGTGGAAACCGGCAAGGCCAAGGTGTTCGACGGGGCCGACCTCACCGCCGACCACGTCATGGCATCGGCCTGCCTGCCGACCGTGTTCCAGGCTGTCGAGATCGACGGCGTGCCCTACTGGGATGGCGGATACATGGGAAATCCTGCGCTTTATCCTTTGTTCTATGGCTCCGGCACGGATGACATCCTGCTGGTTCAGATCAACCCCGTTGAACGAAAGGGCACGCCGAAAACACCTCGCGACATCCAGAACCGGCTGAACGAGATCACCTTCAACGCCACCTTGCTGCGCGAGATGCGCGCCATCGATTTCGTCACCCGCCTGATCGAGGGCGGCAAGATTTCGGACAAGGACTACAAGAAAATCCTGATGCACCGCATCGCACTGAGCGAGTCCCTGAAAGACATCGACGCCTCGTCCAAGCTCACGGCAAAATGGGATTTCTTTCAGGTGCTGAAGAAGGCAGGTCGCGCCGCCGCCCGCAAGTGGCTGACGGCCCATTTCGACGACATCGGCAGCCGCGCCACTATTGATCTGCGCAAGGAGTTCGGCTGAGATAGCGATCAACCTTCGAGCTGCCACACGCCCGTTTGCTTGATCTCTTGATCTTCGAGTTCGCGCGTGACCGGCACTTCATGGCTCGCCAGGAGCCTGAGACGCTCGCGTGGCAGATAGGCGCGGCCCGGATCGCCGATCAGTACGGTCGCGCCACGTCTCGCCAATGTTCCAAGCCATCTCGTCACCCGCTCGGCGAGGCCGCGCTCATAGCAGATGTCACCGGCCAGGATGACCTCCCAGCCACCATCGTGGCCCATCTGGTCATCTGGCAGGGGATGGATCACGGTGCCGTTGGCCCGTGCGTTGAGGACCATCGCCGCCAATGCGAAGCCATCGATGTCGGCGGCCTCGACATGCGCCGCGCCTGCTTTTGCCGCTGCAATTGCCACCAGCCCTGAGCCGGAGGCGAAATCGAGCACGCGTTTGTCCCGCACCAGATCTGGATAGTCCAGCACGTGAAGGGCCAGAGCCTGGCCGCCGGCCCAGGCAAAGGCCCAGAATGGCGGCGGCAACCCGATCTTGCCGAGTTCATCCTCGGTTTTCTGCCAGAGCGCCGTCGCTGCGTCGGCAACATGCAGGCTGATCTGAGGCACATAGGCAACAGGCAGCAGCCGCGTATGCGCCAGAACGAACAATTCCCGGTCACGCATGATCATGGGGCTGTCAGGGTGGGGGGTTCAGGGTTGGGGCATTCAGGGTCGGTGTTTTTGCGGGCTCCCTGTTCATGCGGCACTGTCCACGGTCAACATCTGCCGCCACAACGCCTTGAAGCCTTCCATCACCTTGCGCTCGGTATAGCCTTCAAGCACCTTCTCGCGCCCGGCCCGGCCCATCCGTTCGACAAGACCCGGCGCGCGCGCCATCAGCATGATGGCTTCGGTCAGGTCTGCCACGTTTCCCGTGGGCACCACCCGCCCGTCGATGCCATCCCTCACGAACGAGCCACAACCTCCGGCATCGCTGGTGATCGCGGGCCTGGCTGCGGATGCAGCTTGCGCCAGGATGGGCGGCAGGCCGTCTCCCCCGC
>JANMHN010000120.1:0-3073 GCA_031375185.1 Allobosea sp. | reverse complement strand
CGCGCCGAATTCGCGCGCGGTGCGGGCATCGAGAGGGGTCTCGGCGTTGGCCCTGACCTTCATGCGGCGCACCTTGTCGGCCCAGACCATCAGGGTGGCGAATTCGCCTGCAAGCTCCGGCTGCTGCATGCGGATTTCGCCGAGCATGACCTGGCCGGTGCCGCCATCGAGGGTGATGAAATCGCCGGCCTTCAAGGTGTGACTTCCGACCGTGAAGGTCTTTTTGGCATAGTCCACGCGGATCTGGCCTGCGCCGGAGACGCACGGCTTGCCCATGCCGCGCGCCACCACGGCCGCATGGCTGGTCATGCCGCCGCGCGTGGTCAGGATGCCTTCGGCGGCGTGCATGCCGTGGATGTCTTCCGGTGATGTCTCGACGCGCACAAGGATGACCTTCCTGCCGGCTTTCTTGA
The DNA here is from genome assembly GCA_031375185.1 of Allobosea sp. Lineage (GTDB taxonomy): Bacteria > Pseudomonadota > Alphaproteobacteria > Rhizobiales > Beijerinckiaceae > Allobosea. Next base: position 2,660 of record JANMHN010000120.1, on the reverse strand, counting down.
GCGCTTCGGCCTCGTTGGAGGTGAAAACCACCTCGCCGGTGGCAGCGCCGGGGGAGGCAGGCAGGCCGGTCGCGATGACGCGGCGCTCGGCTTTCGGGTCGATGGTGGGGTGCAGGAGCTGGTCGAGCGAGCCGGGCTCGACGCGCATGATCGCCTCGTCCTGGGTGATCAGGCCCTCGTTGGCGAGTTCGACCGCGATGCGCAGAGCAGCCTTGGCGGTGCGCTTGCCGCTGCGTGTCTGCAGCATCCAGAGCTTGCCGGTCTCGACGGTGAACTCCATGTCCTGCATGTCGCGGTAGTGCTTTTCGAGGATGCCGTAGATGCGGACAAGCTCCCGGTACGCCTCCGGCATCGCGGTCTCCATCGAAGGCTTGTCCGATCCAGCCGCCTTGCGGGCCATCTCTGTGATGTCCTGCGGTGTCCTGATGCCGGCCACCACGTCCTCGCCCTGCGCGTTGACCAGGAACTCGCCGTAAAGCTCCCTTTCGCCGGTTGATGGATTGCGCGTGAAGGCGACGCCGGTGGCCGAGGTGTCGCCCATGTTGCCGAACACCATGGACTGGATGTTGATGGCAGTGCCCCAGGCGGCGGGGATGTTGTTCAGTTCGCGGTACTTGATGGCACGGGCGTTCATCCACGAGCCGAACACGGCACCGATGGCACCCCAGAGCTGCTCAAACGGATCTTGCGGAAAGTCGCGGCCAAGCTCCTTCTTCACGATGTCCTTGTAGCGGCCGACAAGGGTTTTCCAGTCGTCCGCGCCAAGGTCCGTGTCGAGGTGGACACCCTTGCGCTCCTTGTAGGCGTCGAGGGTCTCCTCGAAATGGTGGTGGTCGCAGCCCAGCACCACATCCGAATACATGGTGATGAAGCGGCGGTAGCTGTCATAGGCGAAGCGTTCATCGCCCGCAGCGCGCGCCACAGCCGTCACGGTCAGGTCATTGAGGCCAAGGTTGAGAACCGTGTCCATCATGCCGGGCATGGAGGCCCGCGCGCCGGACCGCACCGAAACCAGAAGCGGATTGGACGGATCACCGAAGGTCTTACCGGTGATGCGCCCGATTTCGGCGAGTGCGGCCTCGATCTGGTCTTTCAACTCGGGCGGATAGCTGTGTCCATTGTCGTAATAGTAGACGCAGACCTCGGTCGGCACCGTGAAGCCGGGCGGCACTGGCAGGCCCAGATTGCACATTTCGGCGAGGTTGGCCCCCTTGCCGCCAAGCAGGTTCTTCATGCTCGACTGGCCTTCGGCCTTGCCATCGCCGAAAGTGTAGACCCACTTCTTGCCGCTCATGGAGAATTCCTCATGAAGTGACCGCAACGGCAGGGCCGATGCGGGAAAGTCCTGATCGCAACCATTTCGCCCCTGCGAAAGTCTGCGGTCCTTGTGTCAAAGACAGAGCCATAATTCAATCGCGCCGTTTGACCAACCGGCTCTGAACTGCGTCTGAACGACGGGGAGCCCCGACACGTCCAACGCAGGCCCGTCCGACACGGTTTCATCTGGCTTTTGGCGGAAAGCGCAGGGGCCATTTCGTCACCCGGTCGACCAGCTTTTCGGGCGGCACGTCATCCTCGCTGGCAAACACCCGGCCTTTGACCGAAACGCCTGCCTCGATGACGGTGTCCGGCGTGCCTGACAGCAAAGGGTGCCACCATTTGAGATCCTCCCCCTGCGCCACCAGCTTGTAGGCACATGTGGGCGGCAGCCAGCCCAGCGTGCGGACGTCGTGCGGGGTCAGCGTCACACAGTCCGGCACCTTCGTGGCGCGATGCTCGTAGTCCCTGCAGCGGCAGGTGCCGGCATCGAACAGGGTGCAAGCCACATCTGTGGCATGAATGGCACCGGTGTCCTCTTCCTCCAGTTTCACAAGGCAGCATCGTCCGCAGCCATCGCACAGGCTCTCCCATTGCTGGGGTGACATCTCGTCAAGGGTGAGTGTTTTCCAGAACGGTGCCTGCGTCATGCCGGGCCTCTCCGCGCTTTCACGCCGTGGCGTTGGTCTATGTCCTGGCCTGCCGCCGGATGGTGCAGCGGCTGTCGCGGGACACGATCATGCTCATCCGCTGCGGCAAGATCGCCATGATCTCGCGGCGCTGGCCAGGATGCAGGCCGAGCCACGCCCCGATCTCCTCACCTGTGCGCCCGCACCCGGCGCAGAAGCCAGTGGCCGGATCAATCACGCAAATCTTGATGCAAGGGCTTTCGATGCTCATCAGGTGCAGCCGGACAGGGGGACGTGCCCGGACCGTGCCGGTGAATATGCCAGATGATCACTGACACATGACGACACATCGCGCCACCCCTTGCGCCCTACGCGCGAAGCTGTGTCACATGTCAGCCCGGATCCAGAAATCAGGCTTGCCCAGACATCAGGCTTGTCCAGACATCAGGCCTGGCCCGGCTTCAGCTTGTAAAATGTGTGCCGCCCGATCGTGTCCATCCGCTTCAGGCGCCGCGCCCAATAAGGGCGGACGTAGTCGGCATGGTAATGGGTCGAGGCGCCGACATCGCTGAGGTAAATCTTTCCGCTGACCACATCTGTCGCGATCTGCACCGCCACGCGCCATGGCTCTGGCTCGGTGATGCGCAAGGAACGTCCTTCGCAGGCAAAGGTGAACTGGCAGGCGAGGAACCTGTGCCGGTTCTGGTAAACCAC
>JANMHN010000107.1:0-4349 GCA_031375185.1 Allobosea sp. | reverse complement strand
CCACGCGGGTTGCACCAGCGCATCGCTGTCATCGGTGATAGACATATCTGCAGGCGCGACCAGTGACACCGTGACATGTGTGCGCAATTTGGAACGGATCGTCAGGCGCACAGCATCGCCGATGCGGATGCTCTCGCCGATACGTCGGGTCAAGACCAGCATGACGCCCCCTGCACACGCAGCCGTTCACGATGTCGCACGCATTCTGGCCGTGTGCGGACGAACGGCATTGGCGCATCGATGCGCAGGCGCACATCACGCAAGACCTGCACACCGGGCAGATCGACGCGCACGCTCTCCACCCGAACGCGCACCGGGCCGATCACGAATTCGTCGTAGGCACACAGGGCAAGGACGTGCGCGCGATGCCCGCCGCGACACAGGGCGCTGGCATGGAACCCATCGATACCTTCCAGCGAATGGGATCGTTTTGCATCAATGAACACGTAAAGCAGGCTATCGATACGCCCAGTCAACTGGACGCGACTGTCGTCGCCGAAGTGGAGGCAGTCGCCCACGGTGCAGTCGATAAGGTCCATTTACACGCCTCCCAAAAGAGGCCGGCCCCCGTCGCGCTCGGGCTGCGCCAGGGGGGACGCATTCACGAAGGGGGCCGGCAAAGCAGGCGCGGAATCAATGCAGGCCGATGCGATGCCGACGTGCAGCCAGTCCTCGCAGTCAGCGGCGAGCGGCAAGAGTTCGCCGGGGAGCCAGACGCGCACATCGAACCCGCCCAGCGTGAACTGACGGATCGACTGCAGCGAAAACAGGAAGCTCGATGTACCGGCCGTGCCCGACATCGGCCTGAGCGCGGCACCGCCGAAGATCAGTTCGGTGCCAGCCGGCGCGGTCACACCGAGGACCACCCGCCTCCCTTGGCGGCAATGGATGTCGATCCGGGTGTTGTCGCCGAGGCGCAGTGCGCGCCCGACTTGGCATGTCTCGATCTGCATCCTGCGTTTCCCTAAGTCACCGCGACTGGCAGTCAGTCGTTGTGCCTCAAGCAAACCATTGCCTAGAAACATTGTCAATGGCAATATTCAATTTCTATCGCCATCTCGCTGGTCGAGTAGGATCAAGCCAATGAACAAATACACCGACGCGTTTGTCGCTGCGATGGACCAGACCCGTATCCGCAGCCGGGCGCTCGCCGCGCAAATCGGCACGTTCAGCGACAACAGCGTCGCGCAATGGCGGAGCGGTCGGCGTCCGATCCCGGCCGAGTACGCAGTCAAGATCGCCGAAGTGCTTAGCGTGCCGCCGGAAACCATCAGCCAGCCCTACGATCGCTTGCTGCAATCAGGTGCTATCACCCCTGCTGCTGGCGCACCCGAAGCATGGGCAAATCCTCCCGCAGGACATGCAGTGGTCGAACGATTGCCGGGGTTCGGCCGCGCCGATGAACAGGAACGTCTGTGGCTACCGGAACTCATGCTGCGGCGAGAATTGGGCGCAACGCCCATCGAGCATGTCCGCTGGGTGACGCAGCAGTCGCGGACGATGGAACCCGAAATCAAGCGCCATGCCGTGGTGTTGGTGGACATCAGCGCGACTCGCATCGAAGAGGTCGTCGATGGCGGGGTGTATGCCTACTCGCTGTGGGGGCGCACGGATATTCGCCGAGTCGCCATCCGCCGGGACTCGTGGGTACTGGTCGGCGATAATGAAGATCGGGCAAGGACACCTGTGCCGATCGGGGAGTTGCCCGAACTGCAACTACTCGGCATGGTCATCGGCTGGCTTTGAACGGGCTGTTTGTGCCTAGAATGCGATAGACGCAAGCTGCGGAAAGGCAAAAGCCGAAAACACATGAAGGCTGCGTCGCCGGTCAACACCAAGGAACAGGGAGCAATGCGTGGACGATGCCAAAGGATTGACGGCCATAATCGCAAAGGGGCTGGCGATCAGTATTGCCTATGGACTCACCTATCTCGCACTTCGCTACTTTTCCTTCGACCAGTGGTTTCTACCCGCAGGGCTGCGGGCGGTCTGCCTGTTCTTTCTACCCATCCGATACTGGCCATTCGTTTTCATCGGTGATGCCGCTGCCGTCATGTACGGACGTATCCCCAAGGCACACAAGTACGATCTTCTCTGGATATATGCCGGGCCACCGCTTCTGATTGCAAGCGGTTCAATCGCGCCATACCTGCTGAGAAAGAAGCTGCGGAATGCGGACATGATCGTCCGCCGACTTCCGATTGCCGCCGCCTGCACTGCGGCATGGAGCGCAATCTGCACGATTAGCCTCAATACGTTGTTAGGCGGGCCGAACGACAGCGTGTCGATGAAGTTCTTTGCGAATAACTTGTTCGGGAACTACCTCGGTATTTTTATGGTTGTCTTGCCTGTCCTGATATGGATGAGAAGGGGGCAATATGCAGGCACTTTGAAAAAAACATTTCGCGACACCGCACTCGCACTAGCCTTCATTGGCGTAATGTTTGCATACCTCAAGTTCTGGAATGTCGATGACAACGTGGTCAAAACGTCAGTCCTTATGCTGATGATCTGCCCCGCACTATTCCTAACCTACTACCACGGCTGGCTTGGTGCGGCAATCGGCGTGGTCCTCGTCAATCTTGGCATCGCACAGACGATGAACTATATACGCATACCGGGTGCCGCCGTCCCTTACGATGAAACCGTTTTTCTGGCGCAGATCGGTCTATCTATCGCAGCCTCAGCATTCCTTATCTTAGGAACTCGAATCACATCTCATTTTGAGAAAGCGATCGATGCAGGCGTTGCCGAGGAAGAAGCCCGAAAAATTTCACGTCTCACGCTGCTTTCCAATGCAAGCGAATCGCGCAACCAAGTGCTTTATATGGCGCAGCTACATGTCCTCGCAGACGAGGAAATGCGCGAACTCGTTCCTTGGCTGAAAGCCCAAGGAAAATACACGGAAGCTCTCGCCGTGAACAACAGGGCCACACGACATCGCGAGCTATTCAACACGCATGCACTTGGCTTGTACCCCGTGGGAATCGAAGCGAAAGGGCTGTTCGCCGTGGTGCAATCGCAGGCATTCGAGGATCGTTGGTCGGAGGGGGCGCCTCTCGTATTCCGGTTCGACAATGGCGACCCCAAAATACTGTCGGATGAACTGCAATTTTCCGCCTATCACGGTTTTTGCAGCGCAATCGTTCTGATGTGTGACTGGAAACCGGAAGAATTCCACATTCGCATGCGCGTCTGGCGAACGCTGACTCGTCGCGGCATCTATTTCACTGTATCCGCTTTCAACCCAGGAGAAGCGGAAGCCAGCCAAGCGGGTGCTGCTGCTTCCTTATTACTCAACGCCAGAGTTAGCGCGCATGGCGGCATCGTGCGCCGCCATGCGCATCGCGTCAGCGTCCTCCTTTCGGAAACCAACAGCAAACAACCCGATTAGCGCGACGAATCTCTCGGGCGAATGATCCACCGATCCTGATTCGACTCAAGGTAGTGGACAACTTCAATTTCTTCATCCCGATACAGAACACGCCCTGCCATTGTCGATGGCGCGTCCGTCTGGATCGCGACGCGATCCGCATCTCGACCAATGGGAAGCACCCACGCCGTTGCGCCGATCTGCCCGATTGCAGCACGGGTGCGGTTCGCGCTGTCGTTAATTTGCAGGTAACGGATACCATCCCGCTCGAACTCGTAAACTTGCCATTGAGGATCGCTCGACAAGTCCGAGGTCGCCGGCACAGAACCTCCTAATCCGGTGACTGCGCTTGGTTTGTCCCGCCCATCACTCGCTTGCGCATGGGCGAAGGAACTTGTGAACATCGTCGCAAGCATTAGAATCGTAGCTGCGACCCTGAAACGGAAAGCCTGAGTGGCCATGTTTATCTCCTTGAATTGATCCGTGATATGTGCGTTAACGTATGTACCTCAAAATATGACATTCGCTAACAGTTTGACGCCCTCATAATCGTTTTTTCTGAGAGCAATTCGACGGTAGCACCACGGCACGAAACGCAATGTGCCAACGCTGCGGTCCTCCACTTCAACGCATCACCAGCCACATCACAGACCTTCCCCGCCTACACCTTCTTCCTCCGCAATCCGCTGTCGCAACGCACCGTCATACGCGACACCACGCTCGGCTCGTTCGCTGTATGCCTCCCGCGCGCGCAACGAACGGCGAATGGTCTGCCCGGTAATCGGTTTCTCGGGATATGCCTTATTGAACGCCATGATCTTTCGACGCGCGTCCAGCACAGCATCCTGGTCGTCCATGCGCAGCGCCATCGCATACGCCGCCATCAGCGCTTTGCGACGATCAAGAATGTGCCGCTCGCGATCTTTCAACGCGCGATTCACTTCATATTGCCGCGCCACCTCTGCCGGCGTAAAGC
>JANMHN010000097.1:0-2891 GCA_031375185.1 Allobosea sp. | reverse complement strand
GTCATGGTCTGGCCTCGATGGGCCCTGCTGCTGGCCTTGCCCTGAAACGCTCCATCAGCGTCGAGGCCGCGCCGGAGATTCCGCGCGGGAAAACCAGCACCATGGTGATGATCGAAGCCCCGAGGAACATGCGCCAGAAATCGGTCAACGGCATGAAGAAGTCCTTGACCGAGTGGAAGGCCGCCGCCCCTACGAGCGGGCCGATCACCGTCTGGATGCCGCCCATCAGCACCATCACCAGGAAATCCACCGACATGGGGATCGAGATCATGGTGGGGTCGATGGAGCCTTTCGAGAAGGAATATAGCGCGCCTGCCAGCCCTGCGGCCGCACCCGACAGGGTGAAAGCGAACCAGCGATGGCGGCGCACGTCGATGCCGATGGCGTCGGCGCGGATGGCGCTGTCACGCGCGGCGCGCAAGGCATAGCCGAACGGCGCATAGATGGCGTGGCGCAGGGCAATGATGGCGGCCATCGTCGCGGCCAGCACCATGTAGAAATACACCTGCCGCGATGAGGCCCAGCTTGAGGGCCAGACGCCGACAACGCCATTGTCCCCTCCGGTGACCTCCACCCACTGGAAGCAGACGGCATAGACGATCTGCGCGAAAGCCAGCGTCAGCATGGCGAGATAGATGCCCGACAGGCGCACGATGAAATAGCCGAACAGCGCGGCGAAAGCTCCGGCGATCAGCGGTGCAAGCAGAAGGGCAGGCTCCATCGCCATGCCCAGCTTTGTGACCATCAGGCCGGCAGCATAAGCCCCCAGGCCGAAATAGGCCGCATGGCCGAAGGAGACGATGCCGCCGACGCCGATCAGGAAATGCAAGGAGAAGGCCGCCAGCGCCAGCACCAGCACCTCGATGCCGACCTTGACCATGTAATTGTCACCCACCAGCGGAATGGCCAGAAGCAGCGCGATGGCAGTGGCGGCAACGATGTTGTCAAGCGTGCCAAAGCGCTTCAGCGACAGGATGCCCTCGGGCAGGATGGCCCGCCCCGCAGCCGCATCGGGCTTGCCGAACAGGCCCCACGGCTTGATCACCAGCACCACCGCCATCAGGAGGAACACCAGCACCACGGTGATCTTCGGAAAGATGAGGATGCCGAAGGCCTGCAACTGGCCGATCAGCAGCGCGGCGATGAAAGCGCCGGGGATCGACCCCATGCCGCCGATCACGGTCACCACGAAAACCTCCGTGATGATCGAGATGTCCATCTGCGTGTTGATCGCCACGCGCGGAATCTGCAGCGCACCACCCAATCCGGCGAGGAACGCGCCGAGGAACAGCGTACCCGTGAACAACCACGCCTGGTTGACGCCAAGCGCCCCCACCATGTCGCGATCTTGCGTCGCTGCGCGGATCAGCACGCCGAAGCGCGTTTTCTGCATCAGCAGCCAGAGCAGCCCCAGCACGATGAGGCCCATCAGGACCAGGAACAGCTCATAGGCCGGAAAGCGCTGGTCCAAGATGAACACGCCGTGGCGCAGGGATGGCGCGCGGGGGCCGGGAATTTCCACAGCGCCCCAGATCTTGATCACCAGATCCTGCACGATCAGCACGACACCGAACGTTGCGAGCAACTGGAAGAGTTCCGGAACCTTGTAGATACGGCGCAGCAGGATCATTTCCATCAATGCGCCGATCACCCCGACGATCAGCGCCGAGATCAGGATGCCGAGCAAGAACATCGGCAGCGAACGGTCGATGTCCAGCAGGCGCGGCACGATGGTGACGGCGAGATACGCCCCCAGCATGTAAAGCGAGCCATGCGCGAAGTTCACGATCCGCGTCACGCCGAACACGATGGTCAGCCCAGACGCGATGATGAACAGCGACGAGGCGCTTGCGAGCCCTGACAGCGACTGGATGACGATGAAGGAGAGGTCCATGGTTTATGTCTCGTCATTGCGAGGCGAAAGCCGAAGCAATCCAGACACTCCACCAATCCTCATCCTGAGCCCGTCGAAGGATGAGTTTTAGTACCTGCTATCTGGAGTTCATCCTTCGACGGGCTCAGGATGAGGATTGCGCACACGGGAGGGGTGGATCGCTTCGCTGCGCACGCGATGACGGGATTCATCCCTTCCTGACGGCCTTCACCTCGGCCTCCGGGAACATGTATTTCGCGCCGTCCTCGAAGCGCCAGTTCTTCATCACGCCCGCCTTGCCGCTCAGGCCGGTCTCTCCGACCCAGGCCCCCATGGTGGCCTGCTTGTCGATGCCGCGCATGGTGACAGGGCCGGAAATGGTGTCGAATTTCATGTCGTCGAAGGTCTTGATCAAGGCTTCGGTTTCAACAGACCCGGCCTTGTTGATCAGATCGCGCGTCATGTAGGCAAAGACATAGCCAAGAAACGATCCAAGCCGCGGCGTGTCGTTGAACTTGGCGCGGTAGGCAGCAACAAACGCGACATGGGCGGGATCGGTGATCTGCTCCCACGGATAGCCCGTCACGAGCCAGCCCTCGGGCGTCTCTTCGCCAAGCGGGATCATGTATTCCGGCTCGCCGGTCAGAAGGCTCACCACCGTGCGGCGCTCGAACAGGCCGCGCGTGTTGCCCTCGCGCACGAACTGAGTGAGGTCGGCCCCGAAGGTCACGTTGAAGATGCCGTCCGGGCGCGACTGCGCCAGCGCGCCGACGGTGGCACCCGCATCGATGCGGCCAAGCGCCGGAAACTGCTCCGCCACGACCTCGAAACCCGGCGTTGCCTCCGCCATCAGGCGCTTGAAGTTCGCGGCGGCAGACTGGCCATACTCATAGTTCGGCGCGACAATGGCCCAGCGCTTCACGCCGCGTGCCTTCACCGCATCCACCAGCATCCTGGTCTGCATGTAGGTGGAAGGGCGCAGCCGGTATGTGTAGCGGTTGCCCTGCGCCATGGTCAG
>JANMHN010000092.1:0-3727 GCA_031375185.1 Allobosea sp. | reverse complement strand
ATCCTTCACCCGTCGAAGGATGACATCCATGTGGTGCATCTCTGGCACTCCTGCTTCGATGGCCCAGGATGAGGATGTGCGGGTGTGCAAAGGCTGATCAATCGGTCTTGCGCATAGCTGCCATCAGTTGAATTTGTGAGGTAATACTCAACCAAGCCTGTAGAGCGACAGGACTGCGTTTTGTTCGCCGAAAGCTCTTCCTGCATGTCTCGCACCACACTCGGGTTTCTGCTCGGTTTCCTGGGCGTGGTTGCTTTTGGGGGCACATTCCCGATGACGCGGCTTGCCGTGCAGTGGTTCGATCCGCTGTTCGTCACGTTCTGGCGGCCGGGACTGGCAGGGTTGATGGCATTGGCGCTGCTGGTGATGCTCCGCCGCCCCATTCCGGACCGGGAAGCGCTGGTCCTCATGGTTATTTCGACAAGCTGCATCGTCTGGGGATTTCCGGGATTAGTAAATCTTGCCATGACGCTGATGGAATCATCAAACGCAGGGGTGATCGGCGGTATCCTGCCCATGGCAACAGCGGTTGCTGCGGCGCTGATCCTGCGAGAGCCGCAGTCACGTGCGTTCTGGGTCGTTTCGGCGTTGGGCATGGCGTTTGTCGTCGGCTTTGCCATGCGCGGCGGCGGAAGGCTCCAGCCAGGAGATCTCATCATGCTGGTCGCTGTCGCCATCGCCGGGATTGGATATGTTCTCAGCGCCAAGCTCAGCCGTGGCATGCCGGGTTGGGAGGTTATCTCGTGGATTCTGGTGATCGCACTGCCGGTGAACATCATTGGCATGCTCTGGACATGGCCGTCGGTCACCGGGCCGGGCAGCTTTGCTGGCGCACCTGTCAGTGCGCTGTTCGGCTTCGCTTATGTGACCGTCATCAGTCAGTATGTCGGCTTCTTCGCCTGGAATGCGGGGCTCGCCATGGGGGGCGTCGCGCGGGTGGGGCAGGTGCAGCTCCTGCAGACCTTCATCACGCTGATCTTTGCAGCAGTGATCGTCGGCGAAGCGGTGGAGCCTGTCGTCTGGGGCTCGGCCGTGGTGGTTGTCGGGCTGGTCTTCGCGGCGAAGAGGGTGGCGCGGTGAGACAGGACGTCATTGCGAGCAGAGCGAAGCAATCCAGCCTTGGTGCGCCGCGATGCTGGATTGCTTCGCTACGCTCGCAATGACGGGTCATCCCAGCGCCCCAACCAGCTTCCTGAACACGTCGCCGCGATGCTCGAAATTCTGGAATTGGTCATAGGAGGCTGCTGCTGGCGAGAGCAGCACGCAGATATCCCCGCTCCCGCCATGGGCCGCCGCATCGCGCGCCGCCGCCGCAACGGCCTTGTCGAGCGTCAGGCTTTTCTCGAACGGCACGTGGCCGTCAAGCGTCGTGGCGAACGCGTCGGTCGAGGCCCCGATCAGGTAAGCCTTGGCGATGTTCTTGAAATAACGTCGCAGGGGCTCGATGCCGCCATCCTTCTGCTTGCCACCGACAATCCAGAACACATCGCGGAAGGAGGTCAGCGCCTTTTCGGTGGAATCGGCATTGGTGGCCTTGCTGTCGTTGATGAAGACGATGCGGCCCTTGCGCGCCACTTCCTCCATGCGGTGCGGCAGGCCGGGATAGCTCTTGAGGCCCGCTGCGATGACGTCTTCCGCGATGCCGAGCGCGGATAGTGCGGAGAATGCAGCGGCTGCATTCTGGGCGTTGTGCATGCCGCGCAGGGAGCCGATGCCGGAGAGGTTGGCGACCACACGGGGCTTGCCGCCTTCGACACGCACCAGGCGCACATCGAGCGCGCCGTCATTGGCGGTGACGCCGGCGAAAATGCCATTGTCCACCGGAGCTTCGGCGGAGATGCGCCACAGCGGAAGGCCCGTCGCGGCACGGCGCGAGGCCATGGCTTTCGAACCGTCATCATCGACGCCGACAATGGCGATAGCCGATTGCGCGACCAGGCGCTCCTTGATGGCGGCGTAGTTTTCCATCGTGCCGTGGCGATCGAGATGATCGGGCGTGAGGTTGAGGTGGATACCGATGCTGGGGTTCAGGCTGGGTGCGAGGTCGATCTGGAAGGAGGAACACTCGATGACATGGACGCGGTCTGTCGATGGTGGCTCCAGCGTCAGGATCGGTGCGCCAATGTTGCCGCCCATCTGCACATCGCGGCCCACCATCTTCAGAAGGTGTGCGATCAAGGCCGTGGTGGTGGACTTGCCGTTGGTGCCGGTGATGGCGATGAACGGCGATGCCGGGGCCAGCTTTCTGCGCTCGATGCAGAACAGCTCGATGTCGCCGATGACGGGGATTCCGGCCTTGCGGGCGAGCTGCACCGTCCAGTGCGGCGCGGGATGCGTCAGCGGCACGCCGGGAGCCAGCACCAGCGCGTCCAGTTCCTTCCAGTTCGCGGCGCGCAGGTTGCCGGTGCGGATGCCGTAGCCTGAGGCTATGCCGACCGCGCGCTCGTCGTCGTCAAACGAGATGACCTCGGCCCCGCCTTCGCGCAGGGCGACGGCTGTGGCGGCACCGGAATTGCCAAGGCCAAACAGCGCGACTGTCTTGCCGCTGAACGTGGTGATCGGGGTCATGACAAACTCAACGCAGCTTGAGGGTGGAGAGGCCTACGAGCGCCAGGACAACGGAGATGATCCAGAAACGGATCACGACCTGGGCTTCGGTCCAGCCCTTCTTCTCGAAATGGTGGTGGATCGGCGCCATCAGGAACACGCGCTTGCCGGTGCGCTTGAAGACCGCGACCTGGATGATCACCGACAGGGCTTCGACCACGAACAGGCCGCCGACAATGGCCAGGACGATCTCGTGCTTGGTGGCAACCGCGATGATGCCGAGCAGGCCGCCAAGGCCGAGCGAGCCCGTGTCGCCCATGAAGATCTGCGCCGGCGGGGCGTTGAACCACAAAAAGCCAAGGCCAGCCCCGATGATCGCGCCGCAGACCACCGCGAGTTCGCCGGTGCCGGGCACATGGTTGATCTGCAGATAGGTCGAGAACACGGCGTTGCCGCTGAGATAGGCGATGAAACCGAACGTGGCGGCGGCAATCATGACCGGCACGATGGCGAGGCCGTCAAGCCCGTCAGTCAGGTTCACGGCATTGCCGGCACCCACAACGACAAAGGCCGCCACCAGCGGAAAAAAGACGCCGACATAGATCAGCGTGTCCTTGAGAAGCGGCACAGCGAATGCCTGCGACAGGCCGGGCGGGGACAAGAGCATGATGGCATAGCAGGCCAGCACGGCGATGATGGTTTCAAGCGCGATGCGGGCCTTGCCGGAAAAGCCGTTATGCGACTGCTTCGTGACCTTGAGATAATCATCGTAAAAGCCGATGGCCGCATAGAAGATTGCCACGAACACGACGATCCAGACAAACATATTCCTGAGATTGGCCCACAGAAGCGTCGAGACGATCAGCCCCGTGAGGATCATCAGGCCACCCATGGTGGGCGTGCCGCGCTTGGCGAGGTGGCTTTCGGGGCCATCGGTGCGGATCGGCTGGCCCTTGCCCTGCTTGAGGCGCAGCCAGGCAATGGTTGCGGGGCCAAAGAAGAACACAAGCATCAGCGATGTCGCCGTCGCGCCAGCGGTGCGGAAGGTGATGTAGCGGAAGATGTTGAGCGGTCCGAAGAGGCTCGAGAGATCAGCTAGCAGGGCGAGCATAGTCGGGGTGCTCTTTCCTTCAGGTCCGGGCTTGGATCATCATTCAAAGCATTGCTCATGCACAAAGCC
>JANMHN010000023.1:0-4901 GCA_031375185.1 Allobosea sp. | reverse complement strand
TCGCTCGAGAATCTTTGACCTTTCAGTGCGGCCATGTCACCCACGCGGCCATGCTGAAAGATGGCTTGACCCTTTACCTGATCCGCCATGGCGAAACCGACTGGAATGCCGAAGGACGGCTGCAGGGCGGGCGCGACATTCCGCTAAATGACTATGGCCGCGTCCAGGCCGAGGAGGCAGGGCAGAAACTGCGCGAGGTCGCGCCCATGGCCGAAGACCTTGACTATCTGTGCTCGCCCATGTCTCGCGCACGCGAAACCATGGAGATTGCCCGGCGCGCCATCGGGCTTCACCCGACCTCCTACAAGGTGGATGAGCGCTTGCGCGAAATCACGTTCGGCACATGGGAAGGCCTGACCTGGCGCGAGGTCCGCAGCCGCGATCCGGAACGGGCGCGGGCCCGCGAGAAGGGCAAGTGGTCCTATGTTCCGCCAGACGGCGAAAACTACCAGATGCTCATGGAGCGGATCATGCCGGTGCTGACCGCGATCAGCCGCGACACGGTTGTGGTCAGCCACGGCGGCGTGATGCGCACGGCCATGGCAGGCCTTGGCTTCGAGCCCAAGGGCGTCGCCGAAGATCTCGATATCTGGCAAGGCAAGATCATGATTGTCACGGCTGATGGCTACCGCTGGTATTAGGCGTGCAACATTGCAGCGGATATAGGCTGTGACGGACCACGATGACGTCTGCTTTACACGAAAAAGCTGTGGATTCTGCGACCACACGCCACGCTGGCAAGTGTGATCCGCTTTCACCATGTCACATTCACTGGCGGTTCAGTCCACATCTTGTTAAGACTGAAGTCATGGCAGTCCGGGGCTGCAAACGCGTGCAGGTTGCGCTGAGATGATGGCGCGGGTGGAAAACGGGAGTGCAGCTGGCAGCTGCTGCAGGCGGGTGACAAAACCTGCGGGCGGCCTGTTTGGCCCAAGATAGCCATGAACGAACAAGTCAAGTTTCCGCCTGTGACGTCGCCGATGTCAGGTGACGCTATCCTGATGGGTGCGGCCCGGCCTGATCTGGTCCGCGATGAGGTGCTGGCGGAGCTGTTTGCCGATACCGTCAAGGTGCGACCCTCGCATGTGGCCATGCGCGATGCCGTGCGTTCCCTGACCTATGCGGAGGTCTGGGCCGAAGCCTGTGCCATCGCACGCGGTCTTGCCCGGAACGGTGTCGGCACAGGCGGGGTTGTCGGGTTGTGGATGCCGCGCGGCATCGACCTTCTGGTGGCGCAGATCGCCATCAGCATTTCCGGCGCGGCCTGGCTCCCGTTCGATGCGGAAGCGCCGGTGGACCGGATCGCGACATGCCTGGCCGATTGCGGCGCGGCAGGCCTGATCACCGCTCCGGACCATGTGGGCAAGGCCGCTGATGCCGGTGTCATGGTCTGGTCGCCGGATGTGCTCAAGTCTGGTGACACCGGCATGGAGCTGTTCCCCCGCGCCGCAGGGCTGACCCCTGACCACCCCGCTTACATGATCTACACGTCTGGTTCGACCGGCAAGCCCAAGGGCATCGTCATCAACCATCGCAACATCTGCCATTTCCTGCGTTCAGCCAACGAGGTCTATGGCTTCAACGGCTCTGACGTTGTCTTCCAGGGTGCCTCCGTCGCCTTCGACCTCTCGATGGAAGAAATCTGGGTTCCGTATCTGGCCGGTGCCACGCTCTATGTGGCGACACCGCAGGTGATGGGTGACATCGAGAATCTTCCAGACGTGCTGGAGCGTGCAGGCGTCACTGTCATCGACACCGTGCCGACCTTGCTGGGCGTGCTGCCCCGCGAGGTTCCCTCGCTGCGCATCATCATCCTTGGCGGGGAGGTGCTGCCTCCAGCCATCGTGACCAAATGGGCAAAACCAGGCCGCCGCCTGTTCAACACCTATGGGCCGACCGAGGCGACCGTCGTCGCCACCGTGGCGGAATTGCAGGCCGGCGATGTCGTCACCATCGGCAAGCCCATTCCCAACTACACCTGCTATGTCGTGAACGAGGCCGGCGCCGTGTGCCAGCCTGGCGAACAGGGCGAACTCTGGATCGGCGGCCCCGGCGTTGCCGTCGGCTATCTGGCGCGGCCTGACCTTACGGCAGAAAAATTCGTTCCCAACTCCTTCGGCGGCACGGGGGATGGGTTGGCAGATGGGTTGGCCGACAGCCGCCTCTACCGCTCGGGTGACGCCGTCAGCCTTGATGCAAATGGCAACATCGCCTTCCATGGGCGCATTGACGATCAGGTCAAGATCCGCGGTTTCCGGGTCGAACTTGGCGAGATCGAGGCCAGGCTGGCCGACGAGCCGGGTATTTCGCAGGCCGCCGTGGTCCTTCGCAACGACGATGGCATCGACAAGCTCGTTGCTTTCCTGGTGCCTGATGCGGGCCAGACGGTTGACCGCAACGCGCTGCGCAACAGCCTCAGGGCCAAGCTCCCGCCCTACATGATCCCCGGACATTGGGAACAGGTGGATGTCCTGCCGCGCCTTGCGGCTTCGGGCAAGGTGGACCGCAAGACCCTGAAAGCCGCCACGCTGACGGTGACACCTGCCTCAACCATCCAGGCCCAGCCGGAAACCGCGACGGAGGCCGTGCTGCTGGAAGCGGCGAAGCCGCTGTTCAAGGGCCAGACCATCGCCTTCGATGTCGATTTCTTCACCGAGATGGGCGGTCATTCGCTGATCGCGGCGCAGTTCATCTCCGCCGTTCGCCAGTCTCCCGACCATGTCATGATCACGTTGCAGGATGTCTACAACCTGCGCACCCTGCGCGCGATGGGAGCAGCGCTCGACGAGCGTATCGCGGCATCGGGCGGCGGCGGACCAAGGGATCTGTCCTTCGAGCCGCCACCCTTCATGCGCCGCTTCTGGTGCGGGCTGGCGCAGGCCGCGGCCATGCCGTTCATCCTCGGACTTGTCACAATCCAGTGGCTCGGGCTGTTCCTGTCCTCGATCTTCCTGATCAAGGGCGGAACATCGCTCTGGCAGGAAATGGCGATCCTGTGCGGCATCTATGTGACGCTGAACCTTGTGGTCAAAGCCATCATTATCAGTCTCAAATGGATCATCATCGGGCGCACGAAGCCCGGCACATATCCTCTGTGGGGCGTGTATTATTACCGGATTTGGCTGGTGTCGCGGCTGATCCAGACCACCACGCCGAAGTTCCTGCAGATGTCGCCGCTGATGCGCGTCTGGATACGGCTCCTGGGCGGCAAGGTCGGCAAGGATTCGGTGATTTCCGAATTCGAGGCCGGAGCCTGGGATCTTGTCACCATCGGCGAGCGGGTCTCCACCGGCTCGAAGGTCAAGATGGCCAATGTCGAGTACACGGCCAACGAGATGATCATCGCGCCCGTGGAGATCGGCAACCATGCCTATATCGGCAATGCCGTCGTGTTGTCCGGCGGATCGGTCGTCAGCGAAGGGGCGGAGTTGCGCGACCTGACCTGCATCCTGCCTGACCAGGTCGTTCCCGCATGGGAGGTCTGGGACGGCTCGCCGCCCCGCAAGGTCGGCATGGTGGACCGCGCCTCGCTTCCCGAACATCCCGATGTGCCGAAATGGCAGCGTTTCCTGCTCGGATGCGCCTATTTCGTCGCCTATACGTTGCTGCTGATGATCGGGCTGGTGCCGATCTTCCCGGCCTTCTACGTGCTTTACAATCTCGATGCCTGGGTTGGCGGCGAACTCGACTACACGATCGCGTGGAGTGACCTGCTGTTCTACACATGGCCGACGGCGCTGATCCTCATCCTGGTTTCGATGGTGATCGTGATTGCCGTGCGTTGGCTCATCCTGCCGCGTGTCAGGGCCGGCACCTACTCGATCTATTCGGTGTTTTATTTCCGCAAATGGTGCGTGGCGCTCTGCACCGAGGTGGTGCTCGAGACGCTGAATTCTCTCTTTGCCACCGTCTACATGCGCTACTGGTACAAGATGATGGGTGCCAAGATCGGCAAGGGCTCGGAAATCTCAACCAACCTTGCTGGCCGTTATGATCTTGTCGATATCGGCGAAGGCAACTTCATCGGTGACGAAGCCATCTTCGGCGACGAGGAAATCCGCAACGGCTACATGATCCTCGGCACGGTCAAGACCGGCGACCGGGTGTTCTTCGGCAATGCGGCCATCATTCCGGCAGGCTCTGTCATCGAGGATGGCGCGCTGATCGGCGTGAAGTCGAAGATGCCGGACTCTCTGCACGTCAAGGCCAACGAGACCTGGTTCGGCTCGCCCGCCATCAAGCTGCCGGTCCGCCAGCGTGTCAATCTCGGCGCCTCCGCCACCTATGAGCCGCCCTTCCGCATGCGGCTGTGGCGCGCCACGTTCGAGGCGATGCACACATCGCTGCCGACCGCGCTGTTCATCATGATGGGCTACATGACTGCCGACACCATCGAAGCGCCCATCACGGACGGAAAATATCTGCTCGCTTTCGCGATCTTCCTGTCTGCCGGTGTGGTGATCGCGCTGTCGCTGATCTCGGTTTCGGTGGCCTTCAAGTGGATCATGATGGGGGTCTACAAGCCCGTGATGAAGCCGATGTGGTCCTGGTGGGCGATGCGGACAGAGGCCTGCGCCGTGCTCTATGGCGGGCTCGTCGGCAAGGCCTCGCTCGAATACATGCGCGGCACGCCGTTCCTGCCCTGGGCGCTCAAGCTCTACGGCACCAAGGTCGGCAAGGGTGTCCTGATGGACTGGACGGACGTGACGGAATTCGACTGCATCACACTGGGCGATTTCTGCGTCATCAATGCCCATTCTTGTCCGCAGACGCACCTTTACGAGGATCGCGTGATGAAGGTCGGCCGGATCCAGATCGGGCGCGGCGCCACCATCGGCTCAGGCTGCACCATCCTCTACGACACCAAGATCGGTGAATTCGCCCGGATCGAACCGCTGACT
>JANMHN010000018.1:0-2191 GCA_031375185.1 Allobosea sp. | reverse complement strand
GGCGAGAACGAGGAAGCCCCCACCTTCGTGCTCAACCCCGATGGCGCGGCCTCCAAGGCCAAGCTGATCGTGATCGACGAATGCTCCATGGTGGACGAAGAACTGGGCCGCGACCTGCTGTCCTTCGGCGTGCCCGTGCTGGTGCTGGGCGATCCGGCGCAATTGCCCCCGGTCAAGGGCGGCGGGTTCTTCACCGAGGCCGAGCCTGACGCGATGCTCACCGAAATCCACCGGCAGGAGGCTGATGATCCCATCGTGCATCTGGCCATGGCTGTGCGCGAGGGCGGCAGGCTGAGTGTCGGTGATCATGGCAGCAGCCGCGTCATCCGCCGCGACGCCGTTGACCGCGCGGCCGTGCTGGAAGCCGATCAGGTTCTGGTGGGGCTGAACAAGACGCGGCGGCTTTACAACACCCGCCTGCGCGAATTGCTGGGCCGAACCTCGAACATGCCGGTGGCGGGCGACAAGCTGGTCTGCCTGCGCAACGACCGCAAGAAGGGCCTGCTGAACGGCGGCCTCTGGACCATCGCCGAGCTGAAAACCTCGAAATCGCAACTGGTGACGATGCGCATCACGCCCGAGGAAGACCCCTCTGCGAAGCCGGTCAAGGTGTCGGTGTTCCCCAATTACTTTGAGGGCACGGAAGAAACGCTGCCCTACGAGTTGCGCCGCCATGGCGACGAATTCGACTACGGCTACGCGCTGACCGTCCACAAGGCGCAAGGCTCTCAATGGGACAACGTCTACCTGTTCGACGAATCCTACGCTTTCCGCGAGCACCGCGCGCGCTGGCTTTACACGGCGCTGACAAGGGCCGCGAAGCAGGTGACGGTGGTGGTGTGAGGGGCATGTCATTGCGAGCCCAGCGAAGCAATCCAGACTCTGTGCGCCGCGGTGCTGGATTGCTTCGCTGCGCTCGCAATGACGGGCTATATCCGCTGCGCCGTTCGCCCTATTGCCAGAATTGGCCCGGTGGGCCGCCCGATCGGCGATCCGCCTGCCGGTTCAAGCGTGATCTCAAACAACTGGTTCGCGCCCAGCGGCAGATTGTCGAGCTTGAGCCTGGACGAGGACATGGCGGCAAGCAATCCGACCGAGCGCGGGCCGACCTGGCGGTCCCACAAGGTCCAGACCTCCAGCACCTTGCCGGCCGGCACGGTGAAGGTGGTCAGCGGCACCAGTTCGGTGCGGCCGTCGGCGAAGGCATTGACCACTGCAGCGGTCTGGTTGTCGGGCGTCTGCAGGATCGCCACCAGCACGGGCGCAGAGCGGGCCTGCTGCAATTGCGAGCCCAGGCCCATGGTGATGATGATCGCTGCCGCTGTCGCGACAAGGCCGCCGATGCGCCAGACGTTGATGTTGTTCCAGACCCAGGCGAACAGGCGGCGACGCGAGTCCGCCGCAGCCTCGCCGCTGCTGATCGGCAGACGGCCCGCATCGCGCAACTCGCGGGAACGAGAGGTTTCCAGAGACGGAGCGTCATCGACGATCGAACCGTCAGCCAGTTTGGCCTCGATCCGGCTCCACAGGTCGGGGGGCAGTGCGGCCATCGGCGTTGTCCTGTCAAAGCCCGAGAAATGCCGACGCCAGCGTTCGACCTCGGCGGCAAACGGCGCGTCCGTGGCGGCGCGTTCGGAGGCCTGCTTGGCCTCATCTGTGGAGAGCAGTCCGAGCGCGAACTCGGCGGCGAGCGCCTGGAGATGCTGCGGCACAGGCGCTGATAAGGGTGAAGAACCCGTGGTCATTGCAGGCACTCCCGAAGCGTCAGCAGGCTGCGGCGCAGCCAGGATTTGATGGTTCCCAGCGGAATGCCGAGCCTGCCCGCCAGTTCGCCATGGCTGAGGCCGTGAACATAGGTCAGTGCGATCGCCATGCGGCGCTTGGGTTCGAGCTTTTCGAGGCAATGCTTCAGTGCTTCGGCGTCTGACAGCCGCGCAATCGTCTCTTCCGGATTTTCACCCTCGTCGGCGATCTCCTCGCCAACCGGCATCTCCGTCGGTTCAGCGCGGGACTCGGTCCTGAGAATCGTCAGGGCGCGGTTGCGCAACACGGTGTAGAGCCATGTCGTGCCCGAACCCTTGGCGGGATCGAACTTGGCGGCATTGCGCCAGACCAGCACGAAGGCATCCTGCACCGCATCTTCCGCCAGCGAACGGCGCTTGAGGATGCGAAGGGCCACGCCGAGCATGCG
>JANMHN010000478.1:0-1632 GCA_031375185.1 Allobosea sp. | reverse complement strand
CTTGCGCGCCGCGCGCTGCGCGGCAATGCGCTCCGGATAGAACAGCAGGAGCTGATGCAGGAATGTGCTGGTCGCGATCCATGCCAGCAGCAACTGTGCCAGATTGCCGGACTGGACGAGCAGGAGGACTGCGGCAAGCGTAGCGCAAAGCCAGCCCATGAACCTGTTTTGTCCGGGTTCCCTGTCAAGATACGTGGCTGCATACCGCACCACGATCCAGCCGATGAAGGTCACGAGCAGCAGCATTATCACGCTGATGCTGTCCAGCCGGGCGGAAAGCCCCGCTCCGCCTGCACCTGTCACGCCGCCCGTGCCGGCGCCGTGAAGGGCCAGCAGGACTGCCGAAATGACGGCAATTCCTAGTGCCGCGAGCGCTACGCCTTCTGCAATGAGGGATACAAGCCTCGTGCGGCCAGCAGGCACGAGCGCCGCGATGGCAGCAGCCGCCAGCAAGACTGCGGGCGCGAGAAACGGGGTGAGGTAAACCGTCATGGCATCATCCTGGAGGCGCGGGTGCGCTGTGTGGAGACGACGTAACAGGTCAGCAGATGTGAGAAAAATTCATTGTTCAAAGCATTACGTTCTGTTTTATAGAACGGTATGGCCGAGATGAACTACAACCACCTGCGCTATTTCTGGGCGGTCGCCGTGGACGGAAACCTGACCCGCACGGCCACGCGGCTCAACCTGTCGCAGTCGGCGCTGTCGGTCCAGATCAGGAAGCTGGAAGAGCGGCTCGGACACACGCTGTTCGAGCGGCGCGGCCGCCAGCTTCATCTGACGGAGGCAGGCCGCATTGCGCTCGATCATGCCGAGGCGATCTTCGCGACCGGCGACGAGTTGATGGGCACCCTGCGCGGCACAGGCCGCGCCCGCCAGGCCTTGCGCGTCGGCGCGCAGGCCACATTGTCACGGAACTTCCAGCTTGGCTTCCTGCGTCCGGTGCTGGGGCGCAGCGATGTCGAGGTCGTCCTGAGATCAGGCAGCCCTGCGGAACTGCTGCGCGCGCTCGAAGCACTCAACCTCGATGTGGTGCTGGTCAACCAGGCCCCGGCGCGCGACGCGGTCACGCCGTTCGTCTCGCACCGGCTGGCCGAACAGCGCGTCAGCCTTGTCGGCTCGCCTGAGCGCCTGCGCGAGAGCCATCATCTGGCCGATCTGCTTGCCGTGCATCCTGTGATCCTGCCAACCTCCGACAGCAGCGTGCGCACCGGTTTCGACGCGCTGATGGACCGGCTCGCCATCCGCCCCCAGATCGCGGCGGAGGTCGATGACATGGCGATGATGCGCCTTCTCGTGCGCGAAGGCATCGGCCTTGCCGTGCTGCCGCCGATCGTGGTCAAGGACGAACTGGCATCTGGATTGCTGGTCGAGGCGGACCGGTTGCCCGGCATCGCGGAAACCTTCCACGCTGTCACCATTGCCCGCCGGTTTCCAAATCCTCTGCTGCGCGCCTTGATCCAGCAGGACCAGATGGCGCTGTAGGCGTTATCCGTAAGGTTGCGCGCCTTCCCGTCCCGCACGGGGCGCTTCCCCGCCGCGCGTCATGCTGCATTGTGAGGCTCGCGGCAGCCGCTATGGTCATGCCATGAATGGTCCAACGAATGCTTCGTCTGCCACCGTGCTTGTGCC
>JANMHN010000352.1:0-5721 GCA_031375185.1 Allobosea sp. | reverse complement strand
CCTTCCTCATTGAGATCGGCCACCACAAGGTTGTCAGCGCCGATCTTCATGAGCTTGATGGCCTCCTTGGTGAAATCCTGCCGTGTCGTTGCCACCGTGTTGTTGGCGCCGAACGTGGCCTGCTGCGCGCGGATCTGCTTGATCGCTGCATCGAGCCTGGCCAGGCCTGCATTGATCTCGGTGTCGGACTGCATGTTGCGGCGCGTGTCATTGGCCGATAGGCCGATGCCGGCCGCATCGAACACGACACCGCGGATGATCATGCGGGTCGAGGCATCCTCATTGAACACCATGTCGAGCGTCTGCCCGTAGAGCAGGTTGGTGCCGTTGTAGCTCGAGTCGCGCGCCGCAAAGGTGATCTGGGTCAGGATGTCGTTGTACTGCTCGGCAAATTTTGCGCGGGTCGGGTTGGTGGCGGCGGGGATGACGCCGGTGTTGACCGCCGTCGAGGTGGCGAGGGGCGGCTCGAACGTGCCGAACAGCGTGCCGAGCGAATTTGGCGGAACGCCGGTGCCGCCCAGCTGGAGCTGCAACGTTCCGTTGGTCGTGTTGTCGACAATCAGCCGCCCGCCCGCGTCGATCGAGGCGTTGACATAGCGTTCGCCGGTGGTGGCGTTGAGGTTGTTGACGTTGGTGTTGATGGCAGCGACAAGCTGCTGCGCCGTCATCGGATTGGTGAAGGTGATCGTGAACGTGCCGGGCGCGACGCCCGCCGTGATCGCCGGGTTGGACGGCACCGAGAAATCGATCTGAACGGGGGCGCCTGCCGCGAAGGCCCCTGGCGCCCCGACCCCTGATGACCCGACGATGTTGGAATTGGTCAGGTAATCGACCGCGCGCTTGCTCACGGGGTCCATGCCCGAAGCCAGTTTTGCATTGGTCGCATTGGAGTTCAGCGCCGTGCGCAGGCCCGCCTGCATCTGCTCGACCATGCGGGTCATGGCTTTCAGGCCATTGTCCGCCGCCTCGATGGTCTTGATGCCGAGGCCGATATTGTCGAGCAGGCGGCTCAGATCCTTGCCGCGCGTGTTCAGGCTTTCGGACTGGAAATAGTTGAGCGGGTCATCCAGCGCCGAATTGACCTTCCGGCCTGTCGAGAGGCGCAACTGGGTCTTGTCCTGCAAACTGGAGGCGTTCTGCAGCGACAGCAGGTTGCTGCGGATACCTTTTGAAAGAACAATGTCGCTCATCGGCTTGTGTGTCCCGTTCTGGACCAGCGATCCTTCTGAATCGCCTCACCATGATCATGTTTCATTAACCCTAATGGTTGGTTAATGGTTGCATCGTCGGTGCCGAAGCTCCCGGTCAGCCTGGTGCCACCAGGCGCGGGGTGGGGATCGGGATCAGGAAACGGCCTCCCCATGCCTTGATGTGGGCGAGTTCCCCCATGATCTCGCCGCTCAGGTTCCACGGCAGGATGAGCACGATGTCAGGCTTGCGCAGCGCTATGGCTTCGGGCGCAAGAACCGGGATGCGCAGGCCCGGTAAATCCAGGTTCTGCTTGGCCGGGTTCCTGTCAACGGTGAAATCGATGATGTCCGACCGCATGCCGGCATAGTTGAGCAGTGTGTTGCCCTTGGCAGGGGCTCCATAGGCGGCGATGGCGAAGCCCTGATCCTTCAGGTCGATGAGCATGCGCACGAAGTTGCGCTTGAAGGCCTTCACCTGTTCGGCAAAACGCTCATAGGTCGCCCTGTCGGCCAGACCGGCCGCATTCTCCTCGGCCGTCAGGTTGGCGACGGCAGGCGTGACGGCATTTTGGCTTGCCGCATGGCTGACAAACAGCCTGAGCGAGCCGCCATGGGTTGCCAGGCGTTCCACATCGAAAACCCGAAGACCGTGGCGGGCGAACAGGGGCTGCAGCGCGAGCAGCGACAGATACGAGTAATGCTCGTGGTAAATGGTGTCGAACTGGGTGTTGCGGAGCATCTCCATCAGGTGCGGGAATTCGAACGTGGCCACGCCTTCCGGTTTCAGAAGGATCCTGAAGCCCGCAACGAAATCGTTGATGTCCGGCACATGTGCCAGAACATTGTTGGCGGCCATCATGTCGGCGCAGTGGCCTGACTCTGCCAGCCGGGTGGCGGTCTCGCTCCCGAAAAATGCCACCTCGGTCGTGATCTGGTGATGGGCAAGGGCCGCATCCGCACAGTTCTGCGCAGGATCGATGCCGAGGCAGGCGATTCCGGCCTTCTTGAAGTATTGCAGCAGATAGCCGTCATTGCTGGCGATCTCGACCATCTGCATGCCTGGCTTCAGGCCGAAACGGGCAATCATGCTGTCGGCATAGGCTTGTGCATGCGCCAGCCAGGATGGCGAGAACGAGGAGAAATACAGATAGTCGCCATGGAAATGCAGATCCGGCGAGCCGAAATCCTGCAACTGCACCAGCCAGCACGCCTCGCAGACATAGGCACGGAGCGGATAGAACATCTCGCCTTCAGACCGCTGCGCTGGTGTGCGGAACGCATTGGAGACGGGCTGGACGCCCAGATCAACCATCGTGGTGGTCAAGGGCGCGGCGCAGGAGCGGCATGCCGGGCAGCTTTCGGGCAATTGGCTCATGGTCTGCGCGGCTCCGGCATGGCATTTTGCGAATCGTTGGCATCTTATCCCAGAAACAGACATGGCTGCTGCAGCACGGCAGGAACTCCATGACTGGAACCACATGGCAGGAGCACATGCGATTCACGCGTTTTCCGATCGAGGGCTTGAGGCTGGTCGAACCAGACATCCACCGCGACGAACGCGGCTTCTTCGCGCGGGTGTACTGTGCCGATGCGTTCAGGGCCGAGGGGCTGGAAGCCGATTTCGTGCAGCGCTCCGTCTCGTTCAACCACAGGCGTGGCACCCTGCGGGGCCTGCATTTCCAGCTCGCGCCACATGCCGAGACCAAGCTTGTCAGATGCACCAGCGGCGCGGTTTTCGATGTGGCTCTGGACCTGCGCAGGGGCTCGCCCACGTTCGGGCAATCGCAGGCGCTGCTTTTGTCTGCCGAAAACCGTGCGATGTTCTATATTCCTGCCGGTTTTGCCCATGGCTTCCTGACCCTGTCTGACAATTCGGAACTGGCCTACGAGATCATGCCCGCCTACGTGCCGGGTGCCGGGGCAGGGGTTGCCCATGATGATCCTGTGCTTGGCATCGCGTGGCCTGAAGCCGTCGCCGTGATCTCGGACAAGGATCGGGCTTTGCCGCGGCTGGCCCAGATTGCACCGTTGTAGGGCATCAGGAGTCCGGCGCGTTTCCGGGGCCGAGAAGCGTCAGCGGATCGGAACCCGGAATCCAGCGATCATACTGTGAGCAGAGCGAACGCATCATGCGCGCTTCGCGCAGCACAATGTCTGGCTTCCGGATGCCATTCCCCCTTGGATCAAGCCCAAGGGTCCATGGCTCCGGAAACGCGCGTGAGGGCTTTTCAGCCATCTGCCGAACGATGACGTATCGCGTTGTTTAAGTCCCTGTTTACCAAATCAGCACCAACTGGACGCGCGGCCAGACTGCGGCATGTTTCGTGCCGGGAGCCGGACGCGAGGCATGGTTGCAGCACAGATGAGCAAGATATCACAAGGCGCGCTCAAGAGTCCGTCGATCCGGAGCGCACCCGCGAAACCGCTGCTGAGCCTGACGCTCGCGACCTACAACAGGGCGCGCTATCTCGAGCGCTACCTGACGCATCATATCACGGCGTTCGAGAGTGCCGGGCTCGACTACGAACTGATCGTGTCCGACAATTGCTCGACTGACGAGACGCCGCAGATCCTCGAACGCCATGCCCAGCGCCACAGGCGCATGCGGGTGACGCGGCAAGACAGCAATATCGGTGCCTACAACAACATCGGCTTTGTGCTGAACGAGGCGCGCGGCGAGATTGTCGTGAACATCGCCGACGATGATGTGATGGTCTCTCACCAGTTGCTCAACTACGTGCGGCGCATGGACGAGAACCGTAACCTCGTGATGGTGCAGTCGCCCTGGTTTCTGGTGGACGAGACCCAAGGGGATGCCATCACCGGCAAATTCTACGACTTTGACGGCGAGCGCACCTTTGGCCGCTATGATTATGCCCAGTGCCTCGAATTCATCATCAACCACCATGTCTTTCCCGAATGCTGGCTTTTGCGCACCTCCGCCGTCCAGAGCGTGATCGGCGAGCGGCACAGCTTCGCCTACACATTCTTCAACATGCTGACCCGCGCGCTGGGCCTGGGGGATGTGCTGTTCGCGCCTGATCCCCACATTGCGGCCACCGCCATTGCCAAGGGTGACAATGCCCATGTCGGCAATGGCGAGTTGATGGAAGGCTGGGACATGTACCGGGGCGGCCTCGAGATGCTGGCTTCCCATGCGCGGCAGTATCAGCCGGGTTCGATGAACAATCCGGCCTTGCTGGCGCATGCGATCCAGAGTTTCACCCTGCAGCGCATGTCCGTCGCGGCGCGGTTTCATGCGCTGGCCGGCAAATGGTCCAACACCTATCATCTGCAGCGCCGCATCCATGCCTATGGCGGAGAGTGCAAGCTGCATATCGACCATGACAATATCAGTCGGCTCGCTTCGCTGGAGACGGCGATCAGCGAATGCCTCAATCTGGGTGCCGAAGAGATCGTGATGGATGAGCGGGTCAGCCAGGATCTGATCGATTTTCTCAAGCTGCCAGCGGGCACAAGGGTGGTGCGCCGCGCGGACGCAGCCGGAGACGGACGGCGGACGGCCTTTGCCACGGTGGGGGAAGCGGACGGCATCCAGCTCGGTCCAAAGGATTTCAGCTATGATCTTCTGGCCGCGATGCACCGGTTTCCGGCGCTGCCATGATCAGGCGCGGGCGCTGGCAAGATAGCTGGCAAGACCGGCGGGTTTTTCTCACGGGGCATACCGGCTTCAAGGGTTCCTGGCTGACCATGGCCCTGCACGGCCTTGGCGCGCAGGTGACAGGCTATGCGCTTGACCCTGTCACAAGCCCGAGCCTGTTCGCACTGGCCGACATCGCGTCGCTGGCTGGCCCTGGCGGTCAGGACATCAACGATGCGGCGCGGCTGAAAGCTGCGCTGGTCGCAGCCCAGCCTCACATCGTGTTTCATCTGGCGGCGCAACCACTCGTGCGCCAGTCCTATGTCGATCCGGTGGGCACATGGGCCACCAATGTCATGGGCACGATCAACCTGATGGAGGCGGTGCGCGCCGCGCCATCCGTCAAGGCCGTGATCGTCGTGACATCCGACAAGGCCTATGCCCATGCTGGCACGAAAGGCGGCTGCGCGGAAGACGATCCTCTGGGCGGGGATGATCCTTATGCCGGCAGCAAGGGCGCGACGGAAATCGCCGTCCACTCCTGGCGGCACAGCTTTTTCCGCCATGCCGACAGCCCGCTGATCGCCAGCGTGCGGGCGGGAAACGTCATCGGGGGAGGGGACTGGTCCGCAGACCGGATCATCACCGATGCGGTCAGGGCCTTCATGCAGGGCCGGCAAGTTTCGCTGCGCTATCCGCAGGCGACGCGGCCCTGGCAGCATGTGCTTGATGCGTTGGTCGGATATCTGCTGCTGGGCCAGAGGCTTCTGGACGGCGACCGTAGCTGTGCCACAGCCTACAATTTCGGCCCTGACGCCATGGATGCGCAGCCGGTGCATGTGCTGGTGGAGAAACTGGCCGCGCATTTCGGCGTCACGACACCATGGGTGCAGGCGCCTGGGGAGCATCCGCCCGAAGCGCCGGCCCTGA
>JANMHN010000345.1:0-6830 GCA_031375185.1 Allobosea sp. | reverse complement strand
CTTGTCGAGATTCCAGACAATGGCATCTGCCGTGAGCGCGGACCCGTCATGAAAGGTCACGCCGGGCCGCAGCCTGAATGTCCATTTCGTCTTGTCAGCCGCGTCCACGGCCCAGCTTGTCGCCAGACCAGGCACGAGGCCGGACGGTTTGTCGGAACGCGACAGGTCCCAGTTGATCAGCGCATCATACACCGTGTAGCCCATGAAACGCATGCCTTCACCGCCCTGGTCGGTCTGGCCGGTCGTCAGCGGAATGTCGGAGGCCGTCATGCCGATGCGCAACGTCCCCTGGGCCTGTGCCGGTGACGGGGCCAAGGATGTTGCGGCAAGACCGGCGGTCAGGGCCAAGGCAAAAAGGTGCAACCTGTGCATCACATGTCTCCGGAACATCGTCTTCGGATTGAATGACCCATGCCGACATAAGACCTGCTGCCGCGGATAGCGCTGCAGCAGGGCCGTTTTCACTCCACGGACATCGGCGCGATGTCGATGAACCAGCTCTTGGGTGCGACCACGCCCTTGACTTTGGCGCTCATGGCGCGGGGGCCGGCATCATGTGCGACCCACAGGAACGGGGCTTCCTCGACAAGCCTCTTGTGCAGGTTGGCAAGGCCCCTGTCGCGCTCAGTGGCATCGAAGCTCGACCGCGCCTTGGCGATCAGTTCGTCAAACTCCGCATTGCCGAAATAGCCCCAGTTGTTGGAGACCGGCGGGAAGGTCTTTGTCGACGTGAACCTGACCATCGCGAAGAACGGATCCATCGTGGCAAAGGTCACGTTGATGGCATTCGCGCCGCGTGCCTTCGGATCCTTGGCGCCTTCACGCCAGTTGGTGAACACGGCGTTCCACTCGATCACATCGAGTTCGACATCGAAGAAACACTCCTTGAGGGCCTGCTGCAGGAATTCATTCATCGGGATCGGCTGCATCTGGCCGGAGCCCGACGCAGAGGTCAGCACCTTGACCTTGAGGGGCTTGGCGGCCGAATGGCCCGCTTCCGTCATAAGCTTTTTCGCGGCAGGCGCATCATACCTGATGTCGAAGGTCGGATTGCCCCACCATGGATGGCCAGGCTCGACCGAGCCCTTCGGGATGCCCATCATCCCGCCAAGCAGCGTCTTGAGTTCCTCACGGTTGATGCAGAGATTGGCTGCGTGCCGCACCCTCTTGTCGAGCCAGGGCGAGCCATCCGCGAAGGAAAACTGCCAGGGCCAGACATGGGGCTGCGGGTTGGAATAGACGGTGAAGCCACCGCTCCTGATCCGTGGCAGGGCATCAGGAGCCGGGGCTTCGATCCAGTCCGCCTGCCCGGAGAGCAGGGCAGCCGTGCGGGCGTTTGCATCCGCCAGGGGGAGCAGGACAACACGGTCCAGCTTCGTCCTGCGCCTGGGATCCCAGTAATCCTTGTTGGCGACCATCTCGAAGCGTTCGCGCGGCACGAGACGCACACCCCTGAACGGACCTGTGCCGGATGGTTCCGCCGCGAAAGCAACCCAGGCCTGCTTGGCGCGTTCGGCGCGATCTGTGACGCTTGCGGGAACTGCGGCCAGCTTGGCGTTCCAGTGAGCGGGCGACGCCATGAACAGGTTGGTCAGGTTGATCGGCAGAAAGCTGTCAGGCTCGGAGGTGGTCAACTCGACGGTCAGATCGTCGATCTTGCGGGCCGTGCGCAGCGTCGGCATGCGGGAAACCGTGACACCGACCTGGCTCGGGTCGAAATGGGCGGCGTCCTTGTTGAGGACTTTCTCCACATTCCAGACGACAGCATCGGCCGACAGCGCAGAGCCATCGTGGAATTTGACGCCGGGACGGAGCTTGAAGGTCCATTTTGTCTTGTCCGCGGCATCGACCGACCATTCCGTGGCAAGGCCGGGGATCACGACACTGGGCTTGTCCGCAGAGGACAAGTCCCATTGCGTCAACCCGTCATACATCGGGATACCGGTGAAGCGGTTGCCCTCGAAGCCCTGATCAGGCTGGCCATGCGTGCGGGGAATGTCGGCGGCTGTCATGCCGATGCGCAGAACCTTCTCCTGTGCCTGGACAACGCCCAACATGGCGGTTGAAGCGAAAAGTGCCGCCGTTACAAGCGACGTGATGCGACGTGCCATACTCAATTCCCCCTCGGAATGCTTGCGTGCTGATTTTTGTCAGCACCGCCTTGACAGGAGGGTAGCAATCCGCATGCCAAAGACCTGTCGGTCGGGAGCATAACCCGTCTGACAAAGTGCCCATAAAACAGGCAAATCAATCCGTGCGTGGTCACAGGCACGCCACATCGGGCAGCTTTCCGCAAGCCGAGGCTCAGCCACGCTTGAGTATGGCATTGCGCCAGACAGCGGCAGCAAGCGCACTAATGCTGGCAAGCATCGGCGTCTGCACGCCCGTGCGGCGTCCCAATTCGCAGACGGCGTCCACGATCGCACCCAGCTCAAGCGTGCGCCCCGCCTCGCGGTCCTGCAACATCGAGGTCTTGATCCCTTTCATCGAGGGATGGACAGCAAGTCTTGCCTCGACATCCGGCAGATCGGTGACGCCGACCGAGGACGCGACGGCGATGCACTCGAGCATCAGGGAACGCAAGACCTGCCGCAGGGCAGGATCATCCACCATCTCGTCGATGGTGGCTCCTGTGATGGCGGAAACCGGGTTGAAGCTGGCATTGCCAAGCAACTTGAGCCAGATCCCGGAACGGATGTCGGCCGTCGGTTCGGCATCGATGCCGCTCTCGCACAACAGCCCGACAACGCTGCCTAGGCGCGGGGACAGCGAGCCTGCGGGTTCGCCAAGGATCAATCGCTTGCGGCCATTCCAGATGACCTGGTCAGGCGCTGTCCGGTTCGAGCCCACATAGACCACGCATCCCAGCACATGCGCGGTGGGAACCGCCGCGCTGATATGGCCGGACGCATCGACGCTCTCAAGCCGGCGATCTCCGAAAGACTCGCCCAGACCATCGAGATACCACCATGGAATGCCATTGAGCAGCGGGACAACCGTGGTCGACGGCCCGATCAGGGGTGTCACCAGTGAAAGGCCGGACAGCCAGTCATGCGCCTTGAAACCCACAAAGACGACATCCTGGGGACCGGCCTGTGCTGCATTTTCCGTCGCGCGCAACCTGACAGTCCGTGAAGCGCGCGGTTCGGCAGTGGCTCCCGGCTCCGCCTCCGAAAGCGTGATGCCGCGTTCGTTGAGGATGGACGCGGTTTCAGGACGTGCGACCACCAGCGGATCGAAGCCGGCTCGTGCCAGATGCCACGCCACGACGCCGCCGACGGCACCTGCTCCGACAATGGCAATACGCACGTGATGCTCCCTGGGCATGGCTTGATGACGGACCTTCGCATCTGCGGGGGCCAGCTACATGCAGAGCATAAGCTGATCCGTGATGCTGCGGATATCCCGTTGATCGCGAAATTCACGCGCAAAACCGACAGTGGACTGACGACCGGCCAGCGGCAGCATGTTCCTGCGCCTTCATGCCTCGTTTTTCGATCCCGACCGGCGTCGTATCAGCATTTGCGCTATGTCACATGCGCTGCGCACGCCATGATGCGTGGCTCGAACATCGTGACACGGACCTGCCCGCATGCCTGAAGGCCATACCATCCACCGTGCCGCACGCGACCAGCGCCCCATGCTGGCTGGCCAGCGCGTTGAGGTGTCATCCCCGCAGGGCCGGTTCGGCGATGGTGCCGCACGGCTCAACGGGCAGACCTGCACGGATGTGGAAGCCTACGGCAAGCATCTGATCTACCGCTTTGCCAATGGCGAGGCGCTTCACATCCACCTGGGCCTGTTCGGCAGGTTCCGCACGGCAAAAAAGCCCGCCGCCGAGCCGCGCGGCGCGGTGAGAGTGCGCATGGTCAGCAACAGCCATGTGGTTGACATCAACGGGCCCAACACCTGCGAAATCCTCGACATGGACGCCCTGTCAAGCCTGACAGGGCGGATCGGACCGGACGTGCTGAGACCTGATGCCGATCCGGAGCGGGCCTGGGCGAGGGTGAGGAAAAGCCGAACCGCCATCGGGCAATTGCTGATGGACCAGAGCGTCATGGCGGGCATCGGCAACATCTACCGCAGTGAAATCCTCTGGCGGCAGAAGGTTCATCCGGACACGCCCGGCAAGATGATCGACCGTCCCACCTTCGACAGGTTGTGGGCAGATGCTGTACACCTGCTCGCCATCGGCGTGAAGAACAATGCCATCATCACCGTCGATGGCGTGGCCAAGTCACGCAGCAAATACGGCGAGCGCGTCAATATCTTCGGCAAGCCCGCCTGCCCGGCCTGCAACGCCACCATCAGGGACTTCCAGCTGGCCATGCGGCGTGTCTTCGTCTGCGATGGATGCCAAGCGGACCCGAAGCCGGAACCTGGCACCGCATCATGACGCCAACCGCTTTTGACATGCACTCCCACTACTATGGCGGGCTGGTCGATGACCTGATGCTGCGCCGCGAGCGGCCGAATGTCTCGCGCGGCGCGAGCGGGCAGTTTGTGCTCAATGCCATGACCGCTTCGACCGAGATGTCAGAAGGCTACACGGACCTTGTGGCCAGGCTGGCCTACATGGATGCGAGCCTGATCGCGACACAGCTCCTGACCTTTCCGGGCGCGCTCGGCGTTGATGTCATGCCCGTGGCCGAGGTCGGCGAGGCCATCCGCAGCTACAACAGCCATCTTGCCGACATATGCCGGTCCTCGTCCGGCCGCTTTGCCGGCCTGGGCGGTTTGCCCCTTGCCAGCATGGAGGCGGCAACGACCGAGATGACCAGGATCAGGCGCGAACTCAAGCTGGCAGGCGCTATCCTGCCCGGCAACTACTTCCTGTCTCTGGAGGCGGTCCATGCACTGGTGCCGGTGTTCGAGGCAGCCAACAGCACTGGCGCGCTGCTGATGATCCATCCCGGCCTGATGCCGGGCGAAAGCCCGCCTGCACCCTTCACCGACACATCCGTGTACCGGGCCTCCGTGCTCAACCTGCAGGCCTCGCTGGCGCAGATGGTGATGACCGTGCTGTCAGGCAGCTTGTGCGAGGCCTATCCGAACATCACCTTCCAGATGGTCAATCTGGGTGGCACCTTGCCCTTCGTGCTGGAACGGCTCGAAGCAGTGGCGCTCTCACGTCCGCCCCACACCGCCTTCCCGCGCGAAAGCCTGCGCGGCATGGTCTATGACTGCGCCTCGCTTGGGCCGCGTGCGCTGGAACTTGCCGTCAAGGTTTTCGGTGCCGACAGGATCATGATGGGGACGGATTATCCCATCTTCGTGCCCGACCAGGTCCGCAACACGGTTGCCATGGCTGACCTGAGTGACGCCGACAAAGCCATGATCCTGTCTGGAACCGCCACGCGCGTGCTGGCGGGGACAGGCTGACTGCGACCTTTCACAGATCAAGCGTAACCGGACCGACAGGAACACTGCAGCAGATCAGGGCCGTTCCGGGTGCGGGATCTTCCAGAGGTTCATCAACATAGCGTATGTCACCGGTCAGGGCACACAGACAGGTGTTGCAGATGCCGTTCCGGCACGAAAACGCAGGCGACAATCCTTGCGCCTCGGCGAAATCCAGCAGGCTGCGACAGGAGCTGTCCCACGCGACTTTCAAGCCACTTGCGGCAAACGACACCATGACCGGAGCGGTTTCCGCAGTCGGTTCTGCGGGCGGGTTGACATGCGGGTTGGCAGCAGAGGCGGGCGCGGGCAGACCGCCGGTCCGGACCTCGGTCACAGCCTTGAACACTGTGGCGGGACCGAAGAACTCGTAGCGGATCCGGGTTTCGCGAACCCCGAGGGAGAGCAGGATCGCAAACATCGCCTGCATGAAGGCGGGCGGACCACACAGATAGACATCATAGTCACCGATGGGCAGGACCGCACGAAGCGTGTCGGCGGTCACATATCCCGTGACATCAAACGCCAAATCCAGATGATCGTCAGGATCCGGCCTGTGAAGACACGCATAGGCACGCAAGCTGCCGGCCTTGTCGCACAAGGCACGGACCTCGCTCCGGAAGGGCTGTGCCGCAGCATTTTCGCAGGCGTGGACCAGCACCGTGTCACGCATGCCCTTCGCCAGCGCATGGGCCATGGCCAGCAGGGGCGTGATGCCGATGCCTCCGGCCAGCAAAAGCACGGGACGCTCGCTCGCCTCGTCAAGCACGAACTGCCCTTTCGGGTCCGAACCTTCAAGAACAACGCCTTCCAGCGCCTCGTCGTGCATGAAGGACGAGCCGAGACCCGGCGGCACATGCCGCCTGACACTGATGCGGTAATGGGACGTGTCGGCCGGGTCTGACGAGATGGAGTAGTTTTTCGGCACTGGCCTGCCTGCGCGGTCTGCCAGCCGGAAGGTCAGGAACTGGCCAGGCCTGAACGGCAGCAAAGGCCTGTCGTCAGCCGCCACCAATACCAGCGAAAGCACACCATCGCACGCCACCACGCGCCCCGCGACGCGGTATCGCCGCCAACGCTGCCCGCCGCCATCCATGTCAGGCCGCAGCCGTGCCGCCCGCTTCCTGAGCCGTTATCCTGGCCTTCAGGAGCTTGCGGAAACGCAATGACCCCGCGTCCAGAGCCAGATCGAGATGGGGTGTGGTCCTGTTCGCCATCCCGACATGCACCGCTTCCAGAACATCCTTGTCCTCGAGAAAGGCGTTCAGCGCGCCCGCGTTCATCTGGTCCGAAATGGCCTGGTTGTCAGGGTCGGTGTTGCGATGCTGGAACCAGAAATAATGCGTGTTGCCTTCATCGATCGGTGTCATGAAATTGTACGAGATGTTGACATAGGTTTCTGGGTGCATGGGGCTGTCCGGGCCACC
>JANMHN010000335.1:0-4436 GCA_031375185.1 Allobosea sp. | reverse complement strand
GCGATCGCCCTGCTGGCCGCTTTCGGTTCATCGCGCACAAGCATGGCGAGGTCTTCCAGCGCCTGCTTCAACAGAATGACCTTCATTCGGCGGCTTGCTGATCAGACAACGCCGCAATCCGCCGGATTTCCGCTTCAAGAGCCTCCATGGACTCGAATGTGATCATGTTCCGCCCGGCTTCCAGATCAGCCATCGCCTCGTTGAGCCGCTTTGCGTTGGCCGGGCTCGACATCAGATACCGCGTTTCCTCATAGCCCGCGAAATCCTCGAGGCTCATCAGCACCGCGTGGCGACCGTTGGCGCGGGTCACCAGCATGGGGGCGTGATCGTCCGCCACCTCGTCCATGCACTTGGCGAGGTTCTGGCGCAGCTTGGAATAGGTTGTGACTTTCATGGGCAGAGTTGTACCAGAACTTGCACAATCTGGCAAAGGCATCGCACATGTCAGGCTGGCGCACCAGGGCACGGCGCTTTGGCGTCATGGCGGCCTTGTGCAAGCGGTCAATGCCATGTCCGCCATGTTTTCTGTCCATTTTCTGACGCATTTCATGCCGCTCAAACGGCATTGCTTTTGGGTTCCGCAGCATCGCGGATAGCATACGGCAAGCGGCATCATGCCTGCGCATTGCACCGGACATCATGGGTTGCCGTCACAATTCCTTAATCGCCCTGCGCCATCGTGACATGATCCTGTCTTTGCGTATGCGTCCAAGGTGCCGTCCCATGTTGCAGTCCCGCCTGCTGTCCGTGCCGAAAGCCGTTGCTGTCGTCGTGATTGCTGGAGGAGCGGTGTTCATGGCCGTGTCGCGCCCGATGACCGCTCCGCTCCCTGACACGGTCGAGATGGCGGACATGACATGGGCCGAAATCAGCAAGGCCATCGAGCGTGGCTTTGACACCGTGCTTGTGCCGTCAGGCGGCATCGAACAGAACGGCCCGCACATGACCACGGGCAAGCACCAGCACATCGTGGCACTGTCGGCCCGCATGATCGCGAAAGAGCGCGGGCGCACACTTGTCGCACCCGTGATTGCCTATGTGCCGCAGGGCAACTATGAGCCCGCAACGGACAACATGCGCTTTCCAGGCACCCTTGGCGTGCCGGAAGCTGTGTTTGCGGCTACGCTGGAAGGCATTGCGCGCAGCCTCAAAAGCGCCGGCTTCAAGCGAATCGTCTTCATGGCAGACCATGGCGGCAGCCAGAAGCCTCAGGCTGAAACGGCGGCCAGGCTGAGCGAGGAATGGGCAGCGGGCGGCCCCCGCGTCATCGCGCTTGGTGAGTATTACAGCCGGGGCGACGAGGCGCAACGCGCCCTGCTCATCTCGCGCGGCGAGAATGCCGCCAGCATCGGGGATCATGCCGGCCTGCAGGACACCGCAGAACTGATGCATGCGCATCCCGACAGCGTGAAGTTTGAGCGCATCAGTGGCGGCTTCCTGCGTCTGGGCCGTGATGGATCAAGCGGAGCGCCCGAGAAGGCAACTGCCGAACTCGGGCTTCAGCTCATCAAGCTGAAGGTGAAGGCTGCCCTGACACAACTGAACCGCCCAGGTGCCTGAGCGCCTGATGGACCGACACGCGACACGCAACACTTGACCTTGCCCCCAACCTCGGGACCAGACCATGCTGACCTCCATTCTCGACCTCGCCACCCGCATTGGACAAGGCGTCATCGATCAGTTGCCGATGTTTCTGGCCGTCGCCGCAGCCTTCACCGTCCTGGGCTTCGTCACCAGCAGCAAGGCTTCAAAGGGGCCATGGTGGAAAAAGCCTGACCTGATCACCGACCTGCTCTATGCTTTTGTCCTGCCGGCCTTCACCAATTATGCACGGGTGGCTTTCCTGATCATCGGGGCCGCTGCCATCACGGGGGTTCTCGGCACCGTCTCCATGGAGGCCTGGCTTGCAGGCGGGCACGGCGTGTTTGCCCAATGGCCGATCTGGGCGCAGGTCATCGCCTACCTCATCCTGAGCGACATCATGCTCTACTGGACGCACCGGACGTTCCATGATGACAAGCTCTGGCGCTATCATGCCATCCATCACTCGTCGGAGCATCTGGACTGGATGTCGGCGTTCCGCTTCCATCCGGTCAACACGATCTTCC
Organism: Allobosea sp.; assembly: GCA_031375185.1. Classification (GTDB taxonomy): domain Bacteria; phylum Pseudomonadota; class Alphaproteobacteria; order Rhizobiales; family Beijerinckiaceae; genus Allobosea. The sequence goes on along the minus strand of JANMHN010000335.1, from coordinate 2,328 downwards.
ACAGTGTGCTGACGGACGCCGTGCTCCTGCTCTGCGGCATCGCGCCAGAGGTGCTGGTCATGCTGGTTCCGTTCCAGATCTTCATGTCCGGCCTTGTCCATGCCGATGTGGACTGGGATTTCGGCCCGTTCCGCGGCGTGCTCGCCAGCCCCGTCTTCCACCGCTGGCACCACACCGATGTCGAGCGCGGCGGCGAGAAGAACTATGCGCCGACCTTCCCGGTCATCGACATGATCTTTGGCACCTACTACATGCCGAAAGGCGTCCTGCCGGACAATTTCGGGGTGGACGATCCGCATTTCCCCAAGGGTTTCGAGCAGCAGATGCTCTATCCACTGAGGGACGGCACCAAGGCGGGCTGAAGCCGGGCAGACCGCGACGCAGAACCTGTTTCCCCTTTTCGGCAACATGTTCTAGGACAACCCCGCCATCCTGCGAAGCGGAGTTCTCATGCCACGCCCCGTGAAGATCGTTGCCCCATGAAGATCGTTGTCGTTGGTGCCGGCGGGCGCATGGGGCGCACGCTTGTGAAGGCGGTGAGCGAGGCTGAAGGCGTGGTGCTGCATGCCGCCATCGAGCGCTCCGGCTCCCCTTTCATCGGACAGGACAGCGGCACGGTGGCTGACATTCGCCCCACCGGCGTGCCGATCACGGATGATCCGCTTGCAGCTTTCGTCGATGCCCATGGCGTGCTGGATTTCACTGTGCCGGACGCATCTTGCGAGTTCGCCGTCATCGCCGCGCAAGCCCGCATCGTCCACATCATCGGCACCACAGGCTTCGAGGAGCGGCACCTGGCCAAGCTCAATGCAGCCGCGCGCCACGCCACCATCGTCAAGTCCGGCAACATGAGCCTGGGCGTCAACCTGCTGGCTGGCCTCGTGCGCCGCGCGGCAGCCGCGCTGGGCGACGACTGGGACATCGAGATCGTCGAGATGCACCACCGGATGAAGATCGATGCGCCATCCGGAACGGCACTGCTTCTCGGCCATGCCGCCGCCGAGGGCCGGAAGGTGGCGCTGGCGGACAGACGCGTGACCGTGCGCGATGGCGTCACGGGCCCGCGCGAGCAAGGCACGATCGGCTTCGCCACCTTGCGCGGCGGCTCGGTCATCGGCGAGCACAGCGTGATCTTCGCGGGGCAAGGCGAGCGGATCGAGATCGCCCACAAGGCCGAGGATCGCGGCCTGTTCGGGCGCGGCGCGATCAAGGCCGCGCTCTGGGCGCGGTCACAGAAGCCGGGGCTTTACGACATGGACGACGTGCTGGGACTGAAGGACTGAACGATGACGGACCGCCTGCTTGTGCCAAGAACGCTCGTTTTGTGCCGCCATGGCCAGAGCGAATGGAACCTGAAAAACCTGTTCACCGGCTGGAAGGATCCTGACCTGACCCCGCTGGGTGTTCAGGAGGCCAAGGACGGCGGCAAGCGGCTGAAAGCCAAGGGCCTGTCCTTCGACATTGCCTTCACCTCGGACCTTTCCCGCGCGCAGAAGACATGCCAGCTCATCCTCGACGAGCTTGGCCAGCCTTCACTCCGGACCATCCGTAACGTGGCGCTGAACGAGCGCGACTATGGCGATCTGTCCGGCCTCGACAAGGCAGAAACGGCTGCCAAGTATGGCGAGGCGCAGGTGCATATCTGGCGGCGCAGCTATGACGTGCCACCGCCCGGCGGCGAATCGCTGAAAGACACGGTGGCGCGCGCCCTGCCCTATTTCGTCACCGACATCCTGCCGCGCGTGATGGCGGGCGAACGCGTGCTTGTGGCCGCCCACGGCAACAGCCTCCGCGCCCTGATCATGGTGCTCGACAGGCTGAACCCGGACGGCATCATGAACGTGGAGCTGAACACGGGCGAGCCGATCATCTATCGCCTGAACGCGGACACATCCGTGGCCAGCAAGGAGATCTTGAAGGGGTGACGGAAACCAGGCCCCACCCGTACCCTCCCCGCATGGCGGGGAGGGAGGCGGAAAGCCTTCGTGCAAGGTGCCGATCTGCCTGAATGGCTCAACTGTCGCCGCCTCCCTCCCCATCCCATGAGGAGGGTACGGGTGGGGCGAACGGACAACGACCATGACCACCCGCATCGCCATCGTTCCCGGCGTGATCCATTATCCAGGCTGGCTGGACCGCCCGGCACAGGAAGCGCTTGTCACCACCCTGCGCGACGTGGCAAAGGCCGCGCCGTTCTTCACGCCGCGCATGCCGAAGACCGGCAAGCCGTTTTCCGTGAAGATGACCAATTGCGGCGCGCTTGGCTGGGTCTCGGATGCCAATGGTTATCGCTACCAGCCGCTCCACCCCGAAACCGGCATGCCCTGG
>JANMHN010000307.1:0-5079 GCA_031375185.1 Allobosea sp. | reverse complement strand
GGCTTGCGCTTGCCGCGCCCTGCTGTCGGCACGGCCGACCCACGCGTTGGTGGGCTGGGATCGACGTCGCGAACCGGAGGAACGCCGTTCAGAAGTTCCTTGATCTCGTCTCCTGACAGCGTCTCGTAGGTCAGGAGACCTTGGGCCAATGTTTCAAGGTCTGCGGCTTTTTCCTTCAGAAGGCGGCGTGCATCCTCAAGTCCCGTCTCGACCAGCCTGCGCACTTCTGCATCGATCGTCCTGGCGGTCGCTTCGGAGACGCTCTGCTGGCGCCCCATCGACATGCCAAGGAAAACCTCGTCCTGGTTTTCACCGTAGGCAACAGTACCAAGCTCGGGCGAGAACCCCCAGCGTGTGACCATCATCTTGGCCAGACGCGTGGCCTGGTCGATGTCGGACTGTGCGCCAGACGTGACCTTGTCCTTGCCGAACGTCATTTCCTCCGCGATGCGTCCGCCCATCAAGATGGCAAGCCGCGACGTCATCTGCTCGAAACTCATCGAGAGCTTGTCACGCTCCGGAAGCTGCATGACCATGCCGAGCGCACGTCCACGCGGAATGATCGTCGCCTTGTGGACCGGGTCGGTCGCGGGCACGTTGAAGGCGACGATGGCATGGCCCGCCTCATGGTAAGCCGTCAGGCTGCGTTCTTCCTCGGTCATCACCAGCGTCTTGCGCTCGGCACCCATCATCACCTTGTCCTTGGCGTCCTCGAACTCGGCCTGTGTGACGATGCGCTTGTTGCGCCGTGCCGCCAGAAGGGCTGCCTCGTTGACGAGGTTCATCAGGTCGGCACCGGAAAAACCGGGCGTCCCGCGGGCCAGAACCTTGAGATCGACATCAGGCCCGAGCGGCACCTTGCGCACATGCACACGCAGGATCTTCTCGCGCCCGACGACATCGGGGTTAGACACCATGATCTGACGATCAAACCGGCCCGGACGGAGCAAGGCGGGATCAAGCACATCCGGCCGGTTGGTCGCGGCGATGATGATGATGCCTTCATTCGGCTCGAAGCCGTCCATCTCGACCAGAAGCTGGTTCAGCGTCTGCTCGCGCTCGTCATTGCCGCCGCCAAGACCAGCGCCGCGATGACGACCGACAGCATCGATTTCGTCGATGAAGATGATGCAGGGCGCATTCTTCTTGCCCTGCTCGAACATGTCACGCACCCGGCTCGCGCCGACGCCGACAAACATTTCGACGAAATCAGAACCCGAGATCGTGAAGAAAGGAACGTTGGCTTCGCCAGCCACGGCCTTTGCCGTCAGCGTCTTGCCGGTGCCGGGAGGTCCGACAAGAAGCACGCCGCGCGGAATGCGCCCGCCAAGGCGCTGGAACTTCTGCGGATCTTTCAGGAATTCAACGATTTCCTGCAAGTCTTCCTTGGCCTCGTCGATCCCGGCCACATCCTCGAATGTGACGCGTCCGGCAGCTTCGGTCAGCAGTTTCGCCTTGGATTTGCCGAACCCCATGGCCCGGCCTGCGCCACTCTGCATCTGCCGCGACAAGAAGATCCATGCCCCAATCAGGAGGGCGATCGGCAGCAGGTTGATGAGCAAGGTCATCAACCAGTTTGACTCATTGGTCTGGGGCCGCGCCGTGATCTGGACGCCCTTTGCCTGCAGTTTTGTCACGAGACCTGGATCAAACGGCGCGAAGGTCGAGAAGGTGCGGCCATCGGTGTATGTTCCGCTGATCTCCTGTCCGGCGATGGTCACGGTCGAGATGCGGCCTGATTCGGCATCGCTGAGCAACTGGCTGTAGGCAATGTCAGAGCCGGACGTTCGCGAACCGGGGCTCTGGAACAAGGTGACAAGCGCCAGAACAAGCAGGAAAATCACCAGCCAGACGGCAAAATTGCGAAAATTCGGGTTCATGACCGCATCCGTTCTGTCAGCACAGCGTCGTGGATCACGAAGCGCCTGACGTTGATCTTCTATTTAGGTCTCACCCGGCGCTTTGCCAAGGTCGCTGATGTGAACACGGTTGACGCGGCCCCTGGCGCGCGGGCCTTCCAACCGTCCGGACAGCCAGCCCACCCGGTCGAGCGTGACGACCTGACCACCAAGACTGCGGCGCAACCCGCTCCCTGCACGAACGGCATCCATGAGGGCCCTTGTCAGCCTCTCAAGCCTGTCAAGGCGCAGGATCGGGGCATCAGATGCCGCCAAATCCCCGGAAAGGGGCTCATGGACAGCCTGTCCGACCACGCGGACGACAACAGCGAACGGGAGCTCGGCAAGCCTTCCGGCATCAAGACGCCAGCCCTCCGGGCCCGCCTCGAAAGCCGCAGCGCGGAGAGCGTCCTGCGACATCGCGTGCAGCGCTTCGTCAGCCTCCGCCATGCGCCGCGCCAGCGTACCAAGCCGCTCCGCACCCAGCCCTTCATCCTCAAGCGCAGGCATCATCCCGCGCCAGCGGACACGCGCAAACCTTGCATTGCCATTGGACGGATCCTCGATCCAGTCCCAGCCATGATGGCGGCAGGCCGCCAGCATCTGCGATTTCGGCACGGACAGGAACGGCCGGGCATGTGCCAGACCATGTGTGACACTTCGCGTCCGCATGCCGGCAAGACCCGCCAGGCCAGAACCGCGGGCCATCCGCATCATCACCGTCTCGGCCTGGTCATCCAGGGTGTGAGCTGTGACCAGCATCGTCGCGCCGGCAGCTTTCGCCTGTCCGGCCAGCAGCGCGTAACGGGCCTTGCGCGCCGCCTCCTGCATCCCGCTGGCAGGCTTGGCCCCGTGCCATGTCAAAACCGCGCAGGGCAAGCCGAGCAGGGCCGAGGCTGATGCCACGAATGCGGCCTCTTCGGCAGAGCCTTGTCGCAGGCCGTGATCAACCACCGCCACCTGGGGCACGCAGTGGCCATGCCGTGTGGCCCACCCTGCTACCAGCCCCATCATGGCAACGGAATCGGCCCCGCCGGACACCGCCAGGAGCAACCTGTGATCGGCCAGGCCTGACAGATATTCATCCACCTGCTGCGCGTCAGGCGGTACATCATGCAAGGCGATGATCGCATCCATCAGCCGTCGCAGCGGGCGCGGCGCTGTTCCCGCTCGACACCCTGGCGCACATTGCTGGAGGACTGGGGATATTTTACGGAGACCTGGGCATAGGTCGCGCAGGCCTGATCGCGTGCGCCAAGCGCATTCAGCGACATGCCCAGTTTCAGCATCGCATCCGGCGCGATGGCGGAACGGCCATGATCTGTGGTGACCTTGAGAAATTGCTCCGCCGCATCCTTGTGGCGGCTGCGCCGGAAATAGCTTTCGCCAAGCCAATAGGTCGCGTTCGGCACCAGCCGATCACGCGGATGTGATTGAAGAAACTGGCGAAAGCCCTGCTCGGCATCTTCGTATTGCCGCGCCGTGATCGCGCCATAGGCCGCATCATAAGCATCCTTAGGCGTTCCGGTCGCCGTCGCGACAGCGCTCTGAGGCCCCCGCACGGGCTGCGGCAAGGTGCCTTGCGGCAGGCGGCCGCCCGAAACATCAAGAGGCTGCCCGGAGCCCGGCCCGCCATCATCCAGAATGCCGCCGAGCGTGCGCGGCGCGCCCGGAGCCGCAGGCTGTGTCGACGGATCGAACGCATCGTTGCGGCGCGGACGCAGCGGCTGTGAAGCGGCGGGCTGGCCCGGTGTGGCGGCGGCAGGCGCGGCAGGACGCGCGCCGCCCCGTTCGCTCAGACGGAATTCCACATCCTCCTGAAAGCGCTTGAGTTGGTCAGCAAGTTTGCGGTTCTCGAACTGCAACGTCTCGATCTGTCCCGAAAGCTGCCTGATCTGGTTTTCCATGCGGTTGACCCTGACACTGGTATCCGCAGCGTCCTGCGCAAGGGCAGATGTCGTCAACACAAGCCCAGCGAACGTGCTGGCCGCAACAAGCCGTATCATCATCGATTGCTGCATGTCCGATCCTTGCCGATATCCGTCATGTGACCAATTCCTTCTGGCCGTATCATAACGGCTGCAACGGCCAAAATGCGACAACCGGCGCAATGTGTGCGCCGGTTGCGATGAATACAACCCGAATGAGGCGTGATCAGACGCCGCCGCCAGCGTCGAGCAAGGTCACGGCGCGGCGGTTCTGGGACCAGCACGAGATATCATTGCAGACCGAGACCGGGCGCTCCTTGCCATAGGACACGGTGCGCATGCGGCTGGCGGGAATGCCCTTGGAGGTCAGGTAGTCGCGGACGCTCTGGGCGCGGCGCGCACCGAGCGAGAAGTTGTATTCGCGGGTGCCGCGCTCGTCGGCATGGCCTTCGATGGTGAAGGTGTAGCGTGGATAGCGGGCAAGCCACTGGGACTGCTTGTCGAGCGTTGCGGTGGCCGTGGACGTGAGGTCGGTCGAGTCGCTCTCGAAGAACACACGGTCGCCGACATTCACCACGAAATCCTGCGCGCTGCCTGGCGTCGCCGCGCCTCCAGCCCCGAAGCCAGCAGCGGCGGTGTCCGTGGGCGGGGTGCTGGCGCAGGCCCCGAGAGCAAGACCGCCCATCAGGACGACAGCGAATTTCGCGGCGCGGGCGCTGGCGAACAGGGACATGATCATGGTGGCAATCTCCAAAGACGAACAAGCTGGGCTGCGTCTGTTGTGCAAACGCCACATGCCCCATCAATGTCCCGTCAAGCTAAACGAGACCTTGCCAAATCAAGTCAAAATGGCGGCATTGCGGCTTATGGTTAATGATTGGTGTCAATGTTGACGCCTTCGGCGGACATATTGCCTGGTTTCCGGGTTCTGATTCGCTAACGCTCCTCAGCCCCGGAAATGCGAGAGACATGCCGCGTGTTTCCGGGGCACGAAGCAGCTTGCTGCGCAGTGAACCCGGAATCCAGAGAATATTCCGCGCGAAGCGCTCCTGATCCCTCAGCTTCTTGCCTCGGTCAGGAGCGGCGACCAGGTCGGGTCGGAGGCGAAGGCAGGGGTCGGCACGGGCTGTTCGACACGGCCCGTGATATCCACCATGTAGAGCTTGCCGCCGGACTGCCCGCCCGGATCGCGGAAGAACATGATGTATTGTCCGTTCGGAGCGAAGGTTGGCGACTCATTGTGGAAGCCTTCG
>JANMHN010000295.1:0-12243 GCA_031375185.1 Allobosea sp. | reverse complement strand
TGACTTTCCAGGCCGCCAATTCAGGCGCGCGGGCAATCCGGTTGACAAGATCGCTCTCCGGAACCGGGACGATCGCTGGCGAGCGGTCACTGCGCGGGAACAGCTTGCCGACCTGATACATGGCGCCAAGCAGGGGCGTTCGGGGCGCGAAGGTGAACAGGATCGACTGGCGTGTGCGGCCTGAGATGCCCGCCAGCGAGCGCACGACATCGGGCGCGATGTAGTGGATGAGCGAGTCCATCGCCACAACGTGGTCGAAGCTGCCGAGCGTCGTGTCGAGCATGTCGCCGACCTCGAATGAGATCGAGCCCTTGCCCAGATCACGCGGTGTGCGCTCGCGGGCCAGTGACACAAGCGTCGCCGACAGGTCGATGGCGAGGACATCCGCGCCGCGCCTTGCGGCCTCGACGGCGAAGGCACCAGTGCCGCATCCTGCATCGAGGATGCGGCGTCCGCTCAGGTCGTCAGGCAGCCATTGCAGGATCTGGTCGCGCATGGAATCGCGGCCAGCCCGCACGGTCGCGCGGATCCTGCTGACGGGCGCAGTCGTGGTGAGCCTGGCCCAGGCATCGACCGCCGTGCGGTCGAAGTAGGTTTCCAGCTCACCGCGGCGGGCCTTGTAGCTTTGTGTCAGGCTGACGGCATCAGTCATCAATCGTATCCCAGAAGGTCGAAGATTTCGCGGTCCTTGAGCGGGCTGACGACGGTGCCCTCATTGCCTGCCCACATGGTTGCGGCAAGCCTGAGATATTCCTTCTGCACGGCCAGGATTTCCGGTGTTTCCTCCATCTCGAACAGCGTCGACTTCTTCAGCCGCGAGCGGCGGATGGCGTCGAGATTGGGGAAATGAGCAATGGTCTCGGTGCCGCAGACCTTGTTGAAACGGTCAACCTGGTCGGTGCCGTCGCTGCGGTTGATGATCACGCCACCGACGCGCACGTCGTAGTTCTTGGACTTGGCCTTGATGGCCGCGACGATGCGGTTCATGGCGAAGATTGAATCGAAGTCGTTGGCGGTGACGATCACCGCGCGCTCGGCATGTTGGAGGGGGGCCGCGAAGCCGCCGCACACCACATCGCCCAGCACGTCGAAGATCACCACGTCCGTATCGTCGAGCAGGTGGTGCTCCTTGAGCAGTTTCACCGTCTGGCCGACGACATAGCCGCCGCAGCCGGTGCCGGCAGGCGGGCCGCCCGCTTCCACGCACATCACGCCGTTGTAGCCCTCGAAAACGAAATCCTCGCGCCGCAGCTCTTCGGAATGGAAATTCACGGTTTCCAGCACGTCGATGACGGTGGGGATGAGGCTCTTGGTCAGCGTGAACGTCGAATCATGCTTGGGATCGCAGCCGATCTGCAGCACGCGCTTGCCGAGCTTGGAGAAGGCCACCGACAGGTTCGACGATGTGGTCGATTTGCCGATGCCGCCCTTGCCGTAGACGGCGAAGACCTTGGCCGTGCCGAGGTTCAATGTCGGGTCCAGATGCACCTGCACCGAGCCATCCCCGTCGCCTTGCAGTGGCTTGCGCGCCACCGGATTGCGGATCGGAAGTTCGATCGTGCTCATGCTGTTCTCCCAGTTGTCGTTTCGGTCGGCCTTTGGGGCGTCACGACGCCTTCGAGCCGGTCTTCCAGTTCCTCACCCGCTTCTTGCAAGGCGCGCAGGGTTTCAGGATCCGGTGTCCAGTAATTGCGTTGTTGCGCTTCCAGTAGCCGGTTGGCGAGGCGGGCTGAAGCTGTCGCGTTCAGCGAGGCCAGCCGCTCGCGCATGGCCGGGTCGAGCACGTAAAGCTCGGTGATCTGCTGGTAGACCCAGGGCGCGACGGCACCCGTGGTGGCGGACCAGCCCATCGTGTTCTGCACATGCTCCTCGATCTGGCGCACGCCCTCGTAGCCGTGCTTGAGCATGCCTTCGTACCATTTCGGGTTGAGCACGCGGGTGCGTGTTTCTAGCGCCACCTGCTCGGACAAGGTGCGGACCATGCCGGGGCCGGAGGTCTGGTCGCCGATATACACCGGCACATCAGTCTTGCGGGCGCGGCGCACGGCGCGGCTGATGCCGCCGAGCGTATCGAAATACTGGTCGACCGTCGTGACGCCAAGCTCGACTGAATCAAGGTTCTGGTAGGTCAGTTCGACATCACCCAGGATGGACTGCAACAGTTCGGATTTCTTCTCGACCGTGCCCTTGCGGCTGTAGGCAAAACACTTGCGCCGCGAATAGGCCTCTGCCAGTTCGTCCTCGTCGTTGAAGGTCGAGGATTGCACCAGCTGGTTCACGTTGGAACCATAGGTGCCGTCGGCGTTTGAGAACACGCGCAGGGCGGCGGTCTCGAGGTCGCAGCCATGCTTGGCCTGATAGGCCAGCGCATGTTTCCTGATGAAGTTCATCTCCAGCGGCTCGTCCGCGCTGGCGGCCAGGAAGGCAGCGTCTGCCAGCAGCTTGATCTGCAGGGGGAGGAGATCGCGGAAGATGCCGGACAGGGTCATCATCACGTCGACACGGGGGCGCTTCATGTCGGTGAGCGGGATCAGTTCTGCGCCGTTCAGGCGGCCATAGGCATCGAAATGCGGCCTCGTGCCCATCAGCGCCAGCGCCTGGCCGATGGGACCGCCTTCGTTCTTCAAGTTGTCGGTGCCCCACAGCACCAGCGCGATGGATTCAGGCAGGGCCGCACCATCCACCATGTGCCGCTCGAGCAGTCGCTCCGCCTGCCGCGCGCCATCCTGCAGCGCGAACGCGCTGGGAATGCGGAACGGATCAAAGCCGTGGATGTTGCGCCCGGTAGGCAGGATCGTGGTCGTGCGCAGGAGATCGCCGCCCGGCGCAGGCTGGATATAGCGTCCGTCAAGCGCGGCAAGCAGGCCCGTGATTTCCGAAGGCTCGAGCAGCAGGCGGTTGATGCGCCCGAACTCGGCCAGAAGCTCGTTCGTCAGGCCGTCCGGCAGCGTCTCCATCAACTGGCCCTTGGCAATGGCCTCCGCTGTCGCGGGTTGAAGCCTCAGCCCGTGCTGCGCTTCCGCAAGCGAAGCGATCAGCCCGGCGCGCTCTTCAGCGGAAGGGGCCTCGCCAACCACATGCAGGCCATAGGGGATGAGGGCGTATTCAAGTTCCAGAACCTGATGGGTCAGCTTTGCGATCATGGTGCCCGGATTGTCCCAGGCAGGCTCGGCGCTGGCCAGTTCGAGCTTGCTCGCCTGCGCCTGGATGAGCACGGCGAGATCGGGCCGCTCGCTGTCTTCGCCCGGCTCTATCGTGCGCCAGCGGTCCAGCGATGTCTTGAGTTCGGTCAGGCCCTTGTAGAGCCCGGCCTGCGCCACGGGCGGCGTCAGATAGCTCACCAGGGTTGCTGCAGCCCTGCGCTTGGCAATCGCGCCTTCGGACGGATTGTTGGAAGCATAGAGATACATGTTGGGCAGATCGCCGATCAGGCGGTCCGGCCAGCAGGTGCTCGACATGCCGGTCTGCTTGCCGGGCATGAACTCCAGCGCCCCGTGCGTACCGAAGTGCAGGACGGCATGCGCCTTGAAGTCCTCGCGAAGGAAACGGTAATAGGCCGAGAAGGCATGTGTCGGGGCAAAGCCGCGCTCGAACAGCAGGCGCATCGGGTCGCCCTCATAGCCGAAGCCGGGCTGGATGCCGACCATGACATTGCCGAACGCGGCGCCGAGGACATGGATGGTCTGGCCGTCCGCCTGCTGCTTGCCGGGTGCAGGCCCCCACTGGGCTTCGATCTCCTTCAGGTGCGGCTCGCGCATCACATGGTCAGCGGCGGGAATGCGCGCCATGACATTGGCATGCGCGCCATAGCGGGCCGCATTGCCCACCAGGATCTGGTTGCGCAGGTCATCGACGGAGGCGGGAACGATCACGTCATAGCCGCTGGCCTTCATCTCGCCGAGCAGCCGGAAGATCGATTCGAACACCGACAGGTAAGCGGCCGTGCCGACATTCCCGGCATTGGGCGGGAAGTTGAAGATGGTGATGGCGACCTTGCGCTGCGCCCGCTCGCTCTTACGCAGGGTGATGAGTTTCATCACGCGACGGGCCAGCATGTCGGCCCGCTCGATGCAGGGGTGGACACTGCGGGAGCCTGCGGCCCCTTCGAAGGTGCAGTTGCGCGCACAGCCCGTGCAGCCGGTCTCCGATCCGCCGCCGCGTCCACCGAACACGATGGGCCCTGTGCCGCCGTCAAGCTCCGGGATCGCGACCATGATCGTGGCTTCGACCGGCATCAGGCCGCGTGGCGATGGGCCCCATTCCTCAAGCGGCTGGAACTCGACCGGCATGGCGGCGATGTAGGGCACATCGAGCTTGGCCAGAGCGGCCTGCGCGGCCTTTGAATCATTGTAGGCAGGCCCGCCCACCAGCGAGAAGCCGGTCAGCGACACGACGGCATCAACTGTCGCGCGGCCATTCTTCATGAAGTAGGCATCGATCGCGGCGCGGCCATCAAGCCCGGACGCGAAGGCCGGCACGACATCCAGCCCCTGCGCATGCAGCGCGGCGATCACGCCGTCATAATGCGCGCTGTTGCTGGCCAGCACATAGGACCGCAGGATCAGAACGCCCACGCGGCCCGAAGCCTGCCGATGCGTCGGCAGAAGCGAGGCGTCGCGGCTGATCCGCCCGGCGATCTTCGGATGATAGATGCCGACCTCGGGATATTCGACCGGATCGCCCGGCACCACGAGCGGGCGCAGCGCGAGGCGCGGCCCGGCGGCATAGCGGCTGATCATCATCCGGACCATGTTGGCCACGTTGTCGTCCGAGCCGCCGAGCCAATACTGCAAGGTCAGGAAGTAGGCCCTCAAGTCCTGGGCGGTGCCAGGAATGAAGCGCAGGAACTTGGGCAGCGTGCGCAGGATCTTCATCTGCTTGGCACCCGAATCGGTCTTCTGTTCGACAGTTTCGGTCTTGCCCCGCAGCTTCTTCAGCATGCCCATGAGGCCGCCGCTGCTTTCGCCCATGCGTAGCTTGCCCATGCGGGTCAGGCGGGTGACCTCGGGCGCGGACATGCATACCACCATCGCATCGCAGCTTTCGCGCCGCGCCTGCAGGGCAGGCAGCACCGCGTGGATGTGATCCTCGATGAACAGCATGCTGACGATGATGAGGTCGGCCTTGCCGATATCATCGATGCAAGCGACAAGCGAAGCCGGATCGGCGCTGAACTCGGAAGCGGCATGCAGGGCGAGGTCCAGTCCCGGCAAATCCCTGGCCAGGACAGCGCGAGCCCGCTCGCAGGCACTGGCAAGGTGGCTGTCCAGCGTGATGATGGCGACCCGGATCGGGGTCGCGTTAGCGCCCGAAGTGAGCTTTAGCATCGTACAAGGTTTCCACAGTGATCAGGCCAACGCCCTGCATGGCAGCAAAGCGTTCGGTATTACGCCGTGCTTTGCCGCGCACGAAAAACGGGATCTTCTTCAGTTCGCTTTCTGCCTCCGCAGCCCAGATGATCGATGCCTCTGTGACGGGCGGAACAACGGTGGCGTGGTCGGCAGCGGCCACAGAAGGAGGCGGCAGCTCGGGTTGAGCCTCGCCCGTGGTGACTGCATGCGTATGTGAGCCATGCCCTGCGCCCAGATGCGACGGGGTGGCGGCATCCGAGAACTCGAAATCACCCCTGAACATGCCGATCAGGTGTTCTTCCAGCCCCATCATCAGCGGATGGATCCAGCTGTCGAAGATAACGTTCGCGCCTTCGAAGCCCATCTGAGGCGAATAGCGCGCCGGGAAATCCTGAACATGGACCGGCGCCGAGATCACGGCGCAGCCGATTCTGAGACGCTTGGCGATGTGACGCTCCATCTGGGTGCCCAGCACAAGCTCGGGCTGAAGCTCCGCGATTCGGGCCTCGACCTCGAGGTAGTCATCCGAAATCAGCGCTTCGACGCCGAGCTTGGTCGCCAGCTCCCGGACTTCACGGGCAAATTCGCGGGAATAGGTGCCGATCCCGACCACGGCGAATCCCATCTCGTCAGCCGCGATGCGGGCCGCCGCGATCACATGGGTCGCGTCGCCGAAGATGAACACGCGCTTGCCGGTGAGATAGGTTGAATCGACCGAGCGCGAATACCAGGGCAGGCGGGATGGAATGACGCGCCTGGCGGCATCGGACTCGAGCCCGGCCAGTTTGACGATTTCCGCGATGAAATCCTTGGTCGCACCGACACCGATCGGCACCGTTCGGATGATCGGCTGGCGGAACGTCCGCTCTAGCCAGCGCACCGTGACGTCGGAAATTTCGGGATAAAGCGAGATGTTGAAGTCGGCATCCGGAATGCGCACGATGTCTGCGGCGGTCGCATCCAGCGGCGCGACCACATTCACCTCGACACCGAGCGCATTCAGCAGGCGGGTGATTTCGGTGATGTCGTCGCGGTGGCGGAAACCCAGCGCCGTCGGCCCCAGCAGGTTGCAGCTAGGGCGGCTGCCCGGTGCTTTTTCCGCTCTCACGAAGCCTTGCGCACGTGGCGTCAGCAGGGCGCGCGTGAGGCGATAGAAGGTTTCGGACGCGCCCCAGTTTTCCTTCTTCTGGTAAGACGGCAACTCAAGTGGAACAACCGGGATCGGCAGATTGAGCGCCAGCGCCAGGCCTGCCGGATTGTCCTGCAGCAATTCGGCCGTGCAGGATGCGCCGACCAGCATCGCGTCGGGCTTGAATCGCTCGAAGGCATCGGCGCAGGCGCGCTGGAAGATGTCGGCGGTGTCGGAGCCGAGGTCGCGCGCCTGGAAGGTGGTGTAGGTCACGGGCGTGCGGTGGTGGCGCCGCTCGATCATCGTGAAGAGCAGGTCCGCATAGGTGTCGCCCTGCGGCGCATGCAGGACATAATGAATGCCCTTCATGGCGGTGGCGATGCGGATCGCGCCGACATGGGGTGGTCCTTCATAGGTCCAGACGGTCAGTTGCATCTCACGCGTGCTCCAGCTCGACGTGAAGCCTCGATTTGCGGATGAACGGGCGTGCGAAAAGTTCCGCAAGATCGCCAGCCTGTTCATAACCATGGATCGGCGTGAACACGAGTTCGATCGACCACTTCGTGTTGAGACCCTCCGCTTCCAGCGGATTGGCGAGACCAAGCCCGCACACCACCAGATCGGGCCGGGCGCTGCGGCAACGATCCATCTGCAGGTCGACATCAGCCCCTTCGGTGATCAGGGTTCCGGGCGGAAGCAGGGCCAGATCCTGCGCCATGTGCTGACGGTGCAGGTAAGGCACGCCGACTTCCACAAGGGTCATGCCCGCCTCGTTGGCCAGGAAGCGGGCCAGCGGCGCTTCAAGCTGCGAATCGGGAAAGAAGAAGATGCTCTTGCCGCCGAGCTGCGGGGCATAGCGGGCGACGGCCCGGATGGCCCGCTCGCGCGGCACTGATGTCACGGTCTCGAAGAGCGCAGGGGCGACACAGAAGGCGGACGCTGCGGCCTGAAGCCAGCCGGTCGTGCCCTCCGACCCTAGCGGGAAGGGCGCGGCAAGGCGTGTTGCCCCGCGGGTTTCAAGCAGCCGGGCCGTCTCCGCCAGGAAAGGCTGGGCCAGCAGGAACACGGTGTCAGGCCCGATGGCGGGCATCTGGGTGGAGCGGCGCGGCGGGAAGAAATCGACCCGCAAAATGCCCATCTCGGTGAGCAGGCGGCGAAACTGGTCTTCGACGACATCCGCCAGCGCGCCCACGATCAGAAGAGATGGTGCGCTGTTTGCCGGGACTGGCAAGCCTGGCACCATCGCGGCAAGCGCGGCATCCTCGCCTTGCGTGAAGGTGGTCTCGATGCCGCTGCCCGAATAGCTGAGAACGCGGCAGGCCGGGTTGAACCGCTTGTCGAGCCGCATGGCGGCGCGGCCAAGGTCGAGCTTGATCACTTCGGACGGGCATGAGCCCACCAGGAACAGCAGCTTGATGTCAGGCCGGCGGGCCAGAAGCTGGTCCACCACCCGGTCAAGCTCGTCATGCGCGTCGGCGATGCCGGCCAGATCGCGCTCCTCGATGATGGCCGTTGCAAAGCGCGGCTCGGCGAAGATCATCACACCGGCTGCGGACTGGATGAGATGGGCGCAGGTGCGCGAACCGACGACCAGAAAGAAGGCATCCTGAATCTTGCGGTGCATCCAGATGATGCCGGTCAGCCCGCAAAACACGGCTCTCTGGCCCCTCTGGCGCTGCACGACAGGCTCGGAGCAGCCATCTGCCGACACGATGGGAGCATGCACCGTCATGCCGCAGACCCCGCTACATCGAGCTTGGCTGCCGTGGCGGAGCCAAGCCGCGCCGCACGCAATTTCAGGATGAACTGGGCTGCATTGACGACATAGATGGCGTAGGCGGCAAGGGCGAGCCACATCTGCTGCGAAGGCGTCAGCCAGGCGATGAACAGGCTGGTGAGATAAAGCGTGTGCAGGGCGATCACCACCATGCTGACCGCATCTTCCCACCAGAAAGCCGGCGCGAAAAGATACTGGCCATACACATCGCGCTCCCAGATCGCGCCTGTCACCATGATGGTGTAGAGCACGAGCGTCTTGGCCACGATGGAGATGGTTGCGGCTTCGTAGCCGACACCCCACGCCAGATAGCGCACGACAAGGGCCAGGCTGACAAGGAACACCAGGAACTGCACGGGTGCCAGGATGCCTTGCACCAGTGTCCATGGCGACGCGTCGCGGCGCGCCCGTTCCTCGGTCGTGTAAAGCGCCTTTGGAATGGTTGACGTCCTTGCAAAACGCTGTGATCCGGCACGGTCAGATGGCCTTGCCTCATCCGGGCGGCTCTGAGATATCGGCTGCCGCTCCCCGGTTCGTTCCACGCCTGCACACTCCCCGTGGTTTCTGTGCTGTGCTCAGATTGCCAGAAATTCCAACTCTGAATCTCTTGTAAACAGCCATCAACGTCAAGTTCACTTTACAGATTTGCGCTGGTGGAGAGTACTTACGTAGTCGTCCGGGGAGCCGTCGCCGCATGAGCGTGCTAGCGTATGATGTGGTCGACGCAGTTGGTTCCGCCAGTTCGGAATGGGCATGCGGGCCAGTCGCCACCGCGATGCCGCCCTTCCGGCGCCGTTGTGATCAAGGTGGTCAATGCGGAGATGGAATGATGTCTGACCAGGCTCATTCAGGTGATCGGAAACGTCGTTCCGGTGCTGCTCGGCAAAGTGGTGGCAGCGGGCACGTCGGGGCTTTGCCCCATGACTGCCGCACGGACCATGTCAGTGACATGCTCTCGCTCCTGATGGTGGTTGTCAGGCGTGACATCGTGCCCAATCTGATCACGGCAAACAGGGTCATCGGCGCTGCCGAGCGTTCCGCAGAGGGCGGTTCGCGGGCATGGCACGACAGTGGCTTCAATGCCGAACGTGCAGAACGCGACATCAAGTTCTCGACAGGCCACATTCGCATGGTCGATGTGGCACGCTTTGTCAGGCTGCTGCGCGGCACGGGTTCGGATGCGGCGCCTGCCTTCGTCGAAGTCCTGATTTCTCGCGGCATCCCCCGCACGGAACTTTATCTGGATCTCCTTGGCCCGGCCGCCACGTTGATCGGCAACCTCTGGCAGGATGATGAATGCAGCTTCGCGGAGGTCACGATGGTGATCGCGCGTCTTCACCAGATCCTGAATGCCCTGCGCGGGGAACATGCGGACGATGCACGCTCGGGCAAGATGCCGAGCATCCTGCTGACGGCGGCTCCGGGCGAGCAGCACAGTTTCGCGGTCGCGGTCGTCGAGGCTGTTTTCGTCGAGGCTGCCTGGCAGACACGGCTTTCCTACACCAACGATGCCGATGAGATCGTCGATCTTGCCTCACGTCATGAATTTGATGCCATCGGTCTGTCCTTGAGCAACCACGATCTCGCCGACATCTTGCGCGCCACGATCATGCGCCTGCGATCCGCTTCCCTGAACAGGGATGTGGTGATCCTGGTCGGCGGACTCGCGTTTCAGACACTTCCTGATCTGTGTGCCCGTGTCGGTGCGGATTCCACGGTGTCATCCGGCGTTGAAGGTGCCTTCAGGGCGCAGGAGTTGCTGCCGCGCTATCGCTCGCTGTATGCCTAGTGGCCCGGTCCGGCCCTGATCTGCCGCGTCTTGTCGTCATCTCACCCGCAATCAGAAACTCACCCGCAAGAATACCCTGCTGTGTTCTTCGCCTTGGCCGAGGGCTTTCATCGTGAAGAATTCAGGCCATCCGTCACATGCGATGGTCCACATAGACCCGGCTGTGGCAGCACGCATGGTCATGGCCAGCGCCGATGTGGCCGTCGTGATGGACAGGCATGGCGTGGTCATCGACGTTCTGCTGGCGGCCGAAGCACGTCTGCCGTCTGAATTCGGGGCATGGCTTGGCTTGCCATGGCTTGACACGATCGCAGCCGACAGCAAGCCCAAGGCCCAGCAACTCATGGCGGATGCCGCGGCGGGCCTGCCGGGGCGGCTGCGCGAGATCAATCACGTGGTGGCTGCGGGCGGTGTGACGGTTCCGATCCGCTATTCCGCCATCAGGCTGGATGACAAGGGGCAGATCCTGGCCGTCGGACGCGACCTTCGCGCCCTCGCAGCCTTGCAGCAGCAGCTTGTCCAGTTCCAGCTGTCGATGGAACGGGAATATGGCAGGCTGCGTGCCGCCGATACGCGCTATCGCGTCCTGTTCCAGTTGACCTCCGAGCCTATCCTCATCGTGGATTCAGGTTCAAGGCGCATTGCCGAAGCAAATCCCGCCGCCATCGCCCTGATCGGGTTGCCACCGCAGCGCATCAACGGGCGCATCCTGCAAAGCCTGTTCACTGACAAGGGTGGCGAAGGCAAGGGCGGTGATGGCAGGGGCGGTGATAGCTTGTCCGAACTGTTGTCCGGCGCGTCGTCCGGCAATCCTTCCGCCCTTGCGCGGCTCAAACTGTCCGATGGTGCCGCAGAGGTGTCGGTCCAGGCCTCCCTGTTTCGTCAGGATGGCACCTCGTTCTATCTTGTCCGCCTGGGAACCGTTGGTGCTCCTCATGCCGAACGGAAATCGGCAGCTGGAAATGGTCTGGACAGCATCATCGAGCGTCTGCCGGACGCATTCGTCGTGACGGACGTGGACGGCATCATCCGCAGTGCCAACAGTGCCTTTCTGGACATGGCCGGCCTTGTCAATGACTCTGCCGCAGTCGGGCAGGGACTTGACCAGTGGCTTGGCCGCGCGGGTGTCGATTTCGGCGTCCTCAAGGCGTCGATCCGCGATGGTGGACTGGTGCGCAATTTCTCCACCGTCCTGCGCAATGCCTATGGTGCCGTTGAAGGGGTGGACATCTCCGCCGTAGGCAACATGAAAGGCCATCAGGCCCATCTCGGGTTCCTGATTCGCCCGACCGCGCGCGCGTCATCAGACCAGGGCGCGCCATCCGCGCTGCCGCGTTCCGCGGAGGAGTTCAAGCAACTGGTGGGCCGCGTCCCGCTCAAGGAACTGGTGCGTGAGACCAGCGACATCATCGAGAAGCTCTGCATCGAAGCTGCGCTCGAATTGACAGGTGACAACCGCGCGTCGGCAGCGGACATGCTGGGCCTGAGCCGGCAGGGTCTTTATGCGAAACTGCATCGTTTCGGCATCGGCGATCTCTCCCGCGAGGATTGAGGCTTCATCCCGGCCTGCGGCCTGTTGTCCTGATCTGCCAGCTCCGCCAACAAACTTGCCTGCGTAAGTGTAAACCCAAATTGACGTTCAAAAATGTCAACTGTAGCGTTCAGTCATGACGCTGCATCAAGGCTTTGCAATCCCGGAGTTTTTCGGTCCAGGCACGTGGCTCTCGGTCTTGCCGTGGGATAGCGGCCATGGGGCTGTCGCAACCTGCAGCTTTCAGTCGACATGAGGTCCGCCATGCACGGCAGCGCCCGCTCCGGTGACCATCTCGGCTGGTTCGGCATCATCAGGCTGGGCCTCGTCCAGACATCGCTTGGCGCGATCTTCGTGCTCACCACCTCGACGCTCAACCGGGTGATGGTGGTGGAACTGGCATTGCCAGCCATCCTGCCTGGCCTGTTGGTCGGGCTGCATTATGCGTTGCAGATGCTGCGCCCGCGCTGGGGCTTCGGGGCCGACAAGGGGCAGCGGGCGACGCCCTGGATCGTGTTCGGCATGGGCATCCTGGCGCTGGGCGGCTTCACGGCGGCGCTTGCCACGGCGCTGATGAGCGTCAATATCCCGGCAGGCATCGCGCTGGCGGTGGTGGGGTTCATCTTCATCGGTGTCGGCGCTGGTGCGTCGGGCACGTCTCTGCTG
>JANMHN010000243.1:0-10686 GCA_031375185.1 Allobosea sp. | reverse complement strand
AGCGCCGGTGGAGAGATCAATCTCTCGCCCTATTCGTTCTTCAACCTGTTGTCGTCGCCGCCAACGCCCATTGTCGTGTTCTCGTCGGAGGGCAAGAAGGACGCGGTGAGCTTCATCGAGGAAACCGGCGAGTTCACCTGTTCGCTGGCAACCTTCGCGATGGCGCAACAGATGAGCCTGACTTCAGCACCCTTGCCGCGCGGGACAAGCGAGTATGATTTTGCCAGGCTGGAAACCGCGCCATCCACGCTGGTCAAGCCGCCGCGCGTGAAGGACACGCCTGCTGCGCTTGAATGCAAGCTGCTGTCGATCACGGAGCTGACCGACATCGACGGCCGCAAGATCGACCGCTTCATGGTGCTTGGCCAGGTGATCGGGGTCTATCTTGACGAACGCTATGTCATCAACGGGCAGTTCGACATGACGGCCGCTCGGACCATCGCACGTTGCGGTTATGCCGACTATGCGGTGGTTGACAGCGTATTTTCGATCCAGCGACCTCCCGGCGGCTGAATGGCGGGCCTGCCATCCCTTGATGATGACGAGCGCAGGCGCAGGCGCCTTGCCGTGGTCGTGCGCCTGACGATGATCGTGCTCCTGAGCGGTTCGGCCCTCTGGCTTGTTCTGGAGCTTGACAAATCACGCCGCGCCCAGAACTGCCTCGAAAGCGGCAGCCGTAAATGCGCGATCATCCAGACGCGGTGATCCTACGCAGCTTCAGCTGCCTTTGCTGACATTCCAGAACGGCACGATCTCGGGCATGCCGATGATGCCGGTGATGTTCTTGCGCCAGGCCGAGGCGCGAAAGAACTGGCCGAGATAGACATGGTGTACATAGTCATAGGCGTTTGCCTGCATGGCACGGGCCAGCGTCTGCCGCTTCTGCAAGGTAGGGGCCTTGGCCCATTCGTCGCGCAACTGTTCCTGCCTGGTATTCTCAGGCCAACCGAACCAGGCCTTGTCGCCCGTGGCGGCATGGCCACTGGCTGCGATGGGGTTTGAAAATCCGTAGCCTGTCGCAGCCGTGATAAAGATGTTCCAGCCACCTTCAGCGGGCGACTTGCGGTTCGAGCGACGCGTGACGGTGCCGCCCCAGTCACTTGCCGCGACCTCGACATTGACGCCTGCCTGACGCAGCCATTGCGCGATCAGCAGCGGGGCAGGATTGGCGAGGTAGTGATCGGTGGCCTGCAGGATCACGACGGGCTTGCCGTCATATCCGGCAGCCTTGAACAGGTCGCGCGCCTTGGCGATGTTCTGGCCTTCCTTCAGCCAGTCGAGCGAGGTGTCGTTTTCCATGTCCGTGCCGCAGGCGAAGAACGCGCCGCATTCCTTCCAGCGTTTTTCGCCGAACACCGCCCGCATGATGTCGGCCTGCTTGACCAGATGCAGCATCGCCCGGCGGGCCTCCACCTTGTCGAACGGGGGATGCAGATGGTTGAGCCGCATCCAGCCCATGTGCCCGGTCTTGTTGAGGCCCTGCACCACGATGTTCGGGTCCGCTTCGAGGCCATCGAGCAGGTCTTGCGGGGGCACTTCGTAAAAATCAATTTCGCCATTCTGGAGCGCACCCAGCGCGCTCTGCTGGTCGGCGATATTCTCGAAGATCACACGGTCAAGATTGACGACTTTCCCGCCCGCAAGGCCTGATGCCGCTTCCATGCGCGGGCGGTAGCCTGCACTCTTGTCATAGACATAGCGGTTGCCCGCACGCGTCTCGTCGCGGTTGAGGGTGAAGGGGCCTGATCCCAAAGCGTCCTTGACCTGCGTGTTCGGGTCCGTCTCGGCGTCCTTTTTCTTCATGATGAAGCACAATGACGGATCGAGCTTTGCAAGCGCCTGGATCACCAGACCGTAAGGCTCGGACAGCACGATGCGAAAGGTCTTGTCGTCCACCACGGGCGTGTCGGCCACGCGCCGGAACAGGTGCTGGCCAAAGCCGTCGCGTGCTGACCACCGGCGGATCGAGGCCACGCAATCGGCTGCAGTGACAGCCTGCCCATCGGAGAAGGACAGCCCGTCGCGCAACTCGAACGTGTAGGTTTTCCGGTCATCTGATACCGCCCATTTTGACACCATCTGCGGCTGCGGCGCAAAGTTCGCATCGACAGCAAACAGCGTGTCGTAGATCATCGCGCCGTGGTAGCCGGTGATGTTGGCCGTGGTCCAGATCGGGTCGAACACCCGAAGGTCGGAGTGCATCACCGCCCGCAAGGTCCGGGCGCGGGCTGGTGCGGCCTGCGCGAAAACCAGCGAGGGTGCGGACAAGGTCGCAAGGGAGGCGGCGCCAGCCTTCAGCAGGTCACGGCGGTTTGTCATGGTCTTGTTCCTCCATGGATCCAGGCTCTTGTATGGCCTTTGCTTTGGAGGGAGTTGCGCATGGATGCAAGGTCGGGCGCAAGATGTTTCGCAGATTGTCGCCCCGCCATACCGGGGCACGTCATATCAGGAACATCCACGCTCACCGCAGCCGCGCCAGAAGCCGCTCCGCTCGCTTGAGGTGCGGCATGTCCACCATTTCGCCTTCGATGCCGATGACACCAAGGCCAGGATTGGCGGCGAAGGCATCGACGATGGCCCGCGCCCGCGCCACTGTTTCAGATGAGGGCGTGAAGACCTCATTGATGACGGCCACCTGCGCCGGATGGATCGCCATCTTGCCGGTGAAGCCATCACGCCTTGCAGCTTCACACTCGGCGCGCAGGCCATCCGTGTCGCGAAAACTGGTGAACACGGAATCGATGGCATCAAGGCCTGCCGCCGCCGCGCCCATCAGTGTCAGGGCGCGGGCGAGGCGGTAGGGGTCCGTGTAACTGCCATCATGGAGGCGGTTGGTTTCAGCGCCCAGATCGGCCGACAGATCCTCGCCGCCCCATGTCAGCGCGACAAGCCGGTGCGATGCGCCGGCATATGTGCCAGCCTGGAAGACACCACGTGCGGTCTCGGTGGCGATGGCGATGATCCTGACCGCGCCATCAGAGACATCCGCTTCCGCCTCGCGCACGGCCATCTTGGCCCCGAGGTGCTGGACGCTGATACCGCCTTCGGCTTTCGGCAGCATGATCGCGTCCGGCGAAGCAGCCATCACGCCGTCAAGGTCGGCATCGGTCAGCCCGGTCGTCAGGCCGTTGACGCGCACGACAAGACGGGGCCGCCCCGGGTCATTCCTGTGCGCTGAAATGAAGGCGGCGGTGAGGGCACGCGCGGCGGGCTTGTTGGCCAGTGCCACGGAATCCTCCAGATCGATGATCAGGGCATCGGCGCCGGAGACAAGCGCTTTCTCAAGCTTCCTGTCGCTGTCACCCGGAACGAAGAGGAGCGAGCGCATCATGTGGCCTTTGCGGGTGAGGGGGCAGGCCGCTTTCGCATGAAGGCCTGGCGCGTACACTGGGCTACCAGGGTGCCATCCTGCCTGAAAGCCTGATGCAGGAATTCGACGATGCCCGCATCTGGCCGTGATTTTGACTCGCGCCTGCTCACGATTTTGGTCGTGCAATGGACGCTGTCACCTTCGAACAGAGGGTTGGGAAACGTCACGTCGGTCATGCCCAGATTGGCGATGGTTGTGCCGACCGTCGTGTCATTCACGGAAATGCCGATCATCAGGCCAAGCGTGAACAGCGAATTCATCAGCGGCTTGCCCCACACCGT
Source organism: Allobosea sp. (assembly GCA_031375185.1). Taxonomy (GTDB): domain Bacteria; phylum Pseudomonadota; class Alphaproteobacteria; order Rhizobiales; family Beijerinckiaceae; genus Allobosea. Next base: position 7,035 of record JANMHN010000243.1, on the reverse strand, counting down.
CTCGGTTTCGCAAAAGTGAGCGTCGATGTGCAGAGGCTGGGGGTTCAGCGTCATGTTGGAAAACAACATGTTGTCCATTTGCGTGACCGTGCGCGTCAGCCGGTGACGGATGGTGCTGCCGACGTCGAGATCCTCGAAGTACAATCCTCCGCGCCAGTGTCGCTGTGCTGTGTCCATGCTGCTCATCTCATGTCGTCCCGGTTCGGTGCAATCGTTTCAGGGCGGGCTTAACGCTTCGCTTACCATAATTGGATCATCCTGAAGGCCAAGCGATCAATGCGGGGGGCCTCGCATCGGACGCATTCTCGTCAGTCCGGTCATTCATGTTCCTGTTCAGAACCAGCGGTGTCAGCGAAGCCAGACCGGCAAGCCCGGTCATGGATGCCATCAGGCAAGGCGCTGATCGCACGGGGACCGATTTCGACTATCTCGTGAAGACAGCCCAGCGCGAATCGTCCCTCGATCCGAATGCGAAGGCGCAGACCTCCAGCGCCACAGGCCTGTTCCAGTTCATCGAGCAGACCTGGCTTGGCATGGTCAGGAGCGAGGGCAGCAAGCACGGCCTTGATGACGCTGCAAAAGCCATCACCCAAGGTGCGGACGGGCGCCTCACCGTTTCGGACCAGGGCGCGCGCGACAGGATCATGGCGCTCAGGCGTGATCCGGAAGTGGCGTCCACGATGGCCGGTGCCTTCACGCAGCGCAACCGCGAGCAACTGGCATCTACACTGCAGCGCGAGCCGACGGGTGGTGAGCTCTACATCGCGCACGTGCTGGGTGCCCGCGGTGCCCAGGAACTGATCGGTGCAGCCCAGACCAGCCCGCAAAGGGTGGCCGCACGGGATTTTCCGGAAGCGGCCTCCGCCAACCGCGGCATTTTCTTCGACAAGACTGGCAAGGCCCGCAGCGCATCCGAGGTCTACAACGTCCTGGCATCGGCCCACGCAAACATAACAAGCGCAGCCGCGCCGGCCCAACCAGTGCCATTGATGCCGGAACGCAAGGGGCTGATGGGCCTGTTCTCGACCGAAGGCAGCCGCAAGCCAGTGTCCGACGCCGTGGCGCGGCTCTGGACCGGCCAGCGCAACGCTGGCCTGCAACTCGCCTCGCTCGAACCGTCTCAACGGTTTTTTCCCAATGCTGGCGGTGCCTTGAACATGGCTTCAGATGCTCAGCCCTCACAAGTGGCCACACAATTGGTGGATGCACCGCTGCCGCCATCGCGCCCTGCCGAGTTTGGCGGGGAGGCCGGTGCCATCCGTCAGCGCAAGACACGTCCGCTCGATCTGAATGCATTTCTGCGAAAAGGTGTCTTGAAATGATTGTCAGGCGCTTTTTGCTGTGGGCCAGAACCGCAAGTGTCACCGACCGTGCCGCTGGCGTGCGTGTGCTGGCGGAAGCCTACTGCCGTTCGCCCATGACGCAGGATGACCGCCGTGATGCCGAGACAGCCATGCTGGCCCTGCTGGACGACCCGTCCGCCATGGTGCGGCGGGCGCTAGCGGAAGGACTCGGTGCCGAGCAGGCACCGCGCGCCGTGATTCTCGGGCTGGCTCAGGATCAGTCTGATATTGCAGCCATCGTCCTCGCAGCCTCCCCCATGCTGTGCCAGGCCGACCTGGTCGACGCCGCTGCAGTCGGTGACGAACTCATGCAATCTGCGATCGCGAGGCGATCCGACATTGAACCGCCGCTGTCTGCAGCCCTTGTCGAAGTGGCATGCCCGGCTTCCGTGGCGCTTCTTCTTGAAAATCCGCTGGCTGACATTGCCGACATGACTCTCCAGAGGGCGGCGGACAGGTTCGGCGATGAGCCTGTCGTTCGCGAAGCGCTGCTGGAGCGCCCGGATCTGCCGGCCTGCATCCGGCACCAGCTCGCCCTGCAGGTGGCTTCGTCCCTTTCGCGGTGGCTTGGCGTGTGCGGGCTGATGAACAAGGAACGCACCGAACGTGTGATGCGCGAATCCTCCGAAAAAGTTGCGGTGAGGCTGGCCACACGAACGCTTGCCAACCACGCGAAGGGCCATACACCCTGCATGGAAGCCGAACTCGGCGGGCTGATCGATCAGCTTCGTCGCAGCGACCGTCTGACGCCAGGCCTGATCCTGCGTTCACTGCTCAGCGGCGAGACGGCACTGGCCGAAGCTGCGCTGGCCCACCTGGCGGGCGTTCCGTTGGCGCGGGCCGCAGACATCCTGCATGACAGCAGGGGCGGCGGGGTTGTCGCGCTGTGCCGCAAGGCCCAGTTGCCTCCAGCCCTCATCCCGGCGTTCGTGGCGGCCGTTGCCGCCGTGCGCGAGATCGGCGCGCCCCTGACAGAGGCGGCACGCGCCAGCGTTTCAAGACGGATCACCGAACGTGTCCTGATTGCCTGTGATTCGTCCGACGCTGTCGAAAACGCGTCGTTGATGGCGATGCTTCGTCGCTTTGAAGCCGACGCTGCGCGGGAAGAGGCCTTCGACATCGCGCAAGGGCTTGCCGACGACGCTGCGCTCATGGCGCTGCGTGAGGTTGATCCGGAGCTGTCTCTGCTCGATGGTACGTTCGAGGAGCACGCCCTCGCAGCCTGATCAGTCCATCTTGCCGAGCAGCGCGTTCCTGATCATCCCGTATCCGAGCTTCTCGAGCTCCATGATCATCGTGATTCCGATCGGGTGGTCGTCGATGTTGATGTTCTCGCGAATGATCACGTTGATCGTCTGGACATGCGCTTCGATGATGTCGATGGGCACAGCTTCGACAGCATCCATCAGCTTGCACAGGTTGTCTGCCGCGCGGCCTGCCAGCGGAAAGCCGAATGTGGCTGCCTGGCCGCGCATGTCATGCACGCGCCTGAAGAGCAGCCGTTTCGCATCGGGCATGCCGGACTTGTAGTCGGCCCAGGCCTTCTGCAGTTCCGTGAACTCGCTGGCCATCCAGACCGGGAATTCCTGCTTGAGGGTGGCCAGGTTGTGCTCCGCTTTGGCAATCATCCGCTCGATGTCCGCAGCGGAGCCGGATGTCACGCCGCGCTCAGCAAGTTCGCGCACGGGCTCGATGACGGAATGATCGTCATGGTTCACCGAACGGGGAGTCTCGCCCCATTGTGAGGTCAACTTCATATACGGCTCCTCGCCTTGTCGATAAGGGGCTTTGGCTTGATTACTTCCGCCTCCCCGTCACTGCGCCGTTCCGGGCCACTGTAGTTGTTGTTGACGCCGCGCCTTCGGTCAGGACCAAAATACGTCTTTGTCCTGATGTAAGGCCTCGGAAAGGCCACGACGGTCATGATGCGGTCGTAAAGCCCCTTCGGCGAAATGGGCTTGACGAGAAACTCGTTGATGCCGGCATCGCGCGCCATTGTGACCCTGCGCTTTTCGGAATGGCCGGTGACCATGATGATCGGTGCGAAGGGGTTGATGCTGCTGGTCGGATTCCTGATCATGCGCGTGATTTCGAGGCCATCGAGAAGCGGCATTTCCCAGTCGAGGATGATCACATCCGGAACCTGGGACATGAACATTTCGAGGCCGCTGGCCCCATCATCCGCTTCATGGACCTCGCGCGCGCCGAACCCATGCAACAGCGCCTTCATGACGCGGCGCATGTAAATGTTGTCGTCCACGATCAGGAATCGGAGCTTGGTGAAGTCGACGCGCATGGATCAGATTGTCTGGGGTCTGCAGGTATCCGGGTGTGTCAATCACATCCGGCAATGCAGGATAGGCGAAACTAGTAACCAAACTGTTCGCGCAGGATCCGCTCATCAAGACTGTGGCCGGGGTCGTGCATCATCAGCAAATCGATTCCATGATCCATCTCGATCTCGACACGTACCACGTCATCAACCTGGATGTGGTCTGCGACCGCGCTGACAGGGCGCTTTTGAGCCTCCAGAACCTCGACCGTCACCCTTGCCCTGTCGGGCAGAAGTGCGCCACGCCAGCGGCGGGGGCGGAATGCTGCCATCGGGGTCAGCGCCATCAACGTGGCATTCAGCGGCAGGATAGGGCCGTTGGCCGACAGGTTGTAGGCCGTGGAACCGGCCGGGGTGGCGAGCAGCACGCCATCGGCGATCAGTTCGCTCAGGCGCTCCTTGCCGTCGATGCTGATGGCCAGCTTGGCGGCCTGGTAGGAGCGGCGCAGCAGATGGACCTCGTTGATGGCGCGTGCCGTGTGGACCTTGCCGTGCCGGTCTGTGGCCTGCATCCTCAGGGGGTGGACGATGGAAATCTCGGCCAGGCGCAGCCGCTCGAGCAGTCCGTCCTCGCGAAAATCGTTCATCAGGAAGCCGACAGACCCACGGTGCATGCCATAGACCGGCTTTGAGGCTCCTTTGCCGGCCATGAAACGGTGCAAGGTCTGCAGCATGAGACCGTCGCCGCCGAGCGCCACGATCACATCGGCATCTTCCGGCGAGGCATTGCCGTAGCGCTGCGACAACCGGCGAAAGGCCTTTGTGGCATCGTCGGTTTCGCCGGCCACGAAGGCGATCTTCTCGATGCTGCCCACAACTGAGTTGACGCCCGGGGCAGGCAGAGGCACAGCTGCGGTGTTCATGCTGGATAGCTCGCCAAGACGAAAACGCCGGAGCCTCAAGGCTCCGGCGCGACGTTCATACCACGACTTTGATCAGCCGCGTCCAGCTTTCGCGTCTGTCCGGCGTCAGACAGCCGATGACCAGTTCACGGGCACGAAATCAAAGCCGGTGCCAGCCCTGGCGATGAAGCCGGTGGCTGGAAAGGGCGCATGGTAGAAATGCACCTGGGTCTTTTCGGCGCTGACCATGTCCAGCAAACGGCGGCGTGTGGCGCGGGCAACATCGGCATCCATGTCGAAGATGGCCGACCAATCCGGGTTCTTGACGAACAGGGCAGGGTGGTTGGACAGGTCGGCCATGAACATCAGCTTGCCTGTGCCTGACGAGATCATGAAGACGCTGTGCCCTGGCGTATGGCCGAAGGCCGCGACCGATGTGACGCCGGGAGCAACTTCCGCACCGGGTGCGTACTGCTTCACATTGGCTGCGATGGGTGCGAACACGCGGCGCACGTTGGCGAACGCACCGCGCATGGCTTCGGGGGCTGCTCCCATACGCGCATCATCCATCCAGAAAGCCCATTCCGGAGCAGGCACCTGGATTTCGGCATTCGGGAACGTGAGCGTGCCATCCTTGAGGCGCAGGCCGTTGATGTGGTCGCCGTGGAAGTGGCTGAACACGATGCGCGTGACCTGCTCCGGCGCAAAACCGGCAGCGCGGAAGTTGCGCATCCAGAGGCCGGATGTCGGTGCGCCTGAATCGCCGTTGCCCGTGTCAAGCAGCGTGATCTGCGTGTCGTTCTGCACCACAAGCGTGGTGAAGGAGATCGTCACGGCATCGGTCGGCAGGAAGGCGCTGGCCATGGCAGCCTGCACGGCGGGAAGCTCGGCATTGCGAATGAAGCCTTCGAGCGGACGGCGGAAGAAACCGTCCTGGATGGCTGTCACGGTCATGTCGCCAATCTTGTAACGGTAAAAACCGGGTGCCTGTGCCGGGGCGGCCTGCGCAGGCGCGGCGGCCTGTGCCAGCGCCATATCCGGAGAGGCTGCGCCTGTGGCGACGACAGTTGCGGCTGCGGCGGCGGTCATGAAAGCCTCGCGGCGTGAAAGATCGGTCATCTTCAAAATCTCCGGTAACTGAAACGGCTGTTCCACGTCTGTGGTTTAGGGCGCGCCAGTGACAATTCAACGTGCGATGCACGGGAATTGATCACGAATGCGGGAGGTGTGGCTGCACCCTTACGTTTGCAATTGTGCGCCATTCGGAGAGGCGATTGATCCACCGCTGCTAGCGCCTTCAAAACCGGTCCGGTCTGAATGGCTCGGGGTTCACGAACACCTCATCTCCCGTCACCATTTCGGCCACCATGCGGCCTGTGACAGCGGCGAGGGTCAGGCCGTGGTGGGCGTGGCCGAAGGCGAAGGTGAGGTTCCGGTGGCGATGGGCCGGGCCGATGATCGGCATCATGTCGGGCGTGCAGGGCCGGTTGCCCATCCAGGGCTCCGCATCAAGCCGCTCCCCAAGGGGGAAGAACTCCCTGGCGATCGGCTCTGCGCGGGCCAGTTGCACCGGGGTTGGCGGCGCGCTGCGGTTGGCGAATTCCGCCCCGGTCGTGAGGCGCACGCCCTTGAGCATCGGGGCCAGGAAGTAACCCCGCTCATGGTCGAGAACAGGGTGGTTGAGCACCGCATTGCCGAGCGGCTGATAGTGCATGTGGTAGCCGCGCTTGACCGCCAGCGGAAAGCGGTATCCCAGCGTCTTCGTAACCAGATCAGCCCATGGCCCGAGGCAGACCACGGCGTCGCGCGCCGAAATGATCTCACCGCCAAAGCCGATGGCGGTCCATGCGCCGTCCTTGCCCTGGCTCAGTGTTGACGCGTCGCCCTTGATGAATGTGCCGCCCAGGGCCTGGAAGCGCTCAAGATAGGCCACACCAAGCCCGTGCGGATCAGAGACAGACACCGGGTCAGTCCAGTGCAGGCCGCCGATCAGGTCATGGGTCAGGTGCGGCTCGGCCTCGCGCACATCAGATGCGCTCAGTTTTCTGTGGTTGAGGCCAAACTCCCTGTGCCACCTGTCGGCCTCGGCCCAGCGCGCGTCGCGTTCCTCGGGCGTGCGAAACACCTTCATCCAGCCTTTGCGGCGCAAAAGATGGTCCGCCCCGGCCTCGCCGGCGAGCTTGTCGTGCTCGGTGACGCAGTGCTCGATCAGCGTGGCATATTTGCGCGCGATGGCTTCGTGCTTCTCCTTGCGGGAGTGCATCCAGTACGCGAGCAGGAAGGGCGCGAGCTTCGGGAGCGCGCTGACATGATAGTGCGCATCGATGGTGTTGTTCATGGCGTAGCGAATGAGCGCGCCGAAATCATGGGGGAAGCCGTAAGGATAGACACCCTCGCGCTGGATGAGGCCAGCATTGCCGAACGAGGTTTCCTCGGAAACTCCGCGACGATCCATCAGGACAGTCTGTCGTCCGCGCTTCTGGAGATGCAGCGCTGTCGACACACCGACGATGCCCGC
>JANMHN010000240.1:0-2875 GCA_031375185.1 Allobosea sp. | reverse complement strand
GGCATCCGCGATTATCCTGTCGACCATTCCGCTGGTGGCGCTCTCGCTGTATGGCGCGAAAGGCTCCCCGCATTTGCCTGCCCTTCCTCTGGCCGCGCGCATGTCGGGCGATCCGGCCACCATGGACATGGCAGTCGCCCTGTCCCGCGTGGAAAACCATCTCCAGCTCAATCCCAGCGACGGCAAGGGGTGGGAAATCCTGGCGCCGATCTATCTACGCACAGGCAGGTATGATGATGCTGTCAGGGCCTATGCCAATGCAGCGACCCATCTCGGCCCTACCATGGAGCGGCTGGTGGATGTGGGTGAAGCACGTTTTTTGGCCGCTGGTGGGGTCGTGACGGCCGAGGCCCGCGCCGTGTTCGAAGAAGCCCGCAAGCTGGCGCCACTTAGCCCCAAAGGCTTGTTCTATCTGGCTATCGCCCGTGAACAGGATGGCGACAAGGTCGGCGCGGTCGCAGATCTCAAGGCCCTGCTGAATTCCGCTCCCGCCGGTGCTGAATGGGCACCGATGGTGGCCGACAGGCTGGCGCAGGTTGAAGGCAGGCCGCAGGCCATGCCCCAAGCAATGCCCCAAGACCGCATGGCTGCCATCCGCGGCATGGTCGATGGGCTGGCGGCCCGGCTTGCCGCACAAGGCGGCAGTGCCGAGGAATGGGGCCGCCTCGTGCGTGCCCGCGCTGTTCTGGGAGAAAAGGCGCTGGCCGAGGAGGCGCTTGCCGGTGCCCGCAAGGCCCTTGCCGCCGACGCGCCCGGTCTTGCCGGTGTCGAGGCGACGGCACGCGAGAGCGGCATCGAGGTGCGCCCGTGACACGCAAGCAGCGCCGCCTCACGATCATTGGCTCCTGCGGCCTCGTGCTGTCGGTGGCTGCGGCGCTCGTGCTGTTCGCGATGCGCGACAGCATCGTGTTCTTCCACGGCCCGTCCGACGTCATCGAAAAGTCGATTCAGGCCGGGACGCGGTTTCGGCTGGGCGGGCTGGTCAAGGTGGGCACGGTGGTGCGCGAAGGCCAGACCGTGACCTTCGATGTGACCGACACGAACAAGCAGGTCAGGGTGAGCTACACCGGCATTCTGCCGGACCTGTTCCGCGAAGGGCAGGGTGTCGTCACCGAGGGTGTGCTCCAGCCGGGAGGCCTCTTCAAGGCTGACAGCGTGCTGGCTCGCCATGACGAGAACTATATGCCGCGGGAGGTCGCCGATGCCCTGAAGAAGCAGGGTCAATGGCAACCCGGCCCCGGCAAACCGCAATCCTGAGGCTTGACGCATGCTGATCGAGATTGCCCATTTCGCCCTCGCCATCGCGCTGGGATTGTCGCTAGTCCAGATGGTCATTCCCGTCTGGGGCGTGCGCCGCAATGACATTGCCCTTGCGCGGGTGGGCGAACCTGCGGCGCTGGCCGTGTTCGCGCTCCTGCTGTTCGCCTTCGGCGTGCTGATGCACGCCTATGCGGTGTCGGATTTCTCGGTGCAGAACGTGGCCGAGAATTCCCATTCAGCCAAGCCGTTCATCTATAAGTTGACCGGAACCTGGGGCAACCATGAGGGCTCGATGCTGCTCTGGGTGCTGATCCTTGCTCTTTTCGGTGCGCTGGTGGCGCTTGCCCGCAAGTCCTTGCCGGATCGGCTCAGGGCCGGCGCACTTGCGGCGCAGGCGTCCATCACCGTGGCTTTCCTGTTGTTCATCCTGTTCACGTCAAATCCGTTCAACCGGCTTGATCCAGCGCCGCCGGAAGGCAACGACCTCAATCCAATCCTGCAGGATCTGGGCCTCGCGATCCATCCGCCGCTGCTCTACATCGGTTATGTCGGCTTCTCGATCACCTATGCGTTTGCGGTCGCGGCGCTGATCGACGGACGCATCGATGCCGTCTGGGCGCGCGCCGTCAGGCCCTGGACGCTGACGGCCTGGGCTTTCCTGACGCTCGGCATCTCGATGGGTTCCTATTGGGCCTATTACGAGCTTGGCTGGGGCGGCTGGTGGTTCTGGGATCCGGTGGAAAACGCCTCGCTGATGCCGTGGCTCGCGGGCACCGCGCTGATCCACTCGACGATTGTGATGGAAAAGCGCGACTCGCTGAAGGTCTGGACGATCCTTCTGGCGATCATGACCTTTTCGCTGTCGCTGCTCGGCACCTTCCTGGTCCGCTCCGGCGTGCTGACATCCGTGCATACATTCGCGACCGATCCGGGCCGCGGATTGTTCATTCTCATCATCCTCATGGTGTTCATCGGTGGATCACTGGCACTTTTCGCCTGGCGCGCGCCACTGCTCAGGCAGGGCGGGCTGTTCGCTCCGGTCAGCCGCGAGGGAGCGCTTGTCGTCAACAACCTGTTCCTTGCTGCGTCTTGCGCCACCGTGTTCATCGGCACGCTGTATCCGCTGGCGCTGGAAGGGCTGACCGGCGCAAAGATCTCTGTTGGCCCGCCCTTCTTCAATGCCACCTTCCTGCCACTGCTGGTGCCGCTCCTGCTGATCCTGCCGTTCGGCCAGTCAATGGCGTGGAAGCGCGGTGATCTGCTCGGCACGGCGCAGCGCCTGGCCGCCGCCATCGCCATCGGCCTTGTCGCCACCGTCATGATCTATGGCTTCACCTATGGCGGGCCAGTCGCGGCCCCGCTTGGCATCGGGCTGGGCGTCTATCTCATCGCCAGCGCCATCTGGGATCTGGGCGAGCGCATCATCGTGAGGGCTTCGGGGGCCAGGGCCATCTGGTCGCGTGCCGTTGGCCTCCCGCGTTCGGCTTATGGCTCGGCCATCGCCCATGCCGGGGTCGGCGTCATGGTCATCGGCATCGCGGCTACGGCGTGGGCCACTGAGGACATTGCGGTGATGAAGCCGGGCGACAGGCTTGCGAACGGCAACACCGCCATC
>JANMHN010000212.1:0-16931 GCA_031375185.1 Allobosea sp. | reverse complement strand
AAGCGGCGGCCAGGAACGGCAGCGAAGAGCTGGCGGGTGTAGGCATGCTGCGGATTGGCGAACAAGGCCCTGGTTTCGCCGATCTCGACGATCTGGCCTTTCTGCATCACGGCAACGCGGTGGCAGAGCTGCGCCGCGACGCGCAGGTCATGGGTGACGAACAGGATGGCGAGGCCGAGCCTGCCCTGCAATTCGCGGATCAGGTCGAGGATCTGCGCCTGTACCGACACGTCCAGCGCGGACACCGGCTCGTCGGCGATCAGCACGTCCGGTTCGAGCGCGAGCGCACGGGCGATGCCGATGCGCTGGCGTTGGCCGCCGGAAAACTCATGCGGATAGCGGTGAAGCGCCTGGGGCGGCAGGCCGACCCGGTCGAGCAGGACACGCGCCCGGTCCAGCGCCTGCGCCTGTCCCTCGCCATGTGCCATCGGCCCCTGCGCAATGATGCGCCCCACCGTATGACGCGGGTTGAGCGAGGCGAACGGATCCTGGAACACCATCTGGATGCGCTTGCGGTGCTGGCGCAGGGCGCGTGCGTCGAGCCCGCTGATCGTGAGATCGCCGATCTGGATCGTGCCCGCATCCGGCTCGATCAGCCGAAGGCAGCACCGCGCCACCGTCGATTTGCCTGAGCCTGACTCGCCCACAAGCCCCAGCGTCTCGCCGGGACGGATCGCAAACCCGACCTGCCGGGCGGCGGCCACTTCCCGCACCGCGCCGAACCAGCCGGAACGCTTCCTGTAGACCTTGTCGAGCCCGCTGACAGTCAGCGCGGGGGGTGCCTGCGCCATCTGCACATGAGCAGGGGGCGTGAGGGATGGCACTGCGGCCAGCAGCCGCTGCGTGTAGGGGTGCTGCGGATGTCCAAGCACCTCCGTTGCAAGGCCCTGTTCGACACAGATGCCGTCCTGCATCACCACGATACGGTCAGCGATATCCGCCACCACGCCGAAATCATGGGTGATGAACATCACGGCTGTGCCGTGCTTCTTGCGCAGCCGGTCGATCAGCGACAGGATTTGCGCCTGCGTGGTGACATCGAGCGCCGTCGTCGGCTCGTCGGCGATCAGGAGCTTCGGCTCCAGCGCCAGTGCGATGGCGATCATCACGCGCTGGCGCTGCCCGCCGGACAGTTCATGCGGGTAGGCGCGCGCGATCTGAGAAGGGTCCGGAAGACCAACCTCATCCAGCAGGGCGAAGACGCGCACCTCGCGCTCCGGTGCGCTCAGCACACCATGCGCCTCGAACGTTTCCGCGATCTGCGCACCGATGCGCATCACCGGGTTGAGCGAGGTCATCGGCTCCTGGAAGATCATGCCGATCTCGCGCCCGCGCACCGACATCATGGCGTCAGGCGACAGATTGACAAGATCGCGCCCCTTGAGCCTGATGCTTCCGCCCGCCGGGCGCACGGCACCGGGCAGCAGCCCCATCACCGCATGCGCGCACATCGATTTTCCGGAACCGGACTCGCCCACGATGCACAAGGTCTCGCCTGCCCTGATGGCGAGGCTCAAGCCCTCGACGGCATGAGCGCGGTCGGCACCTGGCGGCAGGGACAATGTCAGGTTGTCGATGGCCAGAACGGGATCGGATGTGAGAGGTGTGTCCTGCATCAGTTGCGCCCGCCCGACAGGCGCGGATTGAGCGCATCGTTCAGCCCTTCGCCCACGAGATTGAGCGCGAGGACCGTGAGGAAGATCGCGAAACCGGGGAAGAAGCTGACCCACCAGGCGTCAATCAGCCGGGTGCGGCCCGCGCCCACCATGTAGCCCCATGTCATCATGTTGGGATCTCCCAAACCCAGGAAGGAGAGCGCGGATTCCAGCAGGATCGCGCTCGCCACCATGAGCGAGCCCATGACAATGATGGGCGCGACCGCATTGGGCAGCACCTGGGAAAAGATGATGCGCGGCGTCGACTGGCCAAGCGTCACCGCTGCCTGCACATATTCGCGCGTTCGCAAGGACATGACCTCTCCGCGCACCAGCCGGGCCACCGGCGGCCAGGAGACGACACCTATGGCCAGCACGATGGAGGCCAGCGACGGCTGCAGGATCGCCACGATGACGATGGCCAGTGCGAAACTCGGAATGGTCTGGAAAAACTCGGTGAAGCGCATGGCTGCATCATCGATCCAGCCGCCGAAATAGCCTGCCAGCGCGCCGAGCGGCACCCCGATCAGCAGGGCGACGCTGGTCGAGACGAGGCCGATCAGCAGGGACACCCGCGCCCCGTGCGCCAGGCCAGCGGCGATATCGCGCCCCAGCGTGTCGGTGCCGAGCGGGAAACGGTCCATCACGAACGGCGCGAGGAAGGGCCTGCCCACCATGCGCCATGGCGATGTCGGATACCACCACGGCCCGGCCACCGCGACGACAAGGATCACCAGCAGCACTACCAGCCCGACAAGCGCGCCCTTGTTGGCGGCAAAGCGCTGGAAGGCGTTTTTTCTGCCCCCGTTCTTGCTTGCGCCGCTCATGATGCCGCCTCGATGCGTGGATCGACGGCGCGGTAGATGATGTCGGTCAGAAGGTTGAGCGCAACCACCATGGCGGACGAGACAAAGAACACGCCGAGCAGGAGCGCGTAGTCACGCTGCGCCAGCGCCTCGAACATCAGCCGACCGATGCCGGGCCAGGCGAAGACGGTCTCGGTGAGCACGGCCCCGCCGACGAGCTGCCCGGCCTGCAAGCCGGCCAGCGTCACCACCGGCAGCAAGGCGTTGCGCGCGACATGGCGGCGCGTTATCACGCCTTCGGAAAGGCCCTTGGCGCGCGCGGTCTTGACGAAATCGGCACCCGCCACCTCCAGCATCGAGGCCCGCATCATGCGGGCATACAGCGCCATGAAGAACAGCCCGAGCGTCAGCGCGGGCAGGATCAGGTGATGGCCGATGTCGAGGGCCCGGCGAATCCCGGTGTAGCCCGCGCCGATTGTCTCGTAGCCGATGTTCGGCACCCAGCCGAGCTTGAGCGCGAACACGATCTGGGCCAGAAGGGCCACCCAGAACAGCGGCGTGGCATAGAAGACCAGCGCACTGAGGGTGATGGCGCTGTCGGAGAGCTTGCCGACCCGGCGCGCCGCCAGGATGCCAAGCACCATGCCCATCGCGAGCGAGAAGACGAAGGCGGTGCCCGTGAGCAGCAAGGTGGCGGGCAACCGCGTCATGATCAGCCCCAGAACCGGCTGCTGCTGCCGGTAGCTGAAGCCCAGATCGAGCACCAGGTAACCCTTCAGGTAGAGCCAGAGCTGTTCGATGAAGGGCTTGTCGAGGCCAAAACGCTGGCGCAACTGTTCGAGGAATACGGCGTCAGCCGCACCCGCCTCCCCCGCCATGACCATGGCGGGATCACCGGGGGCGGCACGGATCAGCAGGAAGTTCAGGACGGCAATCGCCAGGAGGACAAGAAACCCCTTGGCAATGCGGCCGGTAAGGAACGTCAGGAAAGGCATGCGGGTTCGCTATCATCGATGCACGATGCGCGATCCATCATCGCAAGGCAGGGCCGACGCAATCCAGCAGCGGAGAGCGCAAAGGCTGGATTGCTTCGCTGCGCTCGCAATGACGATGTTGGCATCAAAAGTACCCTGTCGTCCCTCAATCCTTCCAGGCATCGCGGAAGCCGTCATTGACGCCGATGGCGGTATTGACGAGGTTCTTGACGCTGCAGCGGTGGATCGTCGGGAAATCCATTTCCAGCAGCCACAGGACCGGCAGTTCCTCTGCCAGGAGCTTTTGCACATCGGTGTAGAGGGTCTGACGCGCCTGGTCGGAGGGCGCAATCGCCGCCTGTGCGAAGAGACGGTCAACCTCCGGGTTCGAATAGCCGCCGACATTGCCGAAGGGGTTGCCCTTGACGATGTTGGTGGAAACATAGGAACGCGCGACGCCCGTGGCCGGATCACCGAACTGGTAGAGGAAGTTGAAGGTCAGATCGAACTCGAAATTGCCGGTGCGCGCTGTCCAGCCCGCCACGTCGGTGGTCTCGATCACGACATTGACACCTGCATCGGCAAGGCCCTGCTTCACGGCCTCACCCAGACGCGTCCACATCTCGCCATAGGGCAGGCCAAGGAGCTTGACCGGCTCGCCCTTGTAGCCTGAGGCGCGGATCAGTTCTTTCGCCTTGTTGAGGTTGAATGCGAAGGTGGTCACATTCGGATCGTGAAAACGGGTCTTCGACGAGATCGGCCCCGTCGGGATCTTGCCCAGTCCGCCAAAGACGACGTCCTTCAGCGTCTCGCGGTCGATGGCGTGCATCAATCCTTGCCTGAATGACTTGTTCGCCAGGATGGGATTGCGGTGGTTGACCGATATCCACGCATGGGGGGCGAACATTTCCCAGCCCTTGGTGGTGACACAGGTGTTGGGCAGCTTCGAAAGGCGCGCCACGTCATAGACATCGACCGAGCCGCCGGTCAGCACATCGACCTTGCCTGTCTCGTAGGCGACGGCGCGTGCGGCAGCGTCCGGGATGATCTGCCAGTAGATCTCGTCGAGATTGGGCTTGCCCTTCAGCCAGTAATCCTCGTTGCGGACGAGGTGGATGAACGCACCCTTGCGCCACTCCTTGAGCTTGAAGGGCCCTGTGCCGATGGGTGTGTTGTTGGCCGGGTTGGCCCGGTAATCCGTGCCTTCATAGAGGTGGCGCGGGATCATCGGCGCGGACGCCACCTCCATCGCCAGCAGCATCGGGCCGAAAGGCTGTTTCAGCGTGATGCGGACGGTCAGGTCATCGACCTTCTCGATCTTCTCGACATGCGCATTGACGATGGGCCGCCAGCGCGGATGCACCTCGCGCAGGAACTTGTCGAGCGTGAAGACCACGTCATCGGCGCTGAACGCCTTTCCGTCATGCCATTTCACGTTCTCCTGCAGGCGGAACGTGTAGGTCTTCGCATCAGCCGAAATCTCCCAGCTTTTGGCAAGGGAGGGCTGGGGGTTGAGCTTTTCGTCAAGGCGCAGGAGCGATTCATAGATATTTCCGGCGACCATGTTGGTCGGCCCGTTCTGGTTGAGTCCCTGCATCAGCATCGGCGGCTCAGGCTGCAGGACGGCATGAACGGTGCCACCCTTCTTGGGTGTCTGGGCCAGCGCAAAAGGCGAGAAGGCCACGGCTGCCGTCAATGCGGCGGCAAGTGCCAGGCATGTGGATGTAAAGCGCATGAAAATCCCCTGAATGATACAGCCCGCCGCCTTGTCGCGAGAACCCACAGCAAACGTCAGCAAGTCCATGCTGTCAACGTCAGCCTGTCATGTTGCCGTCATTCGTTTTTGCAGCTTCCCTTCCGGCGCGGTCACGCTGATAGTCAGGCCATGCAGATATCCGCGCACGATGACACGCCCATGCGATTTGACGTGATCATCGTGGGCGGCGGTTCGGCCGGCTCCGTTCTGGCATCGAGATTGTCGGAGGATGGGACGCGGCATGTCCTTCTGATCGAGGCGGGCCGCGACATGACCGAGGGCGCGGTGCCGCCACAGGTCTCTTCGGCCTATGCCGGGCTGGCCTATTTTGACCCTTCGCTGACCTACACAAACTTGGACGTCCGCATGGGCGGCACAAGGTCAAACGCGCCCGACCAACGCGCTGCCGTACCCTATGCGCAAGGCCGCGCACTTGGCGGCGGATCCGTTGTCAACGGCATCGGTGCCAACCGGGGTGCGCCATCCGATTATGACGAGTGGGAGGACATGGGCGCGGAAGGCTGGAACTGGTCCGCCGTCCTGCCCTATTTCCGCAAGCTCGAACGGCATCTGGATGTGTCCGCCGATGATGATCCTGAAGGATTGCATGGCCATGATGGTCCGCTGCCCATCAGGGCGGTGCCGACAGCGTGGCGATCGGGTTTTGTCAATGCGGCGATCAGCGTTCTGGCCGCGCGAGGCCATCTGGAAAAGCCCGACCAGAACGGGGCGTGGCAGGACGGCGTGTTTGCCCAGGCGGTCAATCTCGACGAGAGGTTCCAGCGCATCCCTGCCTCCATCGCCTGGCTCACGCCTCACGTCCGCGCCCGGCCCAACCTCACCATCATGACCGGCGTGAGCGTGAGCCGGCTGATCTGCGAGGGCCGGCACGTGGGCGGTGTCGTGGTCGAGACTGATGGTCGCGAGGTCAGGCTCGGTGGTCGCGAGGTCATCGTGTCGGCAGGCGCCTTGCAAACGCCAGCGCTGCTGATGCGCAGCGGCATCGGCCCGGCGACGCATCTTCAGGATCGCGGCATCACCGTGCAGCATCATCTTGGCGGGGTGGGCTTGAACCTGATGGAGCATCCCTACGCGGGCATCTCGATGTACCTGCCGCGTGCCAGCCGGATGGCCGACGACCGGCATCACCACATTCCGGCGCTCTGGCGCTTTTCGTCGGGGCTTGAGGGCTGCCCGCAAGGCGACATGCATCTTGGCCTGATGGGCCGCGCAGCCTGGCACGGCATCGGGCGGCGCATGGGAGCGCTGGCCTTCTGGGTCAACAAGAGTTTCAGCCGGGGCCATGTCATGCTGGCAGCGAACGCGGATGGTCCACCCGAGATCGACATGCGGCTGCTGTCTGACGAGCGCGACCGGGTCCGGCTCAGGCAAGCCTTCCTGCTGATCGCAGGCATGGCCACCGACGTTGCCAGAACCGGAGCCTGCGGGCCGCCCGAGCCGGCTCGGCTTTCGGATCGTGCGCGCAAATATGGTCCCGTGACCGGCTACAATCGCCTGGCAACGGGCCTTGCCGGGATCATGGTCGACGCGAGCGGACCCTTTGCCGCCCGCACCATGCGGATGCTGACGCAGCAGGGGCCGGGTCTGGCCGATCTCGTCCATGACGAACGCACGCTGGATGACCATCTCGACCAGTCGGTCACTGGCGTCTGGCATGCCTCGGGCACTTGCAGGATGGGCCGCGGCTACGATCCGCTCGCCGTGACCGATCATGCGGGCAGGGCGCACGGAATGTCGGGCTTGCGCATCTGCGACGCCTCGCTGTTTCCGACGATTCCCTGCGCAAACCTGAACATTCCGGTGCTGATGACAGCCGAACGCATCGCTGATCTGATCAAGGCAGGTTCATGAGGTGGATCGACCGTGATCAGGCCGCCATCTGCGCCCTGATTTTGCCACGCAGATCATCGATCAACAGCGGCTTTCCATCACGCTGGACATACCAGAAGCTCCAGCCATTGCAGGCAGGAAGCCCTTGCGCCAGCGCGCCGATCTTGTGGATCGAGCCGACGGCGGGACCGAGCGCCAGGGTGCCATCGGCCCGCACCACAGCCGTGAAGCGTTTGCGCTCATCGCTGATGGTTTCTCCAGCCTTGACCAGGCCTGCTTCGATCAGCGTCAGGAATGGCACGCGCACGTCGGTGCGCTTTGACGGCGCGGTGGCAAAGGCTTCGGGGGGCAACGGTGTCACCGCCGCGATGCGAGCGCTTGCACCTGCAATATAGCCTGCATCGCGTTCGATGCCGATGAAATGGCGGCCCAGCGCCTTTGCAACGGCGCCAGTGGTGCCTGTGCCGAAAAACGGATCAAGCACGATGTCGCCCGGATTGGTCGATGACAGCAGGATGCGCGCCAGCAAGGCCTCGGGCTTCTGCGTCGGGTGCAATTTGACACCGTTTGCATCCTTCAGCCGCTCATCGCCGGTGCAGAGCGGGAAATGCCAGTCCGAGCGGACCTGCGTGTCCTCGTTGCCGCCTTTCAACGCCTCATAATGGAAGGTGTACTTCGATTTCTGCTCGCGGGCTGCCCAGAGCAGCGTCTCGTGCGCGTTGGTGAAACGGCGACCCCTGAAGTTCGGCATCGGGTTGGCTTTGCGCCAGACGATGTCGTTCAGCATCCAGAAGCCGGTGTCCTGCAGGATCGTTCCGACACGGAAAATGTTGTGATACGAGCCAATCACCCAAAGCGCGCCATCGGGCTTCAGCACCCGTCGGCATGCCAGGAGCCAGGCCCGTGTGAAGGCGTCATAATCTGCGAACGAGGCGAACTTGTCCCAGTCGTCATCGACTGCATCGACGAGGCTGTCATCGGGACGACGCAGGTCTCCCCCCAACTGAAGGTTGTAGGGAGGATCTGCAAACACCAGGTCAACCGACGCAGGCGGCAGTTTGTTAAGCTCGGCGATGCAATCGCCGGCCAGAATCTGATCGATCGGCGGACTCAATCGTCCGATCCGAGACGCCGACGCTATCGGTCCGGTACGCAATACACCAATCCGGACAGAAGCGTCGGCCGCCCCGGTACGCGAAGTACCCATGGTGCTGCACCGGTTACGCAACTCAACGAGGTGCAAGATGGCCCAACAGGGTAAAAGCCCCGTGCAGGTGCCTAAGAATGTTGCGTGTCGTTTTGGGGCTGCAGATTTTGCCGGGTGGGGGTGGCCTGGACTTCGCAGCTGCCAGAACGGCTTCGCGCATTTCCGGAGCCATGGACCGCGCTTGACCACGGCCTTAACGCCAGCCCGAAGGGTCGGTCTCATGCCCACGCCGGTGGGGTGCGCTAACATCCCTCCGGCGAAGACAATCTAACGCATCCCAACGAGACAAGCCCGAGGGTACTCGGCCCCGGAAACACGCGGGAAAACGTTTCAACAGCTTGTCAGATCAGGTCGATCTGCGCATCCAGCGACCCTTGATGGGCGCAAAGCTGAAACGGTGATGGTCGCAAGGGCCGTGTTCGGCGATGGCGTCGCGATGGGTCTGCGTGCCGTAGCCGACATGCTGCGCGAAGCCGTAGAGCGGAAACGCGGCGTGCAGGCGCGCCATCAGCCGGTCGCGCATCACCTTGGCAATGATCGAGGCGGCAGCGATGGCTGGCTCGCTCGCATCCCCGCGGATGATGGCTCGGCAGGGCATCGACACCCGGATCGTGTCGCGCCCATCCACCAGCACCAGCGACGGCTCATGGCTCAACCCCGCCACGGCACGGGCCATGGCGGACAGCGTGGCGGCGCGGATGTTCATGATGTCGATGGCGGCGGCACCTGCCGATGCCAGGCTGACGCTGATGGCACGCCGGAAAATGTCAGCCGCAATCCGTTCGCGCTCGGCAGCGTTGAGGGTCTTGGAATCGGCAAGACCGGAGGGCAGATCGGACGGATCGAGAACCACGGCAGCCGTGACGACAGGACCGGCCAGCGGCCCCCGCCCGACCTCGTCAACCCCGGCCACCAGATGTGCGGGCTGGATCATTTTCTGTGCAGGAGTGCGTGACGACATGGATTGATGATCGGACAGAGCCGCCATGAACAGTCAATCGAAAACGGCTCCCAGGTTGCAGAACACAGCGCCTCACAGCAATGACAACTGCTCGGGGCTACCATTCGGGCGGTGAAACAGATCGGTGCGCAGCTTTTGCCGCGTGCGGTTGAAGCCGGTACGTTCTGCCGCAAGTTCGAAGCGGCGTCCGATCATCCAGGCATAGGGGCCGGAGCCGACCTGACGCTGGCCCCAGGCGGAGTCATAATCCTTGCCGCCGCGCGTGGACTGGACCAGCGACATGACGTGCCTGAGCTTGTCGGGATAGTGGGTCATGAGCCAGTCCCTGACCAGATCCTTGACCTCCAGCGGCAGCCGCAGCAGCACATAGCCTGCCTCACGCGCGCCATTGGCATGGGCTGCATCGAGGATGCGCTCGATCTCGGCATCGTTGACAGCCGGGATGATGGGCGCGACCAGGACCGTCACCGGAATGCCCGCATCGGTCAGCCGGCGGATGGTTTCCAGCCTTTTCGCCGGGCTCGCGGCCCTCGGCTCCATGGTGCGTGCCAGCTTGGGATCAAGCGTCGTGACCGAGATAGCGACCTTGGCGAGACCCTTGCTCGCCATTGGCGCGAGAATGTCGATATCGCGCTGGACCAGCGCCGACTTCGTCACGATGCCGACCGGATGGTCGAAGCGGGCCAGCACCTCGAGGATGCCCCGCATGATCCTGAGCTTCTTCTCGATGGGCTGATAGGCATCCGTGTTGGTGCCTATCGCCATCGTGCGGGGCGTGTAGCCTTGCGCCGACAATTCACGCACCAGCAAGGCAGGCGCATCGGGCTTGGCCGTCAGCTTGCTCTCGAAATCGACGCCGGGCGACAATCCGAGATAGGCGTGGCTCGGGCGCGCGAAACAGTAGACGCAACCATGCTCGCAGCCGCGATACGGGTTGATCGACCGGTCAAAGGAAATGTCCGGAGAATCATTGCGCGTGATGATGGTGCGCGGCTTCTCGACGGCAATCTCGGTGCGGAAAGCCGGCAAGTCACCAAGCGAGCCCCAGCCATCGTCTTCCTCGACGCGGGAGACAGCTTCAAAACGGGCATCGGGATTGATGGTGGCACCGCGCCCGCGCAAACGGTCAGGGTCAAGCCTGTGGCCGGCGCTAGCCAGCGGATCACGCGCCATCAGGCGCGGAGAGACCTTGACGGCAGCATCATCATGACGCCGCTGCAGGGGGCGAGAAGCCTTGATCATGGCCAAATCCTTGATTTGTTCCTGTTTTGATCCATAAACAAATCATGAACATTGTCAACCTGCACCACATTCATCCCTGCGCATCGATATGTCATCCATCGGGTCTTGCACAGGCTTGCAGGCCAGCTAAAAGCAGCGGATGTTGACGGCACTGGTCCACTCACATTCAACGCCGGGGGCGCTTGCGGCCACCTTGTCTGCACTGGTTCCAGCCGTCGCCGAGGGGCTGATCAGCCACGCCGTCGTCATGCTGCCCGGCACTGGCCCCGACAGCGAGCGGATTGCAGACGCCATGGGGGCAACCATCATCCGCACAAAGGATGACGGCACGCGGGACCAGCACTGGCGCGATGCGGCACAGATGGCACGCGGCGACTGGGTCTTGCTGCTGGAGGCAGGCGAAACACCGGGCCATGGCTGGATCGGCTGCATCGAGCAGCATCTGATGAGGCAGACATCTGCCAGCAGCCGCGCCGCCATTTTGCCCCTCGCAGGGGGAACGGACGGCATCATCGAGCGCATCCGGCTGATGTTCGGCACCCGCCGCGCCTCGAGCGGCATGGTGGCGTTGCGCAGCCAGATCCTTGCAGGCCTGCCGGCAGGCAAGCTGGCGCGGCTCGCGGTTTCGCGCCACCGCATGCAGCCCTGAGTCCTGCGCAAAGCCCGACTCGGAACATTCGTCAGGCCTTGGCCGATCCGCGCCTCAGGTGCTCGTCAAGGCGCGGCATGATCTCGACGAAGTTGCAGGGCCTGTGCCTGAAATCGAGCTGGAGCGCCAGGATACCGTCCCACGCATCCTTGCAGGCACCGGGCGAGCCGGGCACGCAGAACACATAGGTCGTGCCCACCAACCCGGCCGTGGCACGCGACTGGATGGTCGATGTGCCGATCTTGGCGGCTGAAATCTGGTGGAACATCCACGAGAAACCGTCCATGCGCTTGTCGAACAGCGGCTCAAGCGCTTCGGGCGTGACATCGCGCCCCGTGAAGCCCGTGCCGCCCGTGGTGATCACGACATCGACGGTGCTGTCAGTGACCCAGGCCCGGACCTGCGCCTGGATCGCAGCCACGTCATCCGGCACGATGGTGCGATGCGCGAGCCTGTGGCCGCTGCCGGACACACGCTCGGCCAGCGTGTCGCCGGATCGGTCATCGGCAGCCGTGCGCGTGTCCGAGACCGTGAGCACTGCGATGCCCACCGGGATGAAGGGCCGTGTTTCGTCGATCCGCGACATGACCAGCTCCCCTGCTGCCCCTACAAGGTGCGCGCCGAGAACGTGTCGCAGGATTTGAGGCTTCCGCTCCTGAACCCTGTCATGAACCAGCGGGTGCGCTGCTCGGCCGAACCATGGGTGAAACTGTCCGGCACGGCGTAGCCCTGCCCGGCCTTCTGCAGCTTGTCATCGCCGATCGCGGTCGCGGTGCTCATGGCCTCCTCGATGTCGCCCTGTTCCAGCCGGCCCATCTGCTGGACATGATAAGCCCAGACGCCGGCAAAACAGTCCGCCTGCAGTTCGACCCGCACCGACAGTGCATTGGCATCACGCTCGGAGGCGCGTTCGCGCATCTGGTTCACGCGCGGCAGGATGCCCATGATGTTCTGGATGTGGTGCCCGACCTCATGGCCGATCACATAGGCATAGGCGAAATCACCGCCACCGCCGAGCTTGCGCTTCATTTCTTCGAAGAACGACGTGTCGAGATAGACACGCTGGTCAGCCGGACAATAGAACGGGCCCATGGCGGCCTGCGCGGTCCCGCAGCCTGACCTGTCCACCCCCCGGAAGAGCACGAGACGCGGCGGCTCATAGGCCTTGCCCGTGTCGCGCGGCAGGACTTTGGCCCAGACATCCTCGTTCTGCGCCAGCACCACGGAAATGAAACGGCCCATGTCGTCACTTGGCCGCCCGCCGGGAGCGCTCTGGACTTGCTCTGTGGGCGCACGGGCACCCTGCAGCATCTCCGCCCCGCCGATCAGGATGCGCGGATCGATGCCGAGCGCATAACCGAGAAGCCCGAGCACGACCATGGTGCCAAGACCAAGCCCGCCGCGCCCGCCCGGCACGCCGGCCATGCGCCCGCCACCGGTGCGCCGATCCTCAAGATTGTCAGACTGGCGATAGTCATCCCATTTCATGGTGCATTACCTGTGATTCTGGCTTGTGATCTTGTCTGAACGCAGCGCCGAGCATTGCCGCTTATGGCACAACCCGCAAGCACCTCAACCGGTTTTGTGATGAAGGGCAGCCCATTGGCAGGTATCCCGCGCCTGGCGGGTGACGCATCATATCCATGCAGCCTGTGTTCATCTGGCGCAAACTAACATGATCAGGGGGTGACTTGATCGGGCAGACAATCTCTGCCGGTTTTTCATGAGGAGGCTTCTTGATGAAGCGCATGATGGGTTTGTTCCTTGGATTGGGGCTTGGCGTCGGCCTGGCAACAGGCGCAGCGACCATGTCGCAGGCCGCGCCTGTGTCGGCTGGTCTGGCCCGCACCGCGGATGTTGCGTTTGACAACAGCCGGGCACTTGTCACGGATGTCGGATACGGTCGGCGTCATCACGGGCGTGGTCATTACGGGCGCGGTCATTATGGGCGCGGTCATTATGGGCGCCCGATCTACTACAACAGGCCGGTGCGTTACCGACCAGTCTATGCAGCGCCTGTCTATGGCTACGGCTATCGATATCCAGCCTATTATGGGCAGAATTGCTACATCAAGGTGCGCAAGGTCTACACATTGTATGGCCTTGTCAGGAAGCCGGTGCGCATCTGCAACTATTGATCCATCATCTTTCGGCCTCGCCGTGACCATAACCTAAACGGCGGCTGAACAACCTCATCGGGCCTTGTTCAGCCGCCGTGTTGCATCTTCTTTCCCATGGTGGCGCAGAGACAGGACAACGGGTCCGGTCAGCCACCGTGAACCGGTCAGGATCACACCATGTCGCGTCAGCTTTTCTTCGGGATTGCAGCTGCGGCCGCCCTCGGAGCCGCCACCCTTGCAGCATCGACAGGCGCCAGCGCCCAATCGTGGGGCGTCGGCTCTGAGCATCAGGACAACCAGTTCATGATGTCAGTGCAATGGCCGGGCGGGCGTCAGGGCATTCACCGTGACGGAAGCGAACACAACTGGGGTGGGCCCAATCGTGGCGAACGCCATGGTGGCGAGCGTTTTGGCGGTGGTGGCAACTGGGGCGGTGGCAATTGGGGCGGGGGCAACTGGGGCGAGCGGCGCGGCGACTGGCATCAGCGACGCGCCTACCATCCGGGCTATGGCTTCCATGGCGGACCACGTTGCGTGATCCGCAAGGTGCGTTACTGGGATGGCTGGAGCTGGGTGATCGATCGTCGCCAGGTTTGCAACTGAGCAGGTCTCCAACTGAGCAGGTCTGCAACTGAGAGAGCCTACAAGCTGATCGTGCTGGCTCCGGCATAGATCGCCAGGGCCTCGGCGGTATGTGCGCCGCCCGGCTGATGGAGAACAAGCGCCGGCAGCAGTCTTGCCGGCGCCCTGCTGCCCAGCCTCCCCGCGATCAGGACACGTTTGGCCGGTTCGTCATGCACCGGATGAACCGGCCTGATTGCCAGATCACGAAAGCGCCTGGCCAGCATGGGCAGGAGCCAGACCAGCGCTTCAGGCCGGTGGATCAGGACGAAGCGCCCTTGCGGCTTCAGAGCACGGGCGGCAGCCTTGGACCAGGCCTCGAAAGCCGCAGGATCCATCGCATGCGCCTTGAGGCGGCGCGCATCGGGCGAAGCGCGGTGGTGGCCCGGCTCGTTGAAAGGCGGATTGGCCAGAACAAGGTCGGCCTGTCCAGGCTGAAGGCCCGCCTGCGCCAGGACGCGGGCGGGGGCCGCGATGTCTGCTTCGATCACCCTTGCCGCCGATCCCATGTCGTTCAGCGCCATGTTGCGGCGCGCAAGGTCTGCAAAGACAGCGTCACATTCGACAAGGTCGGCCCGGCGGACACGATGAAGCGCGAGAAGGCCGAGCCCGACTGTGCCGACCCCGCTGCCCAGATCGACCACATGATCAGCCTCGCCCGCCGCCGCGATGAGCAGCATTGCGTCCGTGCCTGCACGGTGGCCCCGTCGAGGCTGGCCCAACCGCAACCGCCCTGCTAGCAGGAGATCTTCCGTGATGTCACCGTCTGCACCCGGATGACACGAGCCCTGTGTCTCGCCTGCATCAGGCATCGCGCAACTCGTCTCCCATGCCGGCCTCGATGATCAGGGCGCGGGCGGCCTGTTCGTCATCGTCAAGCACCAGCATGCGGCGTTGGAAGGCACCGATCGAGCCTTCCAGCGCGCTGATGTAGCCGTCTGCCACCATCACGTGGATGTCGGCGGACCTCAGTAGCGCTTCGATCGCGGTGATCGTGACCAGATTGTTGGTGCGCAGGATTTCGACCATTCGTTCAACCTTCCGCGTCCATTCGATGTGCAAACCGCCTGATCTGAAGGCGGCCCTTTGACGCAACAGACTTGTTCGGTGCCACCCACAGTCGTGTTGCATCTTGCAGCCGACTGCCAATTGTCGCATGGACGCAGTCAATGCAAGGTGATGCTGACGCATTCACCTCACGACAGCGGCCGAAGGCATCATGACAGATGCCAAGACGGCCAAGGAGCCGGTTTTGGGACTTGTATTGCCTTTCGAAGACAAGGACGCCACCCGCGACGGGATCGCCGGGCTTGTCGCCCTGACGAAGACGGACATGGACCGTGTCAACGCGATGATCCTGTCACGCACCGGTTCATCGGTCACGATGATTCCCGAAGTGGCGAACCACCTGATCTCGTCGGGTGGCAAACGGCTGAGGCCGATGCTCACACTGGCGACCGCCAACCTGTGCAACTACCAGGGCGAAGGCCATGTGAAGCTCGCGGCATCCGTCGAGTTCATGCACACCGCGACCTTGCTGCATGACGACGTGGTGGACGAAAGCGACATGCGGCGCGGCAAGGCTGCGGCCCGCATGCTCTGGGGCAACGAGGCCAGCGTGCTGGTCGGGGATTTCCTGCTTGGCCAGGCTTTCCGGATGATGGTCGAAGTCGGCTCGCTCAGGGCGCTCGACATCCTCTCGACCGCTGCCGCCGTGATTGCCGAAGGCGAGGTGATGCAGCTTGCCGCCGCCAAGAACACCGAAACGACCGAGGACGAATATCTGGCGGTGATCAGGGGCAAGACGGCTGAGCTGTTTGCCGCCGCCTGCGAAGTCGGCCCGGTGATCGCCGACCGGCCCAAGGCGGAGCATGCAGCCTGCCGGGGCTTCGGGCTCAACCTTGGCATTGCGTTCCAACTTGTCGACGATGCGCTGGATTATGGCGGCGTGGCCGCCAAGCTCGGCAAGAATGTCGGCGACGATTTCCGCGAGGGCAAGATCACCTTGCCGGTCGTGCTCTCATTCCGGCGCGGCACCGTTCAGGAGCGCGCCTTCTGGCAGCGCACGCTGGCCGAAGGCGATGTGCGTGACGGCGATCTGGAAAAGGCCATCGCGATCATGAAAAAGCACCGCGCGCTTGATGACACGATCGAGCGCGCCCGCCACTATGGTGCGATGGCGCATGACGCGCTGGCGCTGTTTCCGGACAGCGACATGAAAACGGCGATGCACGCCACGGTCGATTTCTGCATCGCGAGAGCGCACTGAACACGGGCGCACTGATTGCGACAGTCTTCTGATCTCGCGTTCAACCGGCCTTGATGCCCGCTTCCGTGATCAGCTTGCCCCACTTGTCCATTTCGGACTTCAGGAAGCTGCCAAGCTGGGCCGGGCTCGAGGCCACGATCTCGGCGCCGAGGGTCACCATGCGCTCCTTGACCTGAGCATCGGCCATGATCCGCACGGTGTCGGCGTTGATCTTTGCCACGACATCGTCCGGTGTACCCTTGGGCGCGAAGATCGCGAACCAGGACGACACGTCAAAACCCGGCACGGTGTCCGCCACCGGCGCGAATTCGGGTGCGGAGGGCGAGCGCTTCGCCGTCGTGATGCCAAGTGCCTTGATCGAACCGCCCCGCACGTGGCTCACGGCCTGGGTGATGTTGTCGAAGATCAGGTCGATGCGCCCGCCGATCAGATCCTGCGTGGCCTGCGCTGTGCCGCGATACGGCAGGTGGACCATGTCAACGCCCGTCAGCTTCTTGAACAGTTCGCCCGACAGGTGAACCGATGTGCCGACGCCTGACGAGCCGAAGGTGAGCTTGCCGGGATTGGCCTTGGCGAAGGCGATCAGTTCAGGCACGCTCGACGCCTGCACATGGTTGCCGACAACCAGAAGGTTCGGCACCAGCGCCAGCAGGCTCACCGGCTTGAAATCAACCAGCGGGTCATAGTTCAGCTTCGGATAGAGAAACTGGTTGGTGGCCATGCCAACCGAGACGATCAGCAGCTGCGTGCCGTCCTGCTCGCCGCGCGCCACCTGCTCGGTGCCGATGTTGCCGCCTGCGCCGGGCTTGTTCTCGACCAC
>JANMHN010000342.1:0-10815 GCA_031375185.1 Allobosea sp. | reverse complement strand
CTGCCATCCGTCCAGACGCGGCGGCCCTTCTTGCCCATGATGATCGCCGTGCCGGTGTCCTGGCACATGGGCAGCACGCCCCCTGCGGCGATGTTGGCGTTCTTGAGCAGGTCATGGGCCACGAACTTGTCGTTCGAAGTGGCTTCCGGATCGTCCAGGATGGCGGCAAGCTGCTTCAGGTGTGCGGGGCGCAGCAGATGGTTGATGTCGATGAAGGCCTGCTCCGCTAGCATCCGGATCGCTTCGGGTTCAACCTTCACGATCTCGGTCCCGCCCCATTTTTCGAGGCTGACGCCGTGGCTGGCTAGCTTGCGATACGGTGTGATGTCAGCACCGAGGGGAAACAATGTCGGGGCAGCGGTCAGCATGTGGAGAACTCCAGGCAGTCAGGCACGCGTGCAACGGCCACGCCGCACCTCACACATAGTTCGACAGTTGAGGCATTCCAAGCGCCCAGAACAGTGACACCGGCCGTAGAAACCGCTTAAGCCGCCTGTGCCGCGTTCTGGGTCAGGATGGCATAGATCGCGCTGGCATCATGGGCACGACGCACGCGTTCAAGCGTGCTGCGGTCACGCAGGACACGCGCGACGCGGGCGAGCGCCTTGAGGTGGTCCGCGCCTGCCCCTTCAGGAGCCAGCAGAACAAACATGATGTCGACGGGCTGACCATCAAGGGCCTCGAAATCGATCGGCTTTTCAAGGCGGACAAACAGGCCGCGCAGACGGTCGAGCGAAGCTGGCCGCCCATGCGGGATGGCGATGCCATCACCGATGCCGGTTGAGCCGAGACGCTCGCGCTGCAGCAACGTCTCGAAAATGTCACGCTCGGCAAGTCCCGTGATCAGGGCGGCGCGCTGGGCGATTTCCTGCAAGGCCTGCTTCTTGCCGTTGGCCTTAAGCGGGGCGATGACAGCGTCAGGCGTGAGAAGATCGTGGAGAATCATGGTGGTCCAGTGCGATGCATGATGTGTGCCGACACCATATATCGGCCTCAGGCAAGTCTCAGCCAGTGCTTAAATCCATTCAGACGTTCATGACAAGGCCGTCGGCGGATCGATCCACCCTATATTCCCGTCGCGGCGGCGATAGACAATGTTGACACGGCCATTGCCAGCGTTGCGGAAGACCAGGACAGGCGCGCCGGTCAGGTCCAGTTCTGAGACCGCATTGCCGACGCTCAGATCATGCAGCGAACGGGTTGTCTCAGCCACGATGACCGGATGAACACCATTCAGGTGCGGACCAGCGTCTTCCTCGATGTCTTCATCGGGAGCCTCGATGACGTATGAGGGTATTTCCATGAGTGCGCGCCGGTCATGGGCGTTTCCGGAATGATCCTTGAGGCGGCGCTTGTAACGCCTGAGACGCTTTTCCATGCGCTCGACCATACGGTCGAGGCTCTGATAGGCATCATGGGCCGTGCCAGACGCTTCAAGCGTGATTCCAGATGACAGATGCAGCACGGCATCGCTGCGAAAGCCGGTTCCGTCCTTTGCCAATGTCACATGGCCGTTGTAGCTGCCCTCATAATACTTGCCGAGTGCTGATCCGACCCTGAGTTCTGCTTGTGTGCGGATGGCTTCACCAACATCGAGATTCTTGCCGGAAACGCGCAAACCCATCTTCGTCCCTCCTGAGATCACCTCGCTTCCGGAGATATGTCATCCGAAGGCGGACAGATGATCGATCACCATCGTCCAGAACATGCTGTCATCGAAAAACCGGCATCCACTTTTCCGCAGCAAGCTCCAGCACTCGTTCAGAGCCTGATTGCGGTGAAAGCCTGTTCGCCTTCGGCATCAGCACTGCCGGAAAAACCGGAAACCCAACACGATTAGGCCTGACCGGTACGCCCGACATGTGCAGCGTGGTCCTTTGGATTCGCGCTGTCAACGCATTCCGCAGCAGCGCGCAACCGGCGCAACCGACAGGCAGGGAATATGGAACATCGCACCCTGTCAGCGCGATTTGCCCGCAGCCTGAAGCCGGTCGCGGCGGCGCTCCATGGACGAGCCGATCCCCAGCGCTTCGCGGTACTTGGCCACGGTCCGGCGCGCAATATCGATGCCCTGCTCGCGCAACTTCACCACGATGGCATCATCCGACAGCACATCCTTGCCGCCCTCGCCATCAATCATCGATTTGATGCGGTAGCGGACAGCCTCGGCGGAATGGGCCTCGCCATAGCCGGTGCTGGCAATGGAGGCAGTGAAAAAATACTTCATCTCGAACAGCCCGCGCGGGCTGATCAGGTATTTGTTGGAGGTCACACGCGACACCGTCGATTCGTGCATCGCAATCGCATCGGCCACGGTTTTCAGGTTGAGAGGCCGCAGGTGCTCGACACCATAGGCAAAGAAGGCATCCTGCTGTCGGACGATCTCGCTGGCAACCTTGAGGATGGTGCGGGCGCGTTGTTCGAGGCTCCTGGTCAGCCAGTTGGCGGTCTGGAGGCAATCGGCGATGAAGGCCTTGTCGGTGTCGTTGCGCAAAGCCTTGCTGACACGCGCATGGTAGGTCTGGTTGACCAGGACCCGTGGCAGGGTATCGCTGTTGAGGTCGATCAGCCAGGAACCGTCAGGCGCTGCGCGGATGATGACATCGGGGATCACAGTTTCGGATGTGCTCGCTCCGAAGCCTCGGCCCGGTTTTGGATCAAGTTCCCTGATCTCGGCGATCATCTCGGCAAGATCCTCGTCATCCACGCCGCAGATCTTGCGCAAGGTGGGCAGATCACGCCTCGCAAGCAAGGGCAGATGGGCGACCAGCGCCGCCATTGCCGGATCAAAGCGGTTCTTGTCCCTGAGCTGGATGGCCAGGCATTCGGCAATATCTCTGGCACCGACGCCGGTGGGCTCGAAGGTCTGGATCACGGCCAGAATCTGCTCAAGTCTTGCCTCCGACAACCCCAGACGCAGCGCCATGTCGGCAAGCGGTTCTGCCAGATAGCCCGCATCGTCGATGGCATCGATCAGGTTCCGGCCGATCAGGCGTTCGACAGGATCGGTGATGACCATGTCGAGTTGGCCGTTCAGGAACTCGTGCAGGCTCTGGTCAGCCGCAAGGGTCTGCTCCAGGCCACGCAGGTCATCATCGAAACTTGCCGACCCGCCGCTTCCGACAGCCCCCCCACCCATGATCGGCAGCATGTCCTCGCTGGTCTGTTCGGTGCGGGCCACGCTTGGCGCCTCGTCCTGGAAGACATTGTCAAGGCGCGTGCCGAGCGTCTCTTCGAGGCCCTGGCGGCCTGTTGCCAGTTCGTCGCCAAGCCAGTCGGGCTGCGAAGGTTCGCCGAAGGCCGCATCACCAGCATCATATGCACCGGCTTCGTCGCCGAAACTGTCATTGCCTGATTCGGTGCCCACATCGGGTCTGGCATCATCACCAGCATCGACACGTTCAAGGAGCGGGTTGCGTTCGATCTCGGCATCGACGAAGGCCTGAAGGTCGAGATGGGATAACTGCAGCAGTTTGATCGCCTGCAGAAGCTGCGGCGTCATGACAAGGGATTGCCCCTGCCTCATCTCCAGTTTGGCGGAAATACGCATTTCGCCCGATCAGATCCCCGATGACGGCATATCGCAATCACGCCGCAATTCCGGCATGAAACTTGCCTTGCCTTAAGAACCTATGACTCCGGATGTCACACGTCAAAGGAAACAGCGCTTGTTCGCGCTGTCCTTAACCGAAGGTTGCATGATCGCTGTCCGGTCAGAGGCGGAAGTCTTCGCCCAGATAGACCCGCCTGACATCCGGGTTGGCGATGATGTCCTCGGGGCTGCCCTCGGTGAGCACCCTGCCTGAGTGGATGATGTAGGCCCTGTCCACAAGTCCAAGTGTCTCGCGCACATTGTGGTCGGTGATCAGGACACCGATGCCCCGGTCGGTCAACTGGCGCACCAGTGCCTGAATATCGCCGACCGCGATGGGATCTATCCCTGCAAAAGGCTCATCGAGCAACACGAAGGATGGCCGGGCCGCCAGTGACCTGGCAATCTCGCAACGCCTGCGCTCGCCGCCTGACAGGGCGATGGAGGGTGCCTTGCGCAGACGGCTGATGTTGAACTCGTCAAGCAGCGCGTCCAGTTCGTGCTCGCGCTTCTTCTTGTCGGGCTCGACCACCTCAAGCACGGCGCGGATGTTGTCCTCGACACTCAGCCCTCGAAAGATCGACTGTTCCTGGGGCAGATAGCCGATGCCAAGACGTGCCCGGCGGTACATCGGCAGATGGGTGATGTCATTGCCATCCAGCGTGATGCGGCCCAGATCGGCGGAAACCAATCCGGTGATCATGTAAAAGATCGTGGTCTTGCCCGCCCCGTTCGGCCCCAGAAGGCCGACGGCCTCGCCATTCCTGACATTGAGGCCTGCATCGTTGACGACCGTGCGGCCCCTGTAGCTCTTGCGCAGGCCGGTGACGGAGAGCACGCCAGGTCCGCCCGTGGCGTTGAGGGCCTGAGATTCTGCCAGGCTGGGCATGATGTATGGCCCGCCGCGGACGACGGGCGGCATCGAAATGTCTTCGGCAACTGACACAAGTTCGTCGAGGGCGCTGGCCATATCCATGTCCGGTCGCGGCACCTGAACCGGGACCGATGGCCCCGGTGACGCGGTCGTGACTGTCTTGCCGAAGCGGAAAGGAAACTTCACCGGGTCCACACGATCATCATGCACGTCTTGGTCACAACAGGCTGCTCACAACATCATGTCGCCCTTAGATGATCCTGCTTAGATGATCCTGTTGTCCGATGAAATCCACCGGCCAGACAAAAGCCCATCAATTCTGGACGCTTGACATCAATTTGTGGGCGGAGTGGCCCGCGCGGGCGGCGCGGGGCGGCGTGCGGGGCCTGTCGCGGCAGGGGGCGGATCCGCGGAGCCGGGCACGAAAAATCCCTGAACGCGACCGCCGATCTCGCCGCCATCGAAATTCGCGATGCCTGTCTTGGTGTTGTAGACCAGCCTCTCGCCGCGCTGGACATTCGGGCCCTTCGCCAGAGCCACGCCGCCGGTCATCACCACCTGGTCCTTCTCGCGGTCGAAAACGGCGCGCTGGCTTGTGGCGACCTGATCCTCAGACGTCACGGTGACGGGCCCGTCGCAATCCAGACGCTTGATGCCGCCATCGGCAGCCTGGCCAGAAGCAGCCGGTGCCGGGCGCGGGGCTGTTGCAGGACGGGAGGCACCTGCTGCGCCCTGAGCCGCCGGACCCTGCCCGCGGTTGTCATAAAGGATGGTCATCCTGGCGCACTTGATCGTGGTTTTTCCCTGAACGGCCACGACATTGCCGGAAAAAATCGCCTTGCTCTCCTTGTCGAGCACATCGAGCTTGTCGGCATCGATCTTGATCGGTTCCTTCGAATCCGTTCCCAGATTGCCGAGCGCGGCGTTTCCAGGCCCTGAATTGCTGGGTCCCGCGTTACCTGGCGCAGCGGCAGGCGCACGCTGCTGCGCCGACGCTCCCATGCCGAGCAGCGCCGGTGCCAGCAACAGGCACAGCACGGATGCTGCCTGGATGAGATGTCGCTTCATGCGGAACCCGTTTCTGAAAAAACCATCACTGGTGACACCCTGTATCACGTGACAGCGGTTCATGGAGCCACCCTTTGCATGACGGCCTTGCCGGTGGCAGGGTCGATCACGGTGACACCGCGCGCATCGCGCGGGACGGGGCCGGCAGGTGAAGTTCGGGCGACCGGGGCGCTGACAAGAGGCGGTAAAGGCTGGGACAGCGCAGGCGGGGGTGGGTTCGATGCGAGCGAAGCGCCTGCAGGAGGGGTCACAGGAGGGGTCGATGAGACACGTGGCGCGGAACCAGGCCGCACGGGAGGCGGGACCGGAACAGGCGGTGCTGGCGCGGCGGGGCCTGCAGCAGGCAAGGCCGCCGCGCCTTTGCTGTCCTTGTCGTCGATCAATGCGGAAACACGACCGGCAAACGTGATGCGCCCGCCATTGTCGACGATGTCGAGGCTGTCGGCTGACACGCTCATGTCCGGCAGACGCACGGTGACAGCTTCGCGCGAACGGACCGTGCCAGCCTTGAAATCGACGTCGGCGGATTTCAGGAAGGCCTCCTGTCCGTTCTGGGTCTTGACCTTGACGTCGTTGCGCAACTGGAGCTGCTCCTTCTGGCTGTCAAAGACAGCATTCAGCGCCGTGAGATTGATCACCGTGTCATCGGCGTTCACGATCCGGGCGGTCATCTGGTAAAGCTCGATCACATTCGGTACGCGCACATCCTGCACGGCGCTCAGGGCTGTCACCTCATAAGGCTTGTTGTCCCGCCTGTAGCCGGCAAGACGGGGCGTTTCCATGGTGACGCGGGTTCCGTCCATCTTGATGGCACCGACACTGACGCCTGCGCTCCGGAACGGGTTGATGAAGGGAAGCACGATGAAACCGGCAAAACTCAAGGCAGCTCCCAGCGGGATCGCGATGCGCAGAAGGCGCACAAAGCGGCTGTGGCGCCTTGCAAGGACATAAGCGTGGCTTGCGCGCAAACGCCGGTCGCGGTCGCTCTCCGCGTGCCGTGATACCGTATCTGCCGTTCCTGCCATCGTCATGCCGTGCGGTTATCCGCAACACTGGGCGAATCTATGGCACCAGACAAGATGCCGTTCACGGGCCGGTCAGCTATGTGCAAAGATGTCGGCTTCCGGCCAGCCCTGCAGATCGAGTTCGGCGCGCGTCGGCAGGAACGAAAAACAGTTCTGCGCGATCTGCATGCGGCCCTCGCGCTGCAGCAGGACATCCAGCTTCGCCTTGAGTTGGTGCAGGTGAAGCACATCTGAGGCCGCATAGGCGAGCTGTTCCTTGCTGAGTTCCGCCGCGCCCCAGTCGGACGATTGCTGCTGCTTGGACATGTCCACGCCCAGCAATTCCCGCGAGAGATCTTTCAGGCCATGCCTGTCGGTGTAGGTCCGCACCAGCCGTGATGCGATCTTGGTGCAATAGACCGGGCTGGTCACGACACCGAAGGCATGGCGCAGGACGGCAACATCAAAGCGCGCATAATGAAAGATCTTCAAGACGGACGGATCGGCAAGAATGGCACAGAGCCTTGGCGGCGCGGCCTGACCCTTGGCGATCTGGACAATGTCCGCCGCGCCATCGCCGCGCGAGAGCTGGATCACGCACAGCCGGTCGCGGTGGGGATTAAGTCCAAGCGTCTCGGTGTCGATGGCCAGTGAAGGGCCGGGGTCGTAGGCGAAGGGCAGGTCGCCCTGATGAAGCGTGATGGTCATGGGTGCCGTTGTAGAAAGGGTCAGGGACAGGAACAATGACAGGGACAAGGAAGCCGGAAAGATCAGCAGCCGGCATCATGCGAAAGACACATGAGCCGCGATGCGGTTGCAAGTTCCTTTAGATCAAGCCATCAGCAAGGGGAAACGCCAAATCAAGCCAGCATGAGGCCATCGATGACTGACCCACATCTGTGGCGCGAGATCCACACACAGGGCAAGCAGGCGCGCAAGCTCTCGATGCGCAAACTGTTCGCGTCCGATCCACTCCGCTTCCAGGGATTTTCCCGGCGGCTGGATGACATGCTGCTCGATGCCTCCAAAACGACGCTGACGGCCCGGTCATTGGCCAGCCTGTTTGCGCTGGTTCGCGCATCCGGTGTCGAGGCCAAGCGCGAGGCCATGTTTTCAGGCCAGACCATCAACATCACCGAGAACCGTGCGGTGCTGCACACCGCGCTGCGCAACAGGTCGGGCCGCCCGGTTGTTGTCGATGGCCATGACGTGATGCCGGAGATCACCAATGTCCTCGCCGAGATGGGCAGGTTCTGCGACGCCGTGCGCAGCGGGACCATCGCGGCAGCGGATGGCAAGCCCTTCACCGACATTCTGAACATCGGCATCGGCGGGTCTGATCTCGGGCCCGTGATGGTGACGCTGGCGCTGGCACCCTATCATGACGGGCCGCGCACACATTTCGTCTCCAACATCGACGGGGCTCACCTGCACGACACGCTGAAGGGCCTTGATCCGGCGCGGACACTGATCATCGTCGCCTCAAAGACCTTCACCACCATCGAGACCATGACCAACGCCCTGTCAGCGCGGCGCTGGCTTGTGGCGGCTCTCGGCGAGGCCGCTGTTGCCAGCCATTGCTGCGCGGTCTCGACCGCGCTTGAAAAGGTTGCCGCCTTCGGTATCGATCCGGCGCGCGTCTTCGGGTTCTGGGACTGGGTCGGCGGGCGTTACTCGGTGTGGTCTGCCGTTGGCCTGCCGCTCATGCTGGCCATCGGCCCTGTGCGCTTCGGAGAGTTCCTGGCCGGAGCACATGCCATGGACGAGCATTTCCGTACCGCGCCCCTGGAGGACAATCTCCCTGTCTGGCTGGCGCTTGTCGGCATCTGGCACCGCAACGGCTGCGGCTTGGGCACGCGCGCCGTTCTGCCCTACGATCAGCGTCTGGCACGGCTTCCTGCCTATCTCCAGCAACTCGACATGGAATCCAATGGCAAGAGCGTCACGCGCGCGGGCCTGCCGGTCGCGACCGAAACAGGCCCTGTGGTCTGGGGCGAGCCCGGCACAAACGGCCAGCACGCCTTCCTGCAATTGCTGCACCAGGGCACCGAGCCCGTGCCGGCCGAGTTCCTGCTGGCGGCAGAAGGCCACGAGCCCGACATGGCGCACCATCATGCCATCCTTGCCGCCAATGCGCTGGCTCAGGCCGAGGCCCTGATGCTCGGCCGCACGCTGGAGGAAGCGAAGGCGCAGCTTGCAGCGCGCGGCCTGCCCGCCACCGAGATCGAGCGGCTCGCTCCCCACCGGGTCTTTCCCGGAAACCGGCCTTCGACCATGCTTCTGTACAGGCGGCTCGACCCGTTCACGCTGGGGCGCATCATCGCCCTTTACGAACACCGTGTGTTCACGGAAGCCGCGATCTGGGACATCAACGCCTTCGACCAGTGGGGCGTGGAACTCGGCAAGGAACTGGCCACCGGGCTGCAGGCCATCGTGGAGGGCAAGCAGTCAACCGAAGGCCGCGATGGTTCGACCGCAGGGCTTGTTGGCTGGATGCGAGGGCTGGCGGGGCGCTGAAGAACGTCTCAGGTCAAGGAGACACACAGGCGGGCGATGGCAAAGCAAGCCGATCCGTGCCAGATTTGGCTTCAGGCCAGATTTGGCTTCAGGAAAGTGAGCCGCACCGGAGGTTGCCATGCGAAACCTGATCACCGACGTGCCGGGCGTCAAGGTCGGCCATGCCGAAGATGCGAAGCTCGCCTCGGGCGTGACCGTCATCCGCTTCGATGCGCCGGCCACGGCGTCCGGGACCATCTCCGGCGGCGCGCCCGGCAGCTTTGACACCGCGCTGCTCGAACCCGAGATGACAGTCACGCAGGTTGACGCCGTGTTCCTCTCCGGCGGCTCTGCCTTCGGGCTGGCCAGCGGAACCGGTGTGCAGTCGGCGCTGAGGGCGCAGGGGCGCGGCTTCGCGGTCGGGCCGGTGCGGGTGCCCATCGTCACGGGCGCCATCCTGTTCGACCTGCTTAATGGCGGTGACAAGAACTGGGGGCGCATGTCGCCCTATGCCGAACTTGGCTACGCGGCGACGGAGGCCGCAGCCGAGACCTTCGCGCTGGGCACGGCAGGGGCAGGCTTCGGGGCCACCACCGCCAACCTCAAGGGCGGGCTGGGATCGGCCAGCGCGCTGACACCGTCCGGGTTTCTGGTCGGGGCCATCGTGGCGGTCAATGCCATCGGCGTGACGACAATGGGTGACAGCCCGCATTTCTGGGCCGCGCCATATGAGGTCGGCACCGAATTCGGCGGTCTTGGGATGACATCCTCCCTGTCGTCCGGCGCGCTGCGCATCAGGGTCAAGGGCGACAGGCCCGCCACCACCATCGCCTGTGTCGTCACAGATGCCGTCATCACCAAGACACAGGCCAAGCGGCTCGCGCTGATGGCCAATGACGGACTTTCACATGCCATCCGCCCTGCCCACGCGCCCTTTGACGGCGACACGGTGTTCTTCGCGGGCACAGGCACGAGGCCGCTCGGGCAGAACGCGTTGCGCGACATCACCGAGATCGGCACGGTGGCGGCCGATTGCCTCGCACGCGCCATCGCACGCGGGGTGTTCGAGGCACGCGCCCTGCCCTACCCGAATGCGCTGCCGAGCTGGCGCGACCGGTTCGGGGTGCGGTGAGAGCCACGCATTGACACGGCGTCGCAATGTTCGCATATTTGAAGCGTTGCCGCCGCTGGTTTCCGGCGGCATTTGATTTTGCAGATTTTGTCGGACGGTTGGACAGATGGTCAGGATGGCCTTGAACATGGCGGGGTCGCGCGAGCGACGATGAGACCTCAGGCGGACGGCTTGCGGCCTCCGTGCGGGTTCGTGCCTGCGATCATCCATCATATTCGCCATGCTCCCTTCTTTGACTTTCAAGGATCAATCCCGTGATCTCCCCCATTCTCCCGACCTATTCCCGTGCCGACGTTGCTTTTGAGCGGGGCGAAGGCCCATGGCTGATCGCCACGACCGGCGAACGCTATCTCGATTTCGGCTCAGGCATCGCCGTCAATTCGCTGGGGCATTCCCACCCCCATCTGGTCAGGACACTGCAGGACCAGGCGGGCAAGCTCTGGCACACCTCGAACCTTTACCAGATGCCGGACGGCAAGCGGCTGGCGGAGCGACTGATTGCCAATACCTTTGCCGAGACGGTGTTCTTCTGCAATTCAGGGGCGGAGGCCAACGAGGCCGCGATCAAGATGGCGCGGAAATATCACCACGCGCATGGCCAGCCTGAACGTTACCGGATCATCACCTTCGAAGGCGCCTTTCATGGCCG
>JANMHN010000153.1:0-6169 GCA_031375185.1 Allobosea sp. | reverse complement strand
TGCCGTGCCGATCTGGAATGATTTTTTCTTTCCACTGGTCTTCATCCAGAACGACAGGCTGAAGACCCTGCCGCAGGGGCTGACCATCTTCATGGGCGAGTTCAACACGGACTGGGGCGTGCTGTTCGCTGGCCTGACGCTAGCAGCGCTGCCGATCACCCTGCTTTACATGCTGCTCTCGCGCCAGTTCATCGCCGGGCTGACATCTGGCGCGGTGAAGTAATAGTAGGGCCTTCGTCTTTGACACGTCAAAGACGAGAGATTCCTCGCACAAGCTCGGGCGCGCAGTCGCGCTTGCCAACAGCCCATCGGTCAAGACCGAGGGCGGTTGGTATAACTCTCACCGCCACGTGTAGAACGGCCTCGCATCCAGCGGCCTGATCGCGGTCAGCGCCCCGCCATAATGCCGCAGCGAGTAGGTTCCGGGCGGGCGTTTTGCGCAGGCCTCCACATCGATATCGACACCAAGGCCCGGCCCTTGCGGCACCAGCATCTCGCCGGCTTCGATGATGCAGTCCTCGCGCACGATCTCCGAGCGCCACGGCACGTCGCTCACCATCGTTTCAAGCCAGGCGAAGTTCGGCGTGGCGGCGGCCAGATGCAGCGTCATGGCATTGGCGACCGGGCCCAGCGGATTGTGCGGGCAGATTGGCAGATAGTGCGCATGGGCGAAGGCCGCGATCTTTTTCGCCTCACCAAGCCCGCCCACATGGGTGACATCGGGCTGGAGGTAATCGACCGCGCCAGCGTTGATCAGCTCGATGAAGCGCTGCACCTCGTAGTAGCGTTCGCCGGTGGCGACCGGAATCCGCGTCCTGGCACGCACATCCGCCAGCGCGGCAATCGATTCAGGCGGCAGCGGCTCCTCGAACCAGTAGGGCCTGAAGGGTGCCATCTCCTGCGCGATGCTCACGGCGGTGGGCACATCGAAGCGGCCGTGGCCTTCGATCATCAGCTCGATGTCAGGCCCGACGGCCTCGCGCACCGCGCCGATGATGCCGAGCGCGCGGTTCATGTCCGCCCGCTCCAGCCGCAGATAAGCCGTGCCGAATGGATCCCATTTCAGCGCCTTCCAGCCATCGGCCACCGCGATCCTTGCCTTCTCTGCAAACTGCCCGGCGGTCTTCGAACCCGTGAACCAGGCGTTGGCATAGACAGGCGTGCGGTCGCGGAAGGCACCGCCGAGCAACTGGTGGACCGGCACACCCAGCGCTTTGCCCTTGATGTCGAGCAGGGCGGCCTCGATGGCCGCCACCGCAGAGCGGATCACCACGCCCGTGCGCCAGTAGCTGTCGCGGATCATGCGCTCGACAAGCGCCTCCGTGTTGAAGGCATCCTGCCCCAGAATCGTCGGCGCAAACTCCTCGATCGCTGCGGCGACAGCCTTCTCCCGATGTTCCACCGTGCCTTCGCCGACGCCATGCAGGCCGTCAGCGGTGCTGATGCGCACAAAGACATAATTGGCGCGAAAGGCATCGACCACAAAGGTCTCGGTACGGTCAATCCTGTGGATCATCGCATCAGCATCCCGCCGTTGACATCAAGCACCGTGCCGGTGATGTGGCCGCTGGCCGGGCTGGCCAGGAACAGGACAGCGTCGGCGATGTCATCGACATGCGCCAATCCGCCAAGCGGCACGCGCGTCGTCAGGTCCGCGATGCCGTCAGGCCCGTGGGTGCTGACCAAGAGGTCAGTGGCCACGATGCCCGGCGCGACGGCGTTAACGCGAATGCCGAGTGCAGCGCCTGTCCGCGCCAGCGTCTTCATCAAGCCGCCAAGCCCCGCCTTGGTCGCGGCATAGGCGACGTGGCCCTTCAGCGCGCCCTGGTGGCCGACGACCGATCCCATGATGACGATATTGCCCCTGCCAGCTTCCCGCATGCGGATCATGGCTTCCCGCGTTGTCAGGAAGGTGCCGGTCAGGTTGGTGCGGATCACGGCGTTCCAGTCATCGAGGCTGGTCTCGAAAACATCCAGCGCGCGGGTGATGCCTGCATTCGCGACCAGAAGGTCAAGCCGGCCAAACTGCGTGTCGATGGCCGCGAACATGGCCGCGACGGCATCAGGATCGCCCACATCAGCCTCGATCACCAGCGCCTGGCACCCCGCCGCCCGCACCACAGCCGCGACAGCTTCCGCAGCATCGGGCGTGCCGAAATGGTTGACCGCCACATCCATGCCGGCCTGCGCCAGCTTCATGGCCACCGCAGCACCGATGCCGGTGGCCGCGCCCGTGACGAGACCCGCCGTGCGGAGAGAAAATCGAGGCGATGGCATCATGCTGTTATGGACCAGGCGGGCTTGCTGCTAGAGTGTCGGCGCTGCATCGTCATCACGTCAAGTGACAGGATCAAATATGACGCGATCAGATAACCCCTGCCATCATGGGGCATCGCATCATGGGGCATCGCATCGTGTGGCTCCATCGCTCGGCGCTGTTGACCGCTGCGTGGCAAAGCCCAACATTGCACCAGATGCAACAGACACTGACCGATGTGATTGTCTTCGCGCTGACGGATGACATTGTCAGCAAGCGGCTCGAACCGGGCCATGCGCTGGACGAGGGGCGCATCGGGAAGCGCTTTGGCGCCTCTCGAACCCCCGTGCGTGAGGCGCTGCGACAACTTGCGGCCAGCGGCATGGTGGAATTACGCCCGCACCGCACGCCGCTTGTGGCGCGCATCGATGACAAGCGTCTGCACGACATGTTCGATGTGATGGCCGAACTCGAAGCCCTCTGCGCGGCACGCGCCAGCCTGATGATGACACCGGGCGAGCGCAACGCTCTTGAGCGCCATCATGGCAACATGGGCGCCTTGATGCGGTGCGGAGACGTCATCGCCTACCGATCCGGCAACATGGTCTTCCACACGCTTGTCTATGAGGGGTCCCATAACGATTACCTTTACGAGATGTCACTGACCACGCGCGAAAGGCTGGCGCCGTATCGCGGGGCGCAACTCGAGGCACCGGAGCGGCTGGCACGCTCGCACCGCGAGCATGAGGTAATCCTGACGGCCATCCTGCGCGGAGACGCCGCAACAGCCGCTGGCCACGCGCGGGACCACATCTCCAACACCCGCGACCAGCTTGCCTCGATGGGAACGCTCTCGACAGCCCGCATGTGACCAGCACATGACCAGCATCTGTGCAGGGCTGACAAACTGCATAAATTTTAGGCGTCTTGCGTCTTGGGCAGGTACAGTGCTGGATTCGTCAGTAGCGGATTACATGAATGATCCAAGATACTTGGTCATATCATGACCAACTGTATGCAATTGGCATGGCGTGTGCATCTCTTCCGCCACCAATGCGGCAACACAGATGACCCTTCCCTCCTTCCATCGCAGCACGGTTCATGCGGCCTATCAGGCAGGTGCCACCGCGGCATCTGTCATGGCGCAATGCTTCGCGCGCATCGAGGCTGTGGCCGATGCGGGCATTTTCATCCATCTGGTTGCGCATCAGTCCGTGATGGAAGCCGCTGAACGTCTGCCGCCTTTCGATCCTGTGCGGTTTCCGCTCTGGGGCCTGCCCTTCGTGGTCAAGGACAACATCGACGTGGCTGGATTGCCCACGACGGCGGGTTGTCCGGCCCATGCGGTCACCCCTTCGGCATCCGCGCCTGTGGTCAAGCGCCTTGAGGCGGCTGGCGCGGTCCTGATCGGCAAGACCAACCTGGACCAGTTCGCCACCGGCCTTGTCGGGGTGCGCACACCCTTTCCCGTACCCCGCAATGCGTTCGATCCGGCGCGTGTTCCGGGTGGATCCAGCTCCGGCTCCGCCGTCGCGGTGGCACAGGGCATTGCCAGCTTTTCGCTGGGAACCGACACAGCGGGGTCAGGGCGCATTCCTGCCGCCTTCAACAACCTGGTCGGCCTCAAGCCGACGCTCGGCGCGATCTCCACGCGCGGCGTGGTTCCCGCCTGTCGGACGCTCGATTGCGTGTCGATCTTTGCGCTGAATGTAGCCGATGCCAGCGCTGTGTTTGATGTCGCGGCAGGCTTCGATGCCGCCGAGCCATATTCGCGCGACATCCAGCAGGTGTCGCGGCCGATGCGGACCGTCGGCATTCCCCGCACGGAGGATCTGGCATTTTTCGGGGATGAACATGCTGCATCTGCCTGGGAACAGAGTGTGGCACGTCTACGGGACACAGGTGTGACCCTTCGTGACGTGGGCATAGGCCACTTCCTTGCCACGGCGCAGCTGCTCTATGCCGGGCCGTGGGTGGCTGAACGCCGCGCCGCCGTCGGCGATTTCATGACCCGTCAACCTGACGCGATGCACCCTGTGACGCACACGATCCTGGCCGGTGCGGACCGCTACAGCGCCGTGGACACCTTCAACGCGTTTTATGAGCTGGCTGCATTCCGGCGACAGTCCGAGGCAACGTTCAGCGAGATTGACGTGCTGGCCGTGCCGACGGCTCCGATCTTCCCGACGCTGGCAGACCTTGCCGCCGACCCGTTCGGCCCCAACAGCCGTCTCGGAACCTACACCAACTTCGTCAATCTGCTGGATCTGGCGGCCATCGCCGTGCCCGGACCTTTCCGTGCCGATGGCTTGCCCGCCGGTGCGACACTGATCGGCCCGGCCGGGACCGACCATGCGCTCGCGGGGCTGGCGGAGCGGTTCTTCGGCAAGGTCGGCGGCGTGGCAGGGGCTCACCTTGAGCTTGCAACTGTGGACACATGACCATGGACACTGATCTGATTGAACTGGTGGTGGTGGGTGCGCACCTGAGCGGCATGCCGCTGAACCCCGAACTGACATCGCGCGGCGGCATTTTCCGCCGGGCCGTGGCCACGACGGCCGACTACGCCTTCTATGCGCTGGCGGGTGGCCCGCCGAAGCGGCCTGGACTGCTGCGTGTCGCGGATGGAGAGGGCAGCCCCATCGCGACCGAGGTCTGGGCACTCAGCCCTGCCAGCTTTGGCAGATTTGTTGCATCCATCCCCGCGCCGCTCTCGATCGGCACGGTGCGGCTGGCCGACTGCACGTCGCCGAAAGGATTTCTGGTCGAGCCCGCGGGCCTGGCCGGTGCCGACGACATCACCGGGCTGGGCGGATGGCGGGCCTATGTCGCCGTTCTCACAGCCAGCGCTGCCTGAATGATCCTGATATCACCCAACTGATATGTCCGCCCTTCAAACCCTGAGGACCAAGCCATGATCAATCGTCGCCAACTTCTCGCCAGTTCCGCCGTCGCAACCGGTCTCATTGCCATGCCGGGCATCGTCAGGGCGCAGGCACAGCGCACCGTCAAGATGGGCAGCCTCCGGCTGATCCACTCGATGACCCCGCACTTTTACGAACGCTTTCTGCCACCAGGCTACAAGGTCGAGATCATCACCTTCGACTCGCCCACCGACGGCAAGAATGCCGTCGTCACCAAGTCGGTCGATTTCGGCGGCTTCGGCATCGCAGCGGCCACGCTTGGCGCTGCGGCTGGCGAGCCGGTCGTGGTGGTCGGCGCCTTCTGCAACAAGGGCATGGGCGTTGTCTCGAAGGCGGGCTCGGACCTCAAGTCGATCAAGGATCTGCGCGGCAAGAAGATCGGCATCTGGCCCGGTTCAACACAGGAGGTCTTCATCATGGAGCGCCTGCGTCTGGAAGGCATGAGCATCCGCGACGTGCAGGCCACGCGCGTGCCGTTCGGCGAAATGCACGCCATGCTCTCGCGCGGGGACATCGATGCCTATGTCGGTGCCGAGCCAGGTCCGGGCCTGTCGATGTCCAGCGGCGTGGGCCAGTTGGTCGAGTACCCCTACAACACGGCCATGGGCGGGCTGAACATGATCTTTGCCGCCCATGAAGACACGGTCGCGAAGGATCCCGACCTCGTGCGCGCCATGCTCACGGTGCATCGCAAATCGTCCGAGTTCATGATGGCGAACAAGGCTGCCGTGGCCGAGATGACCGTTGCGAAACTGGGCGCCAACCGGGCGGCGGTCGATCATGCCTTGGCGGCCAGCAATGTCGAGTACACGTGGGAGCTGACCGACACGGTTCTCGGGCAGGCGCGCACCTATGCGCAGCAGATGCTGGAATTGAAGCAGATCAGGGCCTTGCCCGATTTCGCCAAGTTCCTGAACCCGTCCTTCTCCAAGGCCGTGGCCTCAGCCTGACCGCTTCCACCCACGGGCGGCACGATCTCCGGTTTTGC
>JANMHN010000119.1:0-2301 GCA_031375185.1 Allobosea sp. | reverse complement strand
GGGTCATGTCGAGCGCTGCCGCGTTCTGCTGCATCTGGTGGACGGAACAACCGAGCATGCCGGAAAAGCCTACAAGATCGTCCGCAAGGAGCTGGAAGCCTATGGCGGCGATCTGACCGACAAGCCTGAAATCGTGGCGCTCTCAAAGGCGGATGCGCTTGATCCGGACACCTTGAAGGAGCAGATGGCCAGGCTGAAGCGCGCCGCAAAACGCACGCCCCTGCTGCTCTCATCTGCGTCCGGCCTGGGTGTGCAGGAGGCCTTGCGGGCTTTG
The DNA here is from genome assembly GCA_031375185.1 of Allobosea sp. GTDB lineage: Bacteria > Pseudomonadota > Alphaproteobacteria > Rhizobiales > Beijerinckiaceae > Allobosea. The sequence continues at coordinate 2,027 of JANMHN010000119.1, read as the reverse complement.
CTGACCATCATCGACGAGGCGCGTGCCACAGAAGCGAAGCAACATGCCCCTGCCATCGACATCGGCTGGCAACCCTGACATGAAACCGGTCTCGCGCGCTTGAGCACCCGAACACCCCAACTGTCGCAGTTTCGCCGCATCGTGATCAAGGTCGGCTCAGCCCTGCTTGTTGACCGCGCCAAGGGCCGCGCCCGTCATGGCTGGCTGGCAGCCCTGGCAGAGGATATCGCTGAACTTCACGGGCGCGGGGCTGACGTTCAGGTCGTGTCATCGGGCGCCATCGCCCTGGGCCGGACCATCCTGGGCCTGCCGACGGGTGCGCTGAAGCTGGAACACAGCCAGGCCGCGGCGGCGGTGGGCCAGATCGCGCTGGCCCGCACCTGGGCCGAAGCGCTTGGCCACCATGGCATCACGGCAGGGCAGATCCTCGTGACGCTGGCTGACACCGAAGAGCGGCAGCGCTACCTCAACGCCCGTGCCACCATTGGCCGGTTGCTGGAGATGCGGGCTGTCCCCGTGATCAACGAAAACGACACTGTCGCCACCAGTGAAATCCGCTATGGCGACAATGACCGCCTGGCGGCGCGTGTCGCGACCATGACCGGAGCCGACCTTCTGGTGCTGTTCTCCGACATTGACGGGCTTTACACGGCCCCTCCCGGCAGCGATCCGAATGCCGAGCACATTCCGGTCGTGCCGCGCATCACCGCCAGGATCGAGGCGATGGCAGGTGGCGCGGCGTCCGAATTGTCACGCGGCGGCATGACCACCAAGATTGAGGCCGGCAAGATCGCCGTGTCCGGCGGTACGCACATGCTGATCGCCGATGGCCGCCCCAAGAACCCGCTCTCTGCTGTCGCCAATGGTGCCCGCTGTACATGGTTCCTCTCGGCGTCGACGCCTGCCAGCGCGCGCAAGACCTGGATCGGAGGCACACTGGAGCCGCGCGGCGTGATCCATGTCGATGCAGGTGCCGCAAAGGCGCTCGCAACCGGGGCCAGCCTGCTTCCTGTCGGTGTGAAGCGTGTCGAGGGCGACTTCCTGCGCGGCGACGCCGTGGTGATCAGGGATGCCGGCGGAACCGAACTCGGTCGCGGTCTCGTCGCTTACGATGCGGGCGAGGCAAGGCTTGTCCTTGGTAAATCGTCAAAACACATCGAAGCTGCGCTGGGGCATCCCGGCCAGGCTGAAATGATCCACAGGGATGACATGGCGCTCGTGATCCAGATCACGGTTTGACGCGCCTGGTGTGATGGCGTGCGGCCCCAGACATGGATCTTGGAATCTGTCTCATGCCATCGGCCATCATCTTCGACCCGTCAAAGATGATGGCATTCCTCCCGCATGGTCGGGCGCGCCGTCACGCCTGGCAACAGGCCATCAGGTTTGACCGACGGTCGTTGGTATCAGCCTGTCATTGTGTGGTGCTCGCGAAGCGCAAGGAAAGGCAACTCCACCAGATGATAACTCAAGGGGATAGTCCCCATGCGGAAAGATGATCGATCATCATATCCTGGAGCGTTGCTCCTGCACAAAACCGGTGCCCGCTTTTCTGCGCAATGCTCTAGGGTCAGGACCTGTTAATTCCCGGTTTTCTGTTTGCCCAAAAGGTCTCGCATGCGGGGAAACAAGCACAAGCCAAGGCTTGTTGCCTTGGCGAGCATTGTTTGCGTGCAGGCTGTCCTTTTCGGCAAACCCTCCGGGCGCGCGGCTTTTTGCCCGTGGGTGCGTTGCAAGCCCTTGAAAACCGGATGGTTTCCTGCGGACTTGCGCCTGCCCACGACCAAAAATCCACAGCGCAGAAAGCCGGCAATTAACAGGTCCTGACCCTAGCAGCCTGCATGGCCTTTGCGAGCCTTCATCATGCGGCCGGGCCATCTGCCTGATGGAGATAAATTCGAGAAACAGTTGAATGGCGCGTCGTGCATGAAGATCCGAGACTTCGTACGTGTTTTATTTGTACAATTCGTCAATTGCAAACAAACAAGGGTACATGCATCAAACAATTCGTCTGTTACTCGTGGTTC
>JANMHN010000044.1:0-2594 GCA_031375185.1 Allobosea sp. | reverse complement strand
TACGTCGCCAAGCACAATGCCGCGCCGACGCCGTTCGTGTGGACAAAAGCCGCAGACGTAATCCTGAAGAAGGTCGACCGCGCCCGCACAGCATTGAACACTGTTAAAAACGGGAACCAAGCGTTAGAGTCGGAACACTAGGCTGGCCGCTGTCATCGGTGTCTCCATGCAGTCACGATGGATCGTAGCACAGCGACGTGGCGTCTGAACAACCGAGAGACGGTGCTGGTTGCAACCGGTCGGGCGAACGCATCCGGCCTGATTTGCCGACGATTTTGAGCCGGAGCGGAAGTGGCTTCGCCACTGGCCACGCCCCTCCACTGTCATGGCCGGCCTCTTCGTGCCGGCCACCCATCGTGCAACACTCTCGATAGCCGATTGTGATTGAGAGGGTGCAACGCATGCATCACTATTTTGTCTATCTGCTCGCGAGCAAACTCTACGGCACGCTCTACATCGGCGTGACCAACGATCTCGTCCGCCGTGTAGGCGAGCACCGTGACGGCACCGCAAGCGTGTTCACGCGCAGATACAGCGTGCATCGGCTCGTCTGGTTCGAGCATTGGCACAGCGTCGAACGTGCGATCCAACGCGAAACGTCGATGAAGCGTTGGCCACGCAATTGGAAAATCAATCTCATCGAACGCGACAATCCGCGTTGGGATGATCTCTATCCGAGCCTCGTCAGCGGTGCCTGACGGCAGGCGCGGTGCGCGTGTCTAATTGGGTGGCCGGCACTATGGGCCGGCCATGACAGTTTTTTGTTGGTGGCAAAACTGATGGATGGCAAGTTGCAGTCTGCGACCGTTCGGGCGAACGCATCCGGCCTGATTTGCTGGCGGTCTTGACCTGACGGCGACAATGTACTGTTCGCTGCTGCGATGGCAACAATTCGCCAAAACGGCCGATGAAAGGTACGATTAGCGTAAGCGCAGAAGCACTTCGCCCGATTTCAGGTCGATGATAGCTGCGCATTCAGGTCGCGCGACTACAGCTCTAAGTTGTTCTGTCCGGTCGATTGGTGCATCGAAAGCTGGGGACTGCCGCGACCGTTTCTGATGATAAAAAGGTGCCATCAAAGACCCGGCCAACAAAACACCGATGTGTTCTTTCGCCGCTCTCGCCTTCTCAGCGTTCATTTTCATCAAGATCGGCTGTCCAGTCGAAATCCAAGATCGTCCTCCAAATAATTCATCCGATTCACCAAAATAGAAGTAGACTCCGGTTTCAGACAAGCTCTGCCTTAGTACTACTTTTTTCATACGAAACGCATTCTCCGCTTCGTATGTGCCGAGAGTAGACAGCTCATAGTAGCGTTTCGGCACAATCAGATGATATCCATCCAGCTGCACGTCATTTTTCTTGTTTTTTAATGCTAATTCGCTGGTGCTCAAATAAGAAGCAGTGCGAGCGCTGGACAAAACATGATATCGCCTGGTCAATTTCTTGGTAGTATAGTGTTCGAAAGTTTCGCCGATTTCGAAGGCACCTTTGTCAGCATTGTACTTTGCACCTTCCACGTTGTGCGTAACGACAACAAACCTCTCGCCTCCGGCGGCAACGAGGTACTGCTCAAGGTCGCGCTGTTCCTCTGCTAAACGCTTCTCATGGGCTGCCGAGGTCTCGAACTCATCCTTTGAGAGTTTTCGTGGCGATGATGACATGCGCGCCACAAGCGCTGTCAGGTCTGTCGTCTTCAACGGCGCCTGCAAAATGCGCTTACAGATTGCTGCAGCGCTTTCTGCCAAAGTCGCCGATCGGGAAGGCTGCTGAGACGGGGTCGTAGGTGGGTTAGGGGGGGGCGGCTTCTGCGGTAGTATTTGCGCAGCCACGTGTTGCCAGCTTGCGGCCACTAAAATCGCAGTCATGAACAGCGTGCTAGCTCGCATATTGCCTCGCAATTAAGGTGCACTTCGGCACGTCGATGATGCTCGGGTGCCCTCTACGGCTGCCAAGTTGGTACTGGAGCGCCAAAGCCTGAGCAATCAGAGCGGACTATCTCTTCTATTCGATCGTCATCTGCCAACAAGCCCAATTGTCCAGTGAGTTTCTGATTTGGTTTTCCATCAGCATTATTGACAAGAACGGCAAAGAACGGGCGCGCACCAGAGTATCCGCCGAACGAATTCTTTGAGTTTACAAGACCGCACACCGCGATACTTCCATTAGGATTTCTTGCAGCGGAAAGCGGCGCTCGCCCAAACTGTGCTGAGCCTGGGTCCTTGAGCCGGGCCCGAACAGCATCCTGGACCGCGGCGACATCTTTGGCCTCCAGTGTGACTGGTACGCCCGGAGGCCGCGTTGCTTTTTGTGCCTGTTTCGACAATGGCGCACACGCCGAGAACAGGCTCACGGAAAATGCAATACAAGCACGCACGTACCGCCCCCTAGATCCTCAGCGAAGGGTCGCTATATACTTTCCGCTAACCTATCAACAAGCGGACGCTGCTCAAGTCTGCTTTCGTCGATGGACCATGCGCCTTTTTGCCGCATTGCCTCTTTCAACCCACAGTCTCGCCATTGCCCTGTCGCGGACTGCGAGAGGTGACGGTCGCCTGCAAGCTGGAGCCACCATCGCCAGCCACACCCATCAC
>JANMHN010000324.1:0-29374 GCA_031375185.1 Allobosea sp. | reverse complement strand
CAAACCTTAGCTTGGCTCGGCCGCGCCGTCATCCTGCAGATCAGCATGCCAGATGTGCTTCAACCCACTCCTGCAGCGCGGGCGGTCTGCGCGCGCACCCGAAACCAGTGCATCGCCAACGCCGCAGTCAGGATCGCACAGCCAGCCACGTCGAACTTGATGTCCGCCGCGAGCAGGAGACAACCGCCCACAAGCGCCAGCACGCGCTCAACAACCGTCGCCGGCTTCAGCGCATATCCGGTCGCTGCCACCACCAGCCCGACCATGGCATAGGAGGAGGTGACCAGCACCAGCAGGACGCCCATCCAGTCCCCGAAGCTGGCGACAAGCTTGCCATCGGGTGTCAACATGAGGAGATACATGCCCTCCGGCGTCAGGCAGAACATGAACGGCACGAGGAACGCGGGCAGCGTGTATTTCCAAGCCTGCATCATGGTGGCGAACGGCTTGCCCCCGCAAATCGCCGACGCTGCGAACGGCGCAAGAGCCGTTGGCGGCGAGACGTCCGCCAGCACCGCGTAATAGAACATGAACATATGCGCCGCAGGCTCAGGGATGCCGACCTTGACCAGCGCAGGCACCAGCATCACGGCCGCGATGATGTAGCTGGCCGTCACCGGCACGGCGAGGCCAAGGATCCACATCGCCAGCGCAGCAAGGAAAATCACCAGGAAGCGCGAACCTCCGCCAAACTCCACGATGATGCCGGACAATGTCAGGCCAAGCCCCGTGAGATTGACCACCGAAACGAGAACGCCGGCACAGGCACAAGTGGCGATGATGCCAAGTGTCGAGCGTGCGCCGTCCGTCAGCGCCTCGATCATGCGGGTGGCATCTGGCCCGACCGGAGCACCGCCGCGCCTCGCCTGCAAGGCTTGCCAGCCAGAAAAAGCCGTGGCCGCGACAACAGCCCAGAACACGCTGACCGAGATACGGCCATCGAACAGCTCATCAGGGCCCAGCCGCGCCGCGAGCCCGCTGACGGCGAACAGCCATGTGGCCACGCCAAAGACGCAACCGACAATGAAGGCCCTGATCGTGACCAACCGGCTGTCCTCGCGCAGCATCGACAGCGCAAAGGCGATCGCCACCGACCAGAACACCGCCATGAACGATGAGAACCCCAGCGCCAGGAACACCGCGATCGCTGCCAGTGACAGGAAGTGATAACCTTGGCTCTTGGTCAGCTCCCACAGCGATGCATCGGAGGTCTTGACCGGCTTGATGTCGAGGCGACGGGTGTCGGCCTCCGTCATCAGCCAGCACGACAGGTAATACAGGATCGTGGGAATGGTCGCGTAGACCAGGATCATCAAATAGCTGACGTCCAGATATTCGGCGATGATGAAGGCGGCAGCACCCAATGTCGGCGGCGACAGCGTTGCACCGATGCCGGCGGCAGATAGCAGCCCGCCGCCGAGATGGGGCGGATAACCCGAGCGCTTCAGCATCGGCCAGGCCAATGACGCGACGGTCACGGTTGTCGCAACACCCGAACCAGACACCGTGCCAAGCAGGAAACCGGATGCCACCACAGCCCGGCCGGGCGCTGCCGGCGACGGCTTCTTGCCGAACAAGGCGAAGGCCCAATCGATGAAGAAGCGCCCCGCACCGCCGCGATCCAGCACAGCACCATAGATCGTGAACAGGATGATGAAGGTCGCGGCCACATCCATGGGTGTGGAAAAAATGCCTTCGAGCGTCAGATAGTTTTGGCCGATGATGCGGTTGAGAGAAAATCCGCGATGATCGAATGGCGCCGGCATGGACGGGCCGAAATAGCAGTATAGCAGAAACGCGATGGTCACCGCTGGCAGGATCCAGCCGACGGTGCGCCGCGTCGCTTCGAGGATCAGCGCAATCAATGCAGCACCCAGAACCAGATCATCGGCCGATGGACGCGTCGCCCGTGTCTTGATCTCCTCGGCATAGATCGACAGGTGAACCGTGGCATAGATCGCAACCAGAACCATCAACCAGTCGAACACCTGCTTGCGCGACAACCAACGGTTGGCTGTCACCAGCGGGTAGGAGACGAAGCTCAGCCCGACCAGCATGGCCAAACCGCTGGCAAAGGCATCGCGTTGAAACACGCGACCTTCCATGACGACAAAGGCGATCCATGCCGCTCCAAGGATCGCAACGATCAACTCCTCCAGGCTCACCCGTCGCGGTTTCGCCTCGGAACCGCCGCGCACCAGCGGATACAGTAAGAAGATCAAAGCCAGCGTCAGGGACAGGAAGCTGGCGCGGTAGAACGTGGTGTTGATCGAAAATTGGGTCCAGAACAGTGCGTAGGCAGCAAGTCCGAATGCCGCGGCGGAGGTGAGCCAGCCCAGCCAACCTGCCGCACGTTGGGCAGGCCCCCCCTCTGAATCGGACGACAACCGTTCCAGTTCGTCGGCAGTCAGCGCAACCATTTCAGGCTTTGCAGCGCCAGCTTCGCCACCTGTTGCCATGATCAAAGCTCCCCTGCTCCCCGCAGCTTGCGTGCAGGTTCAGCAATTCACCCACCATTGAATACACAAGAAAAATCCCGGCACCATCGCGCCGGGATCCAAGTTTGCATCTTTTTTAGCGGTCGAACGGCGCTCTGACTGGGCGTCAGACACCCTTGGATTTGAAATAGGCCTCTGCTGCCGGATGGAACGGCACAGCCGATTTGGCAGCAGCGCCCGCCAGCGTCAGCCGGCGTGCCTCCGGATGGATTTTCTGGACCTCCTCGAGGTTGCTGAAAAAGCCGTCGAGCACCATCGATATCTGCTCGGCCTTGGCCTTGGCGCTGACCACCAGAACGTTCGCCACTCCAAGCCCGGCAACCGCCGCAGCTTGGCCGGTATAGGCGTTGGCAGGCAAGGTCGAAGCGCGGTAAAGGCCGGGCCACTGCCGTTCGAGCTTGATGACTTCCTCACCTGCCGGAATGAACTGCAGCGCCGGCTGGCCTGATGTGGCCAGATCGCGCACCGCTGCTGTCGGAATGCCGCCAATCCAAAAGAACGCGGCGATCTTGCCATCCTTCAGCGCGCCGGCGGATTCGCCAACTCCCAAATTGTCACGCGTGATATCGGTCTTCGGGTTGAGCCCGGCCGTCTCGATCACCCGGTCAGCGATCGACTCCGTCGACGAGCCTGCGGAACCAACAGACACGCGTTTGCCTTTGAGGCCTGCAATTGTGGTTGCCGCTCCCTGCGCCGCGACCACATGGAGGAATGAATCGTACAGCACGGCCAGAACGCGCACGTCGAGCTTGCCATCCTTCGCGTAAGCTCCCGTGCCGGTCATGGCGTCGTAGGCAGAATCGAGTGTCGAGAAGCCGATATCCGCGTCGCCTGCTGCCACCAGCTTGCAATTGTCGACGGAGCCGCCGGTGACCTGCGAGGTTGCCTGCATGTTTGGCACCTTTTCGGTCAGGATCTTCGCAAGCCCGCCACCGTACGGATAAAACACCCCGCCGGTGCCACCCGTCACGATGGTGATGCGCTGCTTGGCTTGCGCGAATGCTGGCGCACCGATCATCGCTGTTGCGGCAAGGCCAAGGCCGCCGGCCAGTGTGGCACGGCGCGAAATCACGTCAGTCATGTCAATCCTCCCAGAATGCTGAGCCCCGCGCTCTCAAGGTTGCGGGATTGCTGCGATATTTAGGTGGAGCGGGGCCTCGTGACCAGTGGGACGAAATGAGGTTCGTTGATGGTAACGAGCAATCGCAACTGGCCACACGGCTTATCGACCGTCATGCCCGCGCTTGACGCGGGTATCCATGTTTGTGTTGGCTCGAAACGTGGATGGCCGTGTCGAGCACGGCCATGACGATCCAGTCCGTGTGAAACGAAGCGCGATAGAGGATTGCAGTTCAAAGCCCTTGCGCGCAGTCGCCATTCTGCTTTGCTTGCCATTACACAAGGATCAATCCACATGTCGCAATCATCCGTGCTCTGGCGCGAGCTGTCATACGAAGACCTGAACGAGCTCGCCGCGCGCGACGCCATCGTGCTGCTGCCGATCGCCTCCATGGAGCAGCACGGGCCGCACCTGCCCGTCGGCGTCGACACCATCCTGTGCGAGAATGTCTGCAGGGTAGCAGCGGAAGCGGTCACTGCCGCGTTTCCTGTGGTGGTCGCACCGACGCTCTGGTGCGGCATGGCCGAGCACCACATGAATTTCGGCGGAACCTTCACCTTCGATATTCCGGCCTACCGCACTGTCCTGCTGGCCCTGCTGAGGAGCATCGAGCGCGCCGGCTTCAAGCGCGTGGTCATCGTCAACGGCCATGGCGGCAACATGTCGGCGATGAACGCCTTTCTGCCGGACCTGCAGCGTGAACTGACGCTTGCGATCAGGGCAACGACATATTTCGATCTCGCTGTGGACACGGCGCGGCTGCATCTCGAGAGGCAGTCAAGCGTCATGCATGCCTGCGAGATGGAAACCTCGATGATGATGGTGTTCGCGCCAGGATCCGTGAAGCACGAGCGGCTTGCAGAAGCCGTCGGGCCGGTCTTCCAGGATGCCAAGGACGTGCTTCAGCCAAAATGGCAGCGTTTTCGCTCGATCAGGGAGATCAGCGCCAATGGCGTTCTGGGCGATGCGCGCGTCGCCTCCGTCGAAAAGGGCCAGAAGCTGGTCGAAGCCTGCCGGGACGGGTTGGTGGCGGAGCTGAGAAGCTGGCAGGCGGAGGGGTGAAGCGGAAGACTGGCTGCTCTGCTGTCATCCCCGGCGGTCCGCAAGGACCGGGAAGGGGGATCCAGAGCGCGCATGACCGGTGGATCCCCTTCCCGGCCCGTTGGGCCGCCGGGGATGACACCAACACTCAACCCCTGATCGGTTCGACCTTGTCAGCCATCTGCACGAACCGCGCCATCACATAAAGGCCTCCGAGCGAGAACAGGCCCATCAAGAGGTACTGGATGACGTCGCCCAGTTCGAAAATCCCGGCAATGGCCCAGCCGGCTGCGAAGGCCAGCCCGAACACTTCGGTGCCGATCAGGATGGCTGCGCAGATGATGGTGGTGAAGTTTCGGGTGTTGAGGGCCATGACGGCACGCGCTCCGGTGGCTGATGCAAAATTCGCACTTGTCGACGTGACGGTCCATCGCCTAGCGTGTTTTGGTGATCGGGGCAATCTCCGCAGCGGCACCGGTCTTCCTCCCTCTTCCTCAGCATGTGCCAGAGCCTCAAAGCAATGCCCGAAACACCCGTGTTTTCCACCGCCGCTGTTGCCGCGCCACACCATCTGGCCACCGAAACCGGACGCAATGTCCTTGCGCAGGGCGGAAACGCCGTGGAGGCCATGATCGCCATGGCAGCCACCATTGCGGTCGTCTATCCGCACATGAACGGCATCGGCGGTGATGGTTTCTGGCTGGTACGCGACAAGAAGGGCAAGGTCGCCGCCATTGATGCCTGCGGACCTGCAGGTGCCAACGCGACCATCCGGCACTACCGCGAGAAAGGTTACAGCAGCATCCCGCCACGCGGCCCTGATGCGGCGCTCACGGTGGCCGGCGCCATCGGTGGATGGCAGGTTGCAGGCGAGATGGCGAAGGCGCTTGGCGGCAGGTTGCCGCTCGCCATCCTGACAGAGGACGCCATCCGCCACGCCCGCGACGGTGTCGCCATCTCGACATCAGAAGCTCGTTACCGCATCAAGGACGGTGACGGGCTATATGCAGCGCCCGGTTTCGCAAGATTGTTCAAGACAGCCGACAAGCCGCTGGAGGCAGGCACCGTCCGCAAGAACCCGGCACTTGGCCAGACACTTGACCATATCACCCGTGCCGGGCTCGATGATTTCTATCGTGGCGATGTCGGGCGCGAGATCGCGTCTGATCTGGAGGCCATGGGATCCGCCGTGACACGCGAAGATCTTGCGACCTGCCATGCCAATACCACACAGCCACTTTCACTGAGGCTGCCGGGGGTCACAGTGTTCAATTTTCCGCCCCCCACACAAGGGCTGGCCTCGCTGATCCTCCTTGGCCTGTTCGAAGAGCTTGGCGTGACACGGGCCAACTCGTTCGAGCACATCCACGGACTTGTCGAAGCCTCCAAGCGTGCGATCCGGGCGCGCGACAAGGTAATCACCGATCCTTCCCGCATGGTCCACGACCCTGCCGACTTCCTGAAGCCGGAATGGCTTCAGCGCGAAGCTGCCAAGATCAACATGAAGCGGGCTGCCGAATGGCCGATGAAGGATGGCGATGGCGACACGATCTGGATGGGCGCGATCGACAAGGACGGCACGTCGGTCTCGTACATCCAGTCGGTCTATTGGGAATACGGGTCTGGATGCGTGCTGGAAAAGACCGGCATCCTCTGGCAGAACCGCGGCCTTTCGTTCTCGCTTGATCCGAAGGCGGTGAACCCGCTGGAGCCGGGACGCAAGCCGCTCCATACGCTCAACCCGCCCATGGCCGTGTTCGATGACGGCCGCGTGGTGTCCTATGGCTGCATGGGCGGCGATGGCCAGCCGCAATTCCAGGCGCAGGTCTTCTCGCGCTACCGGATGGGCATGAGCGTGGCGGACGCCGTCGATGCGCCCCGCTTCCTGTTCGGCAAGACCTGGGGCACAAGTTCAACCTCCCTCAAGATCGAAAACCGCTTCGATCATGTCGTTGTAGCCAGACTTGCGGCGGCAGGGCATGCCCTGGAAGAATGGGGCGTTCCGTATGATGACCAGTTCGGCCATGCCGGTCTTCTGGTCAAGCATCCCAAGGGCCATGTCGAGGCAACCCATGATCCAAGGTCCGATGGCGATGCGAAGGGACTTTGAACTGTCATCACGCGGCCAAATCACATGATTGCACACGTCACATGAACTCATCTGCAACACCGACAAAAGAGGCAAGACATGCGCGATGACAGCTTCAAGTGCTGGGTTCCCTTCCCGGATGTGCCCGTTGCCCATGCACCCGCGGGGCCTCTCAAGGGGCTGACTCTGGCCGTCAAGGATCTTTACGACGTGAAAGGCTACCCCACTGGGGCAGGCTCTCCGCATATGCTGGCCATGTCCGGCATCAAGAAGGCCCACGCCCCGCTTGTCTCCACCTTCCTCAAAGCGGGCGCGCGCTTTGTCGGCAAGACCGTGACCGATGAGCTGGCCTTTTCGCTCAACGGCAAGAATGCGCATTTCGGCTCCCCGATCAATGCTGCCGCACCCGAGCGCATCACTGGCGGCTCCTCTTCAGGATCAGCCTCGGCTGTCTCCGCACGGTTGGCCGATGTGGCTCTAGGCACCGACACGGGCGGCTCCGTGCGCGCGCCCGCCAGCTATTGCGGCCTGTTCGGCATCAGGCCGACACATGGCCGCCTGTCGCTCAAGGGCTGCTGGCCACTGGCGGATTCGTTCGACACGGCGGGCTTCTTCACCCGCGACGGCGTGGCCTTCACCCGCGTGGCCGATGCTGTCATTGGCAAGGACAGATCGCCCCTGCCACCCAAGCCGCGCCTGCTCATCGCCGATGAAATGTTCAGGCTGGCCGTGCCAGAGGCCGAGACCATCCTGCGCGATGTGGTTCGCAGGCTTGCCCTCACCATGGGCGACATCGAGGTCGTCACCCTCACAAAAGACATCGACGCGCTGTACTGGGCCTTCCGCTGGCTGCAGGGGCGCGAGGCCTGGGAGGCGGATGGCGACATGATCGACCGTTTCAACCCGCCGCTTGGCCCTGGCGTCGCCGAGCGCTTCGCCTTCGCCCGCACCATCACGGATGAGCAGGTGGGGGCCGCCACCAAGACGCGCAATGCCTGTCGCGCCGCCTTGAAAAAGCTGCTCGGCAAGGATGGCGTGATCCTGATGCCGACCGTGCCCGACGTCGCGCCCCTGACCACCACGAACGAGGCGGATCTCGATGATTTCCGCAACCGCGCACTGCGGCTGCTATGTCCATCCGGCCTCACCGGCTTTCCGCAGATCTCGATCCCTGTGGCGCAGCGCGACGGCGCGCCGCTTGGCCTCTCGATCCTCGGGCCACCCGGCAGCGATCTGTCGCTCTGCCATCTGGCAAGCCGGATCGAGGTAGCGGCACGGTTGAGGATCGCGTGATGGCCCATGATCACGACCACGACCACGACCATCACGACCATGACCACGATCATGATGACCACAGCCACCTGACGCCCATCGAAGCGCGGGTGAAGGCGCTGGAGAGCATCCTTGTCGCCAAGGGCCTTGTCGATTCGGCAGCGCTCGACCTGATCATCGAAACCTACGAGACCAGGATCGGCCCGCGCAATGGCGCCCGCGTGGTGGCGAAGGCCTGGGCTGACGCAGAGTTCGCGGCAAGGCTGAAGGCTGATGCCACCGCCGCCATCGCCGAACTCGGCTACACGGGCAGGCAAGGCGAGCATATGGTCGCGGTGTTCAACGACAACAGCACGCACCACATGGTGGTTTGCACGCTCTGCTCCTGCTATCCGTGGTCGGTGCTGGGGCTGCCGCCCGTGTGGTACAAGTCAGCGCCCTACCGGTCGCGTGCCGTCATCGACCCGCGCGGCGTGCTGGCTGAATTCGGCGTGACGCTGCCGGAAGCAACCATGGTGCGTGTCTGGGATTCGACCGCCGAAACCCGCTATCTCGTCATCCCCGTGCGCCCGGCGCAGACCGATGGCTGGAGCGAGGACAGGCTGGCGGACCTTGTCACGCGTGATTGCATGATCGGGACGGGTCTGCCGCAGAACCCGCAGGATGTGGCCGCATGAACGGCGCGCAGGATCTTGGCGGGCAGATGGGCTTCGGCCCGATCAACCCAGAGAAGAACGAGCCGCTGTTCCACGGAGAGTGGGAGAAGCGGGCGCTGGGCCTGACGCTGTGCGCCGGCGCCATGGGGCACTGGAGCATCGACGAAAGCCGCCACGCGCGGGAGACGCTGCATCCGGTCGACTACCTCTCGTCGAGTTACTACGAAATCTGGATCAAGGGACTGGAAAAGCTCCTGACCCGCCATGGCTTCGTGACGCCGGACGAGCTTTCTGCCGGGCAGGCGCTCTTGCCATCGACGACACCCAAAAGGGTTCTGAAAGCCCACATGGTCCAGGCTGTTCTGGCGCGCGGCGGGCCGACAAGCCGCGAGAAAGCTGGCATGCCCCGCTTCAAGGTCGGCGACAGGGTGCGCACCATCGTCATCAACCCGCCGGGCCACACGCGCCTGCCGCGCTATGCCCGCGGCAAGGCCGGTGTGATCGAACACGTCCACGAGGCCCATGTCTTTCCGGATACCAGCGCCCACGGCCAGGGCGAGAACCCAGACTGGCTCTACACCGTCACGTTCGAGGCCAGCGAACTGTGGGGCCGCGACGCGGATCCCAACAGCATGGTCAGCATCGATGCGTGGGAAAGCTACCTTGTGGGAGAACCGTCATGAACCAGCAAGGTCTGATCGCAGCGCTTCAAGCCCATGCGCCGCTCCATAACCACGCGCCGCTCCCTTGCGATGCGGCAGGCCCGGTTTTTGCCGAACCCTGGCAGGCCCAGGCTTTTGCCATGGTCATTGCGCTTCACGGGCGCGGCGTCTTCACCTGGACGGAATGGGCCGAGGCGCTGTCAGCCGAGATCGCCAGGCATGGCCATGGCGATGACGGCGCGCGCTATTACGAATTCTGGCTGGAAGCGCTCGAGCACATCTGCATTGCCAGGAATGTCTCGAGCCATGACGGCATTGACGCGGTGGCCGAGGCCTGGTCGCGCGCGGCAGAAGCGACGCCCCATGGCCTGCCCATCGCGCTTGCGAATGATCCTCTGACAAGGGGTCAGCTTGCAGGCCTGACAGGCTGAAAAAGCGCATGGCGGTTGACTTGTCAGCACTGAAAAGCCACCTGCAGCGCACGGCATTGGCCTGCACTTTCTCTCGCTGACAGGTGTTTCATGGATTTTGAAGGCTGGATGCGTTCCATGGCCGCTTTCGCGCAGGCCAATGCTGCCTGGGCGCCTGTCATCGTCTTTGCCGTCGCCTTTGGCGAGTGCGTGGCTCTCCTGTCTTTCCTGGTGCCGGCCACCGTCTTCTTCACGGTCTTCGCCACGGCGGCAGGTGCCAGCGGGCTGGCACCCCTGCCATTGGCGCTTTCAGCCACGGCAGGAGCGGGTTTGGGATTCTGGGTGTCCTACTGGGTCGGGCTGACGGTCGGGCCGAAAGCCGCAAACTACTGGCCCTTCACCAAAAATCCCGAGCTGTTGAGAAAGGGCCATGATTTCTTCGAGAAGTGGGGTGCGCCGGGCGTGTTCTTCGGCCATTTCATTGGCCCTGTGCGGGCTGTGATCGCCATCACGGCTGGCATCGTCAGGATGCCGCCGCTGCATTTCCATCTTGCCAACTGGAGCGCTTCGCTGGTGTGGGGCTTCATGTTCTTTTACGGCTTTGGCCTGTTCGGACAGCAACTGAGCCGTTGAAATGCCGCTGGATGCAGTTCTTGATGAATATGCGGTCCTTTTTGAATGTGCGGTCCTTTTTGAATATGCGGTCCTTTTTGAATATGAATGAGAGCTGCCAGCCCCATTCAGGCCCGCTTCAGTGAGAAAATCATAATCTCACCATCAACCGGTCTTGAAGCGCATCCATCTTTGCGCTCAACTTCGGTGAAATACGGGCTTGGCCATCTGGCGATTCCCCGTGAACATGTGTGGTTCGGTCCGGCGAACCCTGACATGCTTTTTCACAACCGGTCGCATCCCTTGGGGGATATGCACATGACGAAGACCCGCTTTCTTGCCACTGTCGCTGCCGTGATGATGGTTGTCAGCCCCGTGCTGGCCCAGACCGCACAGCCTGTCACACCAACCTCGCCCACCATGCCGACTCGTCCTGCTGTTCCCGCTCCTGCAGCTCCCTCAGCCGCGCAGCCTGCAATGCCTGCACGTCCTGCAACGCCTGCCGCCGCAACGCCGGCAGCCACGACACCGGTCGCCAAGATCATCAACATCAACACGGCCACCGCAGCAGAACTCGACACCCTCAAGGGGATCGGGCCTGTACGCGCCAAGAAGATCATCGAGGAGCGCGCCAAGACCCGGTTCCGCAATTTCGACGATCTCGTCCAGCGCAATGTGCTGCCATCGAATGTCGAGGCTGAACTTCGCGGCAAGATCTCTTTCTGATTCCTCTCCATCATGTCATGAGACCCCGGCAAGCCTACCCTGCCGGGGTTTTTTGTTGACTTCGCGCGGCCAAGCCGTCAAAGCGCCGCAATGACGCGCCCCGGCCCCCTGACCACCATCACGCCTGCGCATCTTGCATTGATTGTCATTGGCGGTGCTCTCCTGCTTCGGCTGGTGCTCGCAGCCGTGGTGGGGCTTGGCACGGACGAGATCTACACGCTTGCCGTCTCGCGGAAGCTGTCATGGTCCTATTTCGATCACCCGCCCCTTCACCAATGGCTTGCCCACGCGTCCGGATGGGTGCTCGGTGAAGGGCGGCAGGTGCGCCTGCCTTTCATCGTCCTGTTCGCAGCAACGTCCTGGCTGCTTTTCCTGATCACATCGAGGCTTTATGGCGCGGATGCCGGGCTCTGGGCCGTGGTCACGCTCAACCTCGCGGGGTTTTTCACGCTGTCCGCCGGAAGCTGGGTGGTGCCGGACGGCGTGTTGCTGTTCGCCCTCGCGCTGGCAGGGCATGCCTTGTCCCGAAGGTTTTTCGCACCAGGCGGTGAGCCTTCACATCCGTGGACAGACTGGTTACTGGCAGGGTTGGCGCTCGGCCTTGCGGGGCTGGCCAAATACCATGCGGCACTGGCAGCGCTGGGCATCGTGCTGTTTGTTCTGCTCACGCCGCGCGGCCGGGCCGAGCTTCGCCATCCTGCCCCATGGGTAGCTGCCGCACTGGCGCTCGTGCTGGTGCTGCCCGTGCTGGTCTGGAATGTCCAGAACGGCTGGGCCTCGTTCCTGTTCCAGGCAGGCCGCACGCAAGGTTCGGGCTTTGCCCCCTGGCTGGTCCCCGCCTCCTTGCTGGCCCAGGCTGGCTGGCTCCTGCCCTGGGTGTTCGCGCCGTTGCTGGCCGGTGCGCTGCTGGCCTGGCGAACGGCGCGTGACGAGCGCTTCGGGTTCCTGATGGCGCTGGCCCTGCCCAGCATTGTCGTGTTCACGCTTCTGCCGGCATTCGGCAACCTGGGCCTGCCGCACTGGGCCATGCCCGGCTGGTTCTTCATCATGCCGCTTGCGGGGCTTCACCTTGCGAAACTGGCCGAACTTGGCCCGAAGCCCGCCATCTGGAGCCGCCGCGCCGCCATCGGCTCGGTTGCCGTTCTGGCACTGGTGGCAAGCCATGCCGCGACGGGCTGGCTGGCCCGCATCATCCCCTCGCTGCCGCGCCATGACCCCACCCTTGAGACCTTCGGCTGGGACCAGTTGCGCAGCCAGCTTGCCGCACGGCAGCTTCTGTCGCCGGGTGATTTCATCATGGCGGACAGCTGGCAGAATGCCGGGCGGATCGATGTCGCCCTTGGCGGCACCGTTCCGGTCATGCCCGGCACGCCAGACCCGCGTCACTTCGCCTTCGTTATCAACCAGCAAAGCCTCATGGGGCGCAATGCCACGGTCATCGTGCGGGCGCGGCGCGAGCAGCAGATGCGCGCCAGCCTGAAGGATCATTTCGCCAGTCTTGGCGCTGGCGTGCCCCTGTCATTGGGTCGTTCCGGGCTGGCCGAGATCGAACTCGTGGCCATTCCGGCTGCTGGGTTCATGCGGGCACTGCCATGGGCCTATGGGGTGCGCCCATGAGCAATTCCGCTGACATGCCCGTCATTGCCGAACTGACAGTGGTGGTCCCGACCTTCAACGAGGCCGACAATGTCGGCCCTCTGGTGCGCAAGCTGGAGGACGCGCTGGCGGCGATCCGCTATGAAATCATCTTTGTCGATGACGATTCGCCAGATGGCACGGCAGAGCGCGTGCGGGCGGAAAGCGAGCGCAATCCGCGCATCCGCTGCATCCGTCGCATCGGGCGGCGCGGCCTGTCCAGTGCCTGCGTGGAGGGCATGCTGGCTGGCCAGGGCAAGATCGTGGCCTTGATCGATGGCGATCTGCAGCATGACGAGACGGTGCTGCCACGCTTGTTCGCGCTGGTCAGCTCCGGGCAGGCCGACATCGCCGTCGCCAGCCGCTATGTCGATGGCGGCAGCGCGGCCTCCTTCAGCAATGCACGCGGCAAGGGCAGCCGTCTGGCCACCGATCTGGCACGCAAGGTTCTCAAAATCGATTTCAACGATCCGATGAGCGGCTTTTTCGCCACAAGGCGCGACGTCGTGGAGGCAGCAGCCCCGAAGCTGTCCGGCGAAGGTTTCAAGATCCTGCTCGACATCGCCGCCAGCCATCCCGCACCTTTGCGCGTGACGGAGGTGCCCTTCGTGTTCGGCACCCGTCTGCATGGCGAATCCAAGATGGACAACCGCGTGGTGGCCGATTTTCTCGGGCTTCTGGTCTCGAAAGCCACGGGCGGGCTGGTGTCGATCCGTTTCCTGACCTTTGCCGCCGTGGGCCTGTCAGGCGTTATCGTGCATCTGCTGGCCCTGCGCGGGCTTCTCGCCATTGGCTGGCTGCCCTTTGCCGCAGCCCAGGGGGGAGCGACGCTGGTGGCCATGACCACCAATTTCACACTCAACAACGGCCTCACTTACCGTGACAGGGCGCTGAAAGGGATGAGCTTCCTCACGGGCCTGCTGGGATTTTACATGGTCTGCAGCGTCGGGGCCCTCGCCAATGTCGGCGTTGCCACCTGGATGTTCGAAGGCCAGCAGCTCTGGTGGGTGGCAGGCCTCGCAGGGGCCGCCATGGGTGCCGTGTGGAACTATGTTTTCAGCGATCTGATCGTCTGGCGCAAGAAGCGCTGACACGGGGAACCTTGAAACAAGAAACGTCGAAGCGCACGGCAAAACGAGCGCGCGCTCAGCCCTCCGCGCTGACTTTCAAAGGCTGCATGATCCCCGCGCTAGCCGCGACAGCAGCCGTGTCGAAGAACTGGGTCAGCGACTTGATCTTCACGCCTTCGAGGATGATGTGGTCGAACACCTCGATCTGAAAGTGCTGGCCGGTGGCGATGGATGTCGACATGGCCGACCAGCGCACGGCCGCTGATGTCTCGTTGGCCACGATGTCCTCGACGAAGAAATCGCGCATCTTGAAATCCACGTAGATCAGTTCGATCATGCTGCGGATGTCCGCGTGCCCCGTGCGCTGGCCGGCAAAGGGCAGACCCGCCCCCTTGCCATGCAGCATCCAGCGCGCATCAGGTGTGAACGCAGACAGGAAAAGATCAAGTTCGTTCAGTGACAGCGCCTCGTAGGCGGCATCAAGCCGGTCGACAATCTCGATGAAGGGTTGGCCCATGGACATGATGTCGCGCCTTTGCAGAAATAAATCAATCACAACAAGCTGGGAAAATGAATGCGCGTCCCGCGTCAAGTCAGCGTCAATGTGGTTTTCAACGTTTCCGGACACGGAATGACGGCCATGAAAAAGGCCCTGCAATGATGCAGGGCCTTGGCCTTTGATCCCATAATCCCATGCCTGTCGCAGGCTGTCAGAACACGACGAACGAGATCAGGTCTTCAGTTCTTGCTCTTGTCCACCAGCGCCTTGGCCTTGATCCAGGGCATCATGTCACGCAACTTGGCGCCGACCTCTTCGATCGGGTGGGCTGCCATGCGGGCGCGGGTGGCCTTGAAGGAGGTCTGGTTGACCTTGTTCTCCAGCATCCAGTCCCGCGTGAACTTGCCCGACTGGATGTCGGCGAGCACGCGCTTCATCTCGGCCTTGGTCTCGGCGGTGATGATGCGCGGGCCGGTGACATATTCGCCATACTCTGCGGTGTTCGAGATCGAATAGTTCATGTTGGCGATACCGCCTTCGTAGATCAGGTCGACGATCAGCTTCACCTCGTGCAGGCACTCGAAATATGCCATTTCGGGTGCATAACCGGCCTCGGTCAGCGTCTCGTAGCCGGCCTTGATCAGTTCGACGAGGCCGCCGCAGAGCACGACCTGCTCGCCGAACAGGTCGGTCTCGCACTCTTCCTTGAAGGTGGTCTCGATGATGCCGGCGCGGCCGCCGCCATTGGCCGAAGCGTAGGACAGGCCAAGGTCATGCGCATTGCCCGAGGCATCCTGATGGATGGCGATGAGCGTCGGCACGCCGCCGCCGCGCTGGTATTCGGAGCGCACCGTGTGGCCGGGGCCCTTCGGCGCGATCATGAACACGTCGATGTCCTTGCGGGCCTCGATCAGGTTGAAATGGATGTTCAGGCCGTGCGCGAAGCAGAGCGCGCTACCTGGCTTCATGTTGGCGTGAAGCTCATCGCGGTAGATGTCGCCCTGCAACTCATCAGGCGTCAGCATCATCATCAGATCGGCCCACTTGGCCGCCTCGGTCGGCGTCATGCAGGTGAAGCCGGCAGCTTCGGCCTTGGCGCGCGTGGGAGAACCGGTCTTCAGCGCGATGCGCACATCCTTGACGCCCGAGTCGCGCAGGTTGAGCGCATGGGCGTGACCCTGCGAGCCGTAGCCGACGATGCACACCTTCTTGCCCTTGATCAGGTTCAGGTCGGCGTCACGATCATAATAAACGCGCATGGGTATTTCCTCGTTGGTGGTTCGGCAGCTTCAGGGCTGCGCTTGGATGATCGATCTGGTGCTGATAGATCCAGACTTGGAGGGTGCTTTAGTGGAGCGCATCCGCCCCGTAAAGCGCGGATCGCTGCGGGCAGGCCATGCGCCCGTCACAACCACTCCCTCACCAGCGGCCAGAGCGAGGCGACAAGCGCCAGTGCCATGGCGATGTTGAAGATGCGGTTGGTCTTCGGGTCAGCCAGAAAACGCTTCAGTGCGACGCCGAACACGGTCCACGTCCCGGTTGACGGCCCTGAGACCAAACCGAAAACGACCGCAACGACAATCACCGTCAGTCCATAGGCGCTCTCGTTGGTGTAGGTCGCTATCGCGCCCACCGCCATCACCCAGGCCTTGGGGTTGATCCACTGGAAAGCCGCAGCCTCGATGAAACTCATCGGCCTGCCTCTGGTTTCACGAGAACCGTCCTCAAGCGGGCCGGAATTGGCGATCATCCAGGCGAGCCAGATGAGATAGGCCCCGCCCGCATACTTGATCACCGTGAAGATGACAGGCCAGCGCTGAAAAACCTCGTTCAGGCCAAATCCGACGGCGAGCAAGAGCACCATCACCCCAAAGCTGATGCCCAGCATATGCGGAATGCTTCGCCGAAATCCGAAGTTCACACCGGATGCGAGCAGCATCATGTTGTTGGGGCCGGGCGTACCGGACATGACAGCCGCGAACACCACCAATGCGCCGAACATCTCCAGGGACATCACCTCAGCCGCCCGCCTGTTGTGCCGCAAGCCGCTGGAACAGCAGCGCAAAGCAGATCAGCACGAAACCGAGCCACCACTCGCGTGACTTGAGCTGAGCGCGTTCCTTTTCCTTCTCGGGCGTGTCAAGGCCACGAATGCGCTGGATCAGCGGCCACAGGAAGAAGCCGAAGCCAAGCGTGGCACTGATCTTGGCGAGAAGGTCGAGATCGAGAGTCATGATCTCACATCACGTCCGCACCACGACCCATCGCGGCGATGCCCGTGCGCGAGACTTCAGCCAGGCCACACGGCGAGAGCACCTTGATGAAGCGCTCGACCTCATCTGACGCGCCCGTGAGTTCGAAGACGAACGAGGTGACGGTGGCATCGATGGTGCGCGCGCCAAATGCGGCCGCGAGCCGGAGAGCTTCCATCCGCTGATCACCCTTGCCGACGACCTTGAGCAGCGCCAGTTCCCGCTCGATGGACTCGCCTTGCAATGTCAGATCCACAACCCGATGCACCGGTACAAGCCGGTCAAGATGGTTCTTGATCTGGTCGATGATCTTCTCTGACCCTGACGTGACGATGGTGATCCGCGACAGGTGCGATTCATGCTCGGTCTCGGAAACTGTCAGGCTCTCGATGTTGTAGCCACGCCCCGAAAACAGCCCCGCGATCCGGCTGAGGACACCAGGCTCGTTGTCGACGATTACCGACAAGGTGTGCCGGCGCACGGTCTGGTCAAAGCTGACGGCGGGATAATGGGAAACGCTCATGGGTCAAGGTCCGTTCACAGATGAAGGTTTTTCAGATTCTGCTCAGATGCGGCCGGTAGTTTTCGAGCACCGGCTCGTCCATCTCGTCCTCCGGCACGATCCAGGGCTCCGCCAGCGCGGCGCTGCGCCAGGTGACGAAGGCTGGATGCGCATAAATCGCACCGCAATACGCGTCCGAGACCGGATCGACGTTGATCGAATAGCTGCGAAGCCGCGTCGCAACCGGCGCAAACATCGCGTCCGCCGCCGTGAATGCGCCAAACAGGAACGGCCCGCCCGATGGGTCTTTGGCACCCCAGCGCGCCCGCGTCTCGTTCCAGATGGAGCAGATGCGCGCCACGTCCGCCGCCACTTTCGGGCCGCGATCCTTCGGCGCATGGCGCATGCCGAGGTTCATCGGACAGGCATTGCGCAAGGCAGAGAAGCCCGCATGCATCTCGCTGGAAATGTTGCGCGCGAAGGCCCGCGCCGCACGGTCATGTGGCCAGATGGCAAGCTCGGAATGCTTGTCAGCGACGTATTCCATGATCGAGAGCGATTCCCACACCTTGATGTCGCCATCGACAATCGCGGGCACCTTGCCCGCCGGATTGTGAGCATTGACCTTCGCCTTCCACTCAGGGTCTTCGAAGGTCGGCCCGAACGGGATCAGCACCTCCTCGAACGGAATGTCGAAGGCGCTCAGCAGAAGCCATGGCCTGAGCGACCAGGAGGAATGCAGCTTGTTGGCGATGATGAGCTTCATGGGGTAATGACTTTCGGCTCAGCGAACGCGCGCGATGCACGTTTCTGGAGTTCGGAGTCAAAGGTTGCGAACTGCGGTGTCGGACAACCGGCCAGATGTAGCGCATCGGCAAAATCGAGGCCTGAGCGAAATCCGTTGAGCGCCATGCCAACCCGCTCCGCTTGTTCAACGACCACACGATCTGAGCCCAGCAGCACATCGAATGTGCGGTCAATTGTAGGCCGGTCCAGCTTGTAGGTGCTTCGTAAAACCCATTCTGTCTCGAGAAGGACAGACAGGCTGACATAGACATCGTGACGTTCAAAAAACGCACGCGTCCGGGCGTCTTGCCCAGGCTCGTCACGCGTGACGTAGCGGACAATGACATTGGTATCGACCGCAATCATTTGCTTTTGCGCGCCCATCGTTCGGCCATAGCCTCGTCAATGCCGCGCTGCATGTCTTCCAATGTCTTGGGCGGACCAGAATATCCGGTGATGCCATAAAGGTCGTCGATCGTGTAGCGCTTCTGGAGCTTCGCAGGCTTCAGCTTGACGCCATCGCCTTCGTCGATGAGTTCGACGGCGACACCCGGTGCCCAACCATATGCCTCCCGCAAGTCCTTGGGCACGACAAGTTGCCCTTTGGTCGAAAATTTGGCGATCGTCATTGTCTCGCTCCAAAAGTAAGCCTCAAGTAAGCATCTTACCTTGATCTTACTTCTCAGTCCATCACACCAGCTCCCGCCCCTTCGCGTCGATCACCGTCTTGGTGTCCCCGGTGAAATCGTTCAGGATCATCTCGTTGTGGGCCTTGCCCGACGGAATCATCGGAAAGCAGTTTTCCGTCTTGGCGACGACGCAATCGAAGATGACGGCTTTCGGCGTCTCGATCATTTCCATGATCGCGTCATCCAGCTTGGCCGGATCCGAACAGCGGATGCCATGCGCACCATAGGCTTCCGCCAGCTTGACAAAATCGGGCAGCGCTTCGGAATAGCTTGAGGAATAGCGCCCGCCATGGAGCAGTTCCTGCCACTGCCGCACCATGCCCATGTATTCATTGTTGAGGATGAAGATCTTGACCGGCAGCCGATATTGCAGCGCGGTCGACATCTCCTGCATGTTCATCAGGATCGAGGCCTCGCCGGCAATGTCGATCACCAGCGCCTTGGGATGGGCCAGTTGCACGCCGATCGCAGCAGGCAGGCCATAGCCCATGGTGCCGAGCCCGCCGGATGTCATCCAGCGGTTCGGCTCCTCGAAGCGATAGTATTGCGCCGCCCACATCTGGTGCTGGCCGACTTCGGTGCTGATGTAAGTGTCGCGGTCCTTCGTCAGCTCATAAAGACGCTGCACGGCATATTGTGGCTTGATGATGCTGTCTGAATTGGCATACCCGAGCGAATTGCGCCCGCGCCAGGTGTTGATCTCGCCCCACCAGCTTTTCAGCGCCGCCTTGTCGACCTGCGGGCTCATCTCTCGCCACAGCCTGACCATGTCTTCGAGCACATGGGCGCAATCACCGATGATCGGGATCTCGACCTTGACGTTCTTGTTGATCGAAGATGGGTCGATATCGACATGGATCTTGCGCGAGCCGGGCGAGAACGCATCCAGCCTGCCGGTGATCCGGTCATCGAAGCGTGCGCCGATGTTGATCATGACATCGCAGCCATGCATGGCGAGGTTCGCCTCATAGGTGCCATGCATGCCGAGCATGCCCAGCCATTTCGGATCGGCGGCCGGGAAGGCACCCAGGCCCATCAGCGTCGATGTGCAGGGAAAGCCGGTGAGATGCACCAGTTCGCGCAGCAGGGCGGAGGCATGCGGGCCGGCATTGATCACGCCGCCGCCGGTATAGAACACCGGACGCTTGGCTTTCGACATCAGATCGACCGCAGCCTTGATCTTGCTCAGATCACCCTTGACGGTTGGCCGATAGGTCTTGTGCTGGTTGTCCTTGGGCCGCGTGTAGAGCCCTTTTGCAAACTGGATGTCCTTGGGAATGTCGATCACGACCGGGCCGGGACGGCCATTGGAGGCGACATAGAACGCTTCGTGCAGAATGCGCGGCAAGTCCTCGATCCGCTTCACCAGATAATTGTGCTTGGTGCAGGAGCGCGTGATGCCGACCGTATCGCACTCCTGGAACGCATCCGAGCCGATCAGGTGCGTGGGCACCTGGCCGGTGATGCAGACGATGGGGATCGAATCCATCAACGCGTCGGTCAGGCCCGTCACGGCATTGGTGGCACCGGGGCCTGATGTCACCAGCACCACGCCGACCTTGCCGGATGAGCGCGCATAGCCTTCGGCTGAATGGACCGCGCCCCCTTCCTGCCGCACGAGGATGTGCTTGACGAAATCCTGCTGGAACAACGCGTCATAGATCGGCAGCACGGCCCCGCCCGGATAGCCGAACAGGTGTTCGACATTCTGGTCACGAAGGGCGCGCACGACCATCTCGGCGCCGGTCATCATCTCGCTCATCGTGTGTCTCCTCTGGTGGTCATGTTCAGGCAGCGTGCGGTGTCGGGCAACAAAAAAGGCCCCGAAAGGGACCTTTGGTTACGCGCCGGGGTGAGGGGAAACGGTCCTCAGACCGCCCCTGTCCGGCGCGCGCATACAAGAATGAGTGTGTTCATGAAGGTTGGTTAGCTGATGCATGCGGCAGCGTCAAGACTGGCCAGCAGCGTTCGGTGTCATGCTTGCCTGCGCCGCCACTTCCTCCAGAACCTTCCCCTTGTCGCCCTCGCTCTCCAGCCAGCGCCAGCCTTCCATCTGGTTCCTGAACCAGGTGAACTGGCGTTTCACATAGGCGCGCGTGTCGGCCTGTCCGCGCTGGATGGCATCGTTCAGCCCCATCTCGCCCTTGAGATGCGCCATCAGCGCAGGCGCGCCATGGGCCCGCATGATGGGCAGCAAGGGATCGAGCCGGCGAGCCTGGAGCGCGGCGACCTCGGCCAGCGCGCCAGCGGCGACCATGGATGTGAACCGGACATTGATGCGCTCGTGCAAGATGCTGCGATCAGGGGCCAGAAAGAGCTTCACCAGCCGCTTGCCGGATAAAGGGCCCGGCTCCCGATCGCCGTGGAAGCTGGACAGCGAGCGCCCCGTGGCGGCAAAGACCTCGAGCGCCCGCATGATGCGCAGCCTGTCGCTGGGGCGCAGGGTGGCGGCACCGGTGGGGTCGCACTGCGCAAGCCGGGCATGGAGTTCAGTGGTCGCTGTGCCGTCGCATGAGGCGCGCACCGCGTCTCGCACATCCTGCGGCAAGGGCGGGATGCGCGACAGGCCCTCTTCCAGGGCCTTGAAGTACAATCCCGTACCACCGACAAGGATCGGCATGCGGCCAGCCGTGTGGATCAATGCAAATTGCCCGAGCACGGCTTTGACATAGCGGCCCACGGAAAAATTCTCCGCGCCATCGACAAAGCCGTAAAGCCGGTGGTCTGCGGCAGCCTCGTCCGCGCTGGAGGGTCTGGCCGTCAACAGGTGAAGGTCGCGATAGACCTGCATGGAATCGGCATTGACGATCACCCCGCCCGTGCGCCGCGCCACATCGATGGCAAAGGCCGACTTGCCGCTGGCTGTCGGACCTGCAATGAGCACCGCATCAACCGTCATCACAATCCGCAGACGCTCCCCATGACTTATGTTGCGACCCTTGTTTCAAACCCGGCTGACCGGGCCCTCACGCCGGACGTGCTGACCCGTGCTGCGCAGGCGCTGCCAGAGGCTAGCGCAAGCACATGGCTGCATGGTGGTATCGCAGCGGACATTCATTTCACAAGTCCCGATGCAGATCTTGGCGCCATCTCCGACAGGGTGCGGATTGCGCTGGATGCGCCCGTCGACGTGATCGTGCAGCCTGTTGCGCATCGCCGCAAGAAGCTGTTCCTGGCCGACATGGACTCGACCATGATCGGGCAGGAGTGCATCGACGAACTGGCGGATTATGTCGGGCTCAAGGCGGAGGTGTCCGAGATCACCGAACGTGCCATGCGCGGCGAACTCGCCTTCGAGCCAGCCTTGCGCGAACGCGTGGCGCTGCTCAAGGGATTGCCCATCTCCGTGGTCGACGAGATCATCTCAAGCCGCATCACGCTGACGTCCGGCGGGCGCGAACTGGTGCGGACCATGCGCCGCGACGGGGCATACACCGCACTGGTTTCTGGCGGTTTCACGGTCTTCACAAGCCGAATTGGCGTGATGATCGGCTTTCAAGAAGACCGTTCAAACTGGCTCGACATCTCGGGCGGCAAGCTGAGCGGCACTGTACGCGAGCCCATCCTCGGCAAGGAGGCCAAGCTGGCATCGCTGGTCGAACTACGGAACAAGACCCATCTTGCCCATTGGCAGACCATGGCTGTGGGCGATGGTGCCAACGATCTCGCCATGCTTGGTGAAGCCGGCCTCGGGGTGGCGTTCCGTGCCAAGCCAGCCGTGGCCGCAGCCGCCCACGCACGCATCGATCACGCCGATCTGACCGCCCTGCTCTACGCGCAGGGCTACGCGATGGAAGATGTCGTCACAGATTGATCCCCTGTCATTGCGAGCGCAGCAAAGCAATCCAGCCCTTGTGTGCCGCGAAACTGTTTTGCTTCGCTGCGCTCGCAATAACGAAAAAGCGACACTGCAGGACGCTTTTCTGTCAGCCGCCGCTCAGTTGATCGCCACAGCCACGAATCTGACATCGCCGGCGGCATTCTGCACCTGAAGCAGTGCTGCCTTGCGGCCATCTTTCTTCAACTGGTCGACCCGCTTGGCGACATCGGCAGGATTGTTGACTGGCTCCTGGCCAACTTCGAGGATCACGTCGCCTGGCACAAGACGCTTGTCGGCGGCGTTGGAGTTGGCATCAACGCGGGTGACGACAACACCCTTGATGCCATCCTTGAGGCTGAAGCGGCGACGAACCTGCTCGGTCGCACCGGCCAGTTCCATGCCGAGCACGGAGGTGGTGGCAGGAGCTGCACTCGGCTGGTTGGGCTGGGTACCAAGCGAAGCCTGCTGGGCTTTCTCGCCATCTTCGAGGCGGCCAAGGGTGACCTTGCGGGTTTCTTCCTTGCCTTTGCGCATGATGCGCACATCGACTTCCTTGCCCACGGGGGTCGCCGCAACGATGCGGGGCAAATCCTGTGATTCGCGCACATCCTTGCCGTCGAACTGCGTGATCACATCGCCGGTTTCGAGGCCTGCAGGACGCGCCGGACCCTTGTCATCAATGCCGGCGATGAGTGCGCCGCGCGCCTTGCCGAGATTGAGGGCTTCCGCAGTCGCATCATCGACATTCTGGATGCGCACGCCAAGCCAGCCGCGGCGGGTTTCGCCAAACTGGCGCAACTGGTCGATCACCGGCATGGCCAGTGCGGACGGCACCGAAAACCCGATGCCGACCGACCCGCCGGAGGGTGACAGAATGGCCGTGTTGATGCCGATGACCTCACCGGCGAGATTGAACAGCGGACCGCCCGAATTGCCCCGGTTGATGGCAGCATCCGTCTGAATGTAGCTGTCATAAGGGCCGCTCTCGATCCGGCGGTTCTTGGCCGAGACGATGCCAAGCGACACGGAGCCGCCAAGGCCGAATGGATTGCCAATGGCAACGACCCATTCCCCGATGCGTGCCTTGTCGCTGTCGCCGAACTTGACGGCCTTGAGAGGCGTGTCCGATTTGACGCGCAGAACGGCGATGTCGATCTTCGGATCCTTGCCGACAACCTCGGCCTTGAGGCGGCGGCCATCCGAAAAGATCACTGTCACGTCATTGGATTCGCCGATGACGTGATTGTTGGTGATGACGATGCCTGAGGCATCGATCACGAAACCAGAACCGGCGGACTGCCCGCGCCTCTGTTCAGGCTGCTGGCGGGGCGACCCAGGCTGCTGGTTTTCACCGCGCTGGCCGGGTGCGGGAGGCTGTCCCGGCTGGTTTGGCTGCCCTTCGCGGCGGCGGTTGAAGAACTCCTCGAACAGATCGCCGAATGGCGTATCAGGCCCCAGACCGGGCACGTTCGGCATGGTGCGGTTACGGGTCTCTGTCGTGGTCTGGGCCGAAATGTTCACCACGGCATCGATCACCTGTTCGGCCAGATCGGCGACAGATGGCAGCGAAGACGCGCGAACAGCTTGCGCTTGCGCTGTGGTCATGAGCACGGGCTGTAATCCGACAGGCAGGGCCAGCGCGCCGACCAGAAGCGCTCGTGTCGCAACGGAGCCAAATTGCCGGAATGCACGGATAGGAAAACGACGGGCCAGGCGATTATCAGCTGAAAAGCTCATTGGCGTCCTCACGACACAGGTGCAAGCCGCAGGATATCCGCAGCGCATTTTTGTTGAAACAGAAAATGGGGCCAAACAGCGGCTTGTGGAAGCCTAACCTGCAAAAAACCGACGTGCGGCCCATATCACGATTACGCCAGCGACGGCAGATACAAGCCCGACAATGCGCAGGATGTCGGACGGCGTTTCTGCTGCGGAGCGCATGGCTTCCTGGGCTTTGCCGGGAAGCAATGCGAAAAGGATGCCTTCGATGACCAGAACAAGGCCGATTGCGGCAAGAAAGTCTGTCATCGAAGGTGTCTTTTCAAGACATGATCACTTCTTGGCTTCAGGCCGGGAGCGACCTTGGGGGTCATTGAAGTAACGGAAAAAGTCGGAATTCGGTGAGAGCACCATCCGTGTTTCACCCGATTTCAATCCGGTTTCATAGGCCTGCATCGAGCGGTAGAAGGCAAAGAACTCGGGATCTTTGTTGAAAGCCTCGGCAAAAATCCGGTTGCGCTGCGCATCGCCTTCGCCGCGCGTCTCGTCCGACTTGCGGCCAGCCTCGCCGAGCAGAACCTGAACATCGCGGTCAGAACGAGCCCTGATCTCCTGCGAGGTCTGCGAACCGTTGGCCCTGAGGTCAGCCGCCTCGCGCTGACGTTCCGTCTGCATCCGCTGGAACACGGCCTGGCTGTTGGCTGCAGGCAGATCGACACGTGTGAGGCGCACATCGGCGATCTCGATGCCGAACGCACGCGCCTGCCGGTTCACATCCTGCTGGATGCGCTCCATAAGGGCCGCGCGCTCAGTGCGGACGATGGCGGTGTAGGTGGCGTCGGCCAGCACATTGCGGATGGTGGAGTTGACGATCCGGTTGAGCTGCGCATTGGCTCCGTTGATGTTGTTCACCGACTGGAAGAACAGCAGCGCGTTGGTGATGCGGTAGCGCGCGAAGGCATCGACCGAGAGCCGGTTCTGGTCCGAGGCAAGAACCTCCTGAACCGGAAGGTCGAGGTCAAGCACCCGGTTGTCGATGATGATGACCTGGTCGATGAACGGCAGCTTGAACTTCAGGCCCGGTTGAGTGACGACACGGTTGATGGCGCCAAGCCGCAGCACAAGCGCCTGCTGGGTCTGTGGCACGACGAAGGCCGACAGCATCGCGACAAATGCGGTCACGCCCAGCACGATCAGCGAAACGAGTTTGGTGGTGCTGTTCATGGACGAGGCCCCTGGGTCTGCGCCTGAGGGCGGCGCTGCAACTGGTCAAGCGGCAGGAAAGGCACAACGCCGTTTCCGCTGCCCGAATTCTGGTCGATGATCACCTTGTCCATGCCGCCGAACACCCGCTCCATGGTTTCAAGGAACAGACGCTCGCGTGTCACCTCCGGCGCAAGGCGGTACTGGGCATAGATCTGCGTGAAGCGTGACGCCTGACCGGTCGCTTCCGCGACCGAGCGCTCGCGGTAGGCTTCTGCCTCCTGCACGATCCGCGCGGCTTGGCCTCGTGCCTCCGGCACAACCCGGCTGGCATAGGTTTCAGCTTCATTTCGAAGGCGGCTCTGGTCCTGCTGGGCGGCCTGCACATCGCGGAACGCCTCGATGACCTGAGCTGGCGGATCGGACTTGAGCATCTGAAGGCCGGACACAAGCACGCCTGCCTTGTAGGAATTCAGCGTATCCTGAACCAACGTCCGGACTTCGGTCTCGATCGGCACGCGATCAGTTGTCAGGATCGGCTGGATCGAGCGACGGCCAATGGCCTCGCGCATCGAGCTTTCCGCGACAGCCCTGATGTTGCTTTCCGGGTTCTGGATGTTGAACACGAAATCTTCGGGGCGGGCCGGGTCGATCTGCCACTGCACCTGAAACGCGATATCCACGATGTTGCCATCACCGGTCAGCATCAGGCTGTCTTCATTGCTCTGCCGCTGCACCTGCTGGCCACGCTGGTTGGTGACCAGGGCCGAGCCGATTTCCATGCGGTTGATCTGCGTCACGCGCGGCTTGATGACGGAGCCAATGGGAGATGGCCAGTTCCAGTCAAGTCCGGGAGCGGTCTTGGTGGTGTAGCGGCCAAAAACGGTCTTGATGCCGATTTCATCCGGGCGGACGGTGAAGAAACCGGTGGCCAGCCAGCCGAACACGGCAAGCAGGCCAAGCAGCACAACACCCTTGCCGCTCATGCCGCCACCGGCACCGCCGGGCAGGATGTTCTTCAGCCTGTCCTGTCCCTTGCGCAGGATGGCTTCAAGATCTGGGGGAACGCCTCCCGGCCCGCCCTGTCCGGAAGGGCCACCACCACCGCCGCCACCCCAGGGACCGCCACCGCCGCCATTGCCGCCGCCGCGATTGCCCCAGGGACCACCCCCGCCGCCACCGCTGCCGCCGCCACTCTGATTGCTCCAGGGCATGAAATCCGCCTTTGTTGTGTTCAGGATCGGGCGCCGGTCACCCGCGCCGCTTCGACATGTGAATTGGGCATGAAGAGGCCGTCCGTCAACTGATCAGGTGTCAGATGCGACGTTTGAGATCAAGAAAGGTGAACGGATGCTCATCATCCGGGCCTGCAGGGTGTTTCTCGCTGCCGGTTTCACGCCATTCAGTTCGGGCGAACTGCGGAAACAGCGCGTCGCCTTCGGGCTGCGCATGAACATAGGTCAAGTGAAGACGCTCGCATAGCGGCAAGGTCTGGGCATAAAGATCCGCCCCGCCGCCGATCACGACCGCGTCTGCGCTGTGTTGTTCGGCCAGATCCTGCCCCAGTTCCAGCGCGACCCCCAGCGAATGTGCCACCACCACGCCCTCTGCCGCAAATCCGGGATCCCGCGTCAACACCACGGTGTAGCGGCCGGGCAGTACCTTGCCGATGGACTGGAAGGTCTTGCGTCCCATGATCAGGGGGCGGCCCATGGTGAGGGAACGAAACCGCTTGAGGTCGCTTCTGATCCGCCAGATCAGCTTGTTGTCGTTGCCGATGACACGGTTGTCAGCGAGCGCTGCGACGGCGATGAGGGGGATAGTCATGTCGTTGGACCTAGCGGAGCAATATTCTCGCGAACCCAGAGCGCCAACTGCTCCTCGGTGATCTCGCCAGCTGCGAGGGTCAGGATGAGGGCAACCGCTTCCGGGTTGTCGCCTTTCAGCTCAAGACCATGCAACACCAGAAATGCTTCCATCACCACCAATGCCGTGCGCTTGTTGCCATCCACAAAAGGATGATTGCGCGCAATGCCATAAGCGTAGGCAGCCGCGAGTTCTGCCACATCTTCGGAACCATACTGGGCTTTCATTTGGGGCCGCACCAATGCCGATTGCAACAGCCCCATGTCCCGCAAACCTGTCGCGCCACCATGTGCCGCGATTTGTTGATCATGGAAGGCAATGGCGTCTTCCAAGTCAATCCAGGTAAAGGACACCATGATGCAGCTTATTTCGCCAGTTCGCGCAAAGCGGAGAAGCGCTTGTGCATCACATAGCGCGCCGCTTCCATCTTGCGTTCAAAATCAGGCACCTCTGCATGCAGGCTGTAGCCAGTGCCCGATTTCACAAGATGGATGACTTCGCCTTCTTTTACGTTGAGATCTGCCAGCATTTCCTTTGGCAGGATGACGCCGGCCGAATTGCCGATCTTGCGGATTTTCAACGCAGTCATACTTCTGTGCTCCTGTTATACCTACTGTTATAACATCAATTTTCACCCGTCAATCACACCGCGATCGGTGCCTTGATCGCGGGGTGCGGATCGTAGCCTTCGATGATGATGTCCTCGAAGCGGAAATCCTCCAACTTGCCCACCGCCGGGTTGAGCCGAAGTGTCGGCAAGGCGCGATGGGCGCGCGTCAGTTGCAGGCGCGCCTGCTCCAGATGATTGCTGTAAAGATGGGTGTCGCCGAATGAGTGGATGAACTCACCGGGCTTCAAACCCGTCACATGCGCCATCATGTGGGTCAGAAGAGCATAGGAGGCGATGTTGAAGGGCACGCCGAGGAACACGTCAGCGGAGCGCTGATAGAGCTGGCAGGACAGCTTGCCATCCGCCACGTAGAACTGGAACAGGCAATGGCATGGTGCCAGCGCCATCTTGGGAATGTCAGCCGGGTTCCAGGCCGACACGATCAAGCGGCGCGAATCCGGGTTGTTGCGGATTTCATCCGTCACCCAGGCGATCTGGTCCACCACGGCACCATCAGGCGCTGCCCAGGATCGCCACTGGCGGCCATAGACCGGGCCAAGATCGCCCTCCGCATTGGCCCACTCATCCCAGATGCTGACGCCGTTCTCCTGGAGATAGCGCACATTGGTGTCGCCACTGAGGAACCAGATCAGTTCGTGGATGATGGATTTCAGATGTAGCCTCTTGGTCGTCACGAGCGGCAAGCCATCGGAGAGATCAAAGCGCATCTGGTGGCCGAAAACGGCAAGGGTGCCCGTCCCGGTCCGGTCGGTCTTGGGCGTACCCTTGTCGAGCACATGCCGGATCAGGTCATGATAGGCTTCCATGCTCCCCGCTATAGGCCATCAATGTCCGATTCGCAGCATTCAGCCTGCGGCATCCACGTCATTTTTGCCGCAATTCCGGCCAGTGGCCGTCTGCAGAGGCAATGAAACCGGGGATATTGGCCTCCCAGTTTTTCTGCACATCTGCATTGTAGTTCAGGAACAGGCGCCCACCGACGATTTTCCAGTTCTGAGGATCACCCTTGGCCTTGTATCCCTGCGCGGCGGCCCATGAGCAATGGCCGCCATAGGCGGGTGCATAGCGCTCGGGAGCGGCAGCAAAAGCGTCACGATTGGCCGTGCTCGTGAAGCGCCAGTTGGCTCCATTCCAGGCATATGTGATCCGCTCGGATCCGGCAACAGGCCGCCCGACGTTGAAATAGGCGACCACATCATGGCCGCCAGCCCCCGTGCCGCTGACCAGGCCTGTGAAAATCTCCGAACCTGAAACGGGTGAAACCAACGATCCGGACAAACCGAGTGCAGCGAGCCCGGCAGCAGCGAGCCCGAACAACGCAGCGCGGCGCATGACGGTGTTGGACATGGTGTTTCCCGTTTCGGTTGAGTCCGGCGATGAACCGAATTCGGCACGTACAGCACATTGTTACATCCGCTCCCGGCAAACGCACCGGCGCCCTTCCATCTCGCGCTCAAGATCGCTATATCGGGAGGGCCGGAGCAATCCGGCTATGGTGATAAACGGCGATCGAAATAAACCATTCGGACCCGGGGGCGGTACCCGGCGCCTCCACCTCAGCGCAGCGTGCTGCGTTGAGAACGGGGGCGAAACAGGATCGACGAGGGCGTAAAGGA
>JANMHN010000452.1:0-2543 GCA_031375185.1 Allobosea sp. | reverse complement strand
GCTCAAGGCCGGTATGACAGCAGCTCTGTCGCACCTCGCCCAACGGTTGCTAAACAGCCTCTCAGTAACGTGATGCTGACCCCTTTCGCCCTCGCTGCGGCCGGTGTCGCGATCCTCGCCACGTCATTCCTGTCGGGTGTCATCGGCATGGCCGGCGGCATGATCCTGATGGGCGTGCTGCTGCTGCTCATGGACGTGACCGCGGCCATGGTGCTGCACGGCGTGACGCAAACCGCCTCGAACGGCTGGCGTGCCTTCCTGTGGCGGAGCCACATCCAATGGCGGATCATCGCGGGATACGCGCTGGGCTCGTTCCTGATGTTTGGCCTGATGAAGCTGGTCGCGGGGGTGCCCGACAAGGCGCTGGTCTACATCGCCATGGGCATCACGCCGTTCATCGTGCTGGCGCTGCCGCCACGTTTCGTGCCGGACATCACCCGGCCCGGCGCACCCGTGCTGTGCGGGGCCGTGGTCATGATGGTGCAATTGTTCGCGGGGGTTGCAGGCAATGTGCTCGATGTGTTTTTCCAGCGCAGCGAACTCGACCGCAAGACCGTTGTGGCCACCAAGGCCGCTTCCCAGACGCTGGCGCACATCCAGCGCGTGTTGTTCTTCGGTGGCTTCGCCGCCTCTGGCGATATCTTCCCGGTCTGGCTCTACGGCGGCGCCATCGCCCTTGCCTTCGCCGGGGCATCTCTGGCGGCGCTGGTGCTGGCGCGCATCAGCGAAAAAACCTTCCGCGCCTGGAGCCGCACGATCATCCTGGCGGTGAGTGCCGTGTATCTGGTGAAGGGGCTGTGGCTGCTGGTGGGGCATAGGGAGTGGGGGTGGACAACGATCAGCGAGTGCGATGTTTTTTCTGCCGACTGCCTTACTGACTTGCCCAGATCACCCTTGCGATGAACGACACGTCCGTGAGTTGCAGCACCCTGTCTGCATGTTCCGGGTTGAGCGAGGCCAGTTCCACGGTCTTCAGCGTCTTGCGCTTCAGTTCCTTGGCCAGCACCTCGCCCTCGGTGGTGCGCACCACCACCCGGTCGCCGCGGCGCACCGGAGCTGTGGGCGAAACGATGATCGTGTCGCCGTCCCGGTAAAGCGGCATCATCGAATCACCGTTGATCTCCAGCGCATAGACGCGCTCGTCGCTGATGTCGGGAAAGGCGACCTCGTCCCAGCCCGTGCCCTGCGGCAGGCCGGCATCGTCGAAGAACCCGCCTGTGCCAGCCTGTGCAAAGCCGATCAGCGGAATGGTGCGCTGGCGCACCGCCTTGCGACCGATATGGGCCACCAGCGAGATGAACTCATCAAGGCTGGCCCCGGTGGCCACCAGGATCTTGGCCAGCGATTCGGTCGATGGCCAGCGCTCGCGCCCGTCGGCACCGATGCGCTTGGAGCGATTGAACGTGGTGGCATCGAGGCCGGACCGCTTGGCCAGCCCAGACGGGGTCAACTGATAGCGGTCTGCGAGCGCATCAATCGCGCCCCAGATCTGATCATGGGACAGCATGTCTCAAGACTCCGCAGAGAGGATCATTCAACACCTGCATAGCATAGGAATTTAGCCCTTGAAACAGACATGATGCCTATTATTCATCTGCAAGACAAACAGATGTTGAAGCGCCGCCAGCCGCCGGTTATGCGATGATGAATGCCAAAGTGCGCAAGGCCGATGAGCCGGGGCGATCTGAAACTGGAACTGCGATGACGTTGATCTTCAAGATCCACCCTGCAGATGATTGGATCATCGCTGAAAAGGCAGGCGTCTTTCAGGGAGCACCCATCGATCTTGCCGATGGCTACATTCATTTCTCGACCGGGGGGCAGGTGCGCGAGACGGCAGCGCGGCACTTCTCCGGGCAGCATGGCTTGCTGCTGATTGCGGTCGATGCGGCGCGGCTTGGCACCACCTTGCGCTGGGAGCCGTCGCGCGGGGGAGATCTGTTCCCGCATCTGCACGGGCATCTGTCGCTCAGGGCGGTGCGCTGGATCGAACCTCTGAAGCTGGACGCGGCCGGGATGCACGTATTCGCGCGGGATGTGGCTTGATGGCGGGCCTGTTTGATCTGGCAAGGCCGCTGATCCACGCGCTTGATGCGGAGAGCGCACACAAGCTGGCTGTTTCGGCCCTGTCGCTGTCGGCGTCGCTCAGGCCCTCCCACCGGCCTGTCAAGGACGATGCCCGCCTGAATGTCCACGCGTTCGGGCTGACATTTCCCAATCCCGTCGGCCTCGCGGCGGGCTTTGACAAGCATGCCGAAGCGATGGATGGCGTGCTGGGGCTGGGAGCAGGGTTCACGGAAATCGGCGGGGTGACGCCCCTGGCCCAGGACGGAAACCCGAGGCCGCGCGTGTTCCGTCTGCCGGAAGACGGTGCCGTGATCAACCGCTACGGGCTCAACAGCGTCGGCATGGACATCGTTGCGGAGCGCCTCGCGGCTCGGCGCGGGCGGCCCGGCATCGTCGGGGTCAACCTCGGCGCCAACAAGCTGTCCTCTGACAGGGCAGGCGATTATGCCGTGCTGGCCGCGAAGCTGGCCCCGCTG
>JANMHN010000444.1:0-3183 GCA_031375185.1 Allobosea sp. | reverse complement strand
GCGCCTCCGATCAGGCGACGCCGGTCTATCTTGTGTGACATGCTCATGGTGTGTTCCCTCCTGCATCCAAGTGGATGCTGCCTAATCCAATTAGTCCGTCAAGATCAGCCCGCTGTCCATGGGCCATCCCAGTTCGACGCTCTCGCCCACGACCGGCATCCTCACATCCGGCCGGTTGGGAACGGATGCGATCATCCGCTCGCCGGTCGGCAGCAGGACATGGATGTCCGTCACCGCACCCAGGAACGATGCTACCGTCACGGTGCCGTGCAGCCGGTTGAAGCCGTCGTGCGGCTCAGATGTGAGCGGATTGCCCGTGACAACCACATGCTCCGGGCGGATCGAGAAGGTCACGGCCCCGGCTTCGGTGCCGCGCGGCCCAAGCCTGATCCGGGTGCCGCCTTCGCTGAGGAAGTGGCCGGCAGCGTCCATCGTGCCGTCCATGAAGTTCGCACGTCCCACGAAGCCCGCGACAAACCGGTTTGCCGGGCGCTCGTAAAGATCGCGCTGGCTGCCGATCTGACGGACCTGCCCCTCCGCCATCACCACCAGCCGGTCGGCCATGGTCAGCGCTTCTTCCTGGTCATGGGTCACCATCATCGTGGTCAGGCCCAGACGCTGCTGCAACTCGCGGATTTCCACGCGGACCTCCGCGCGCAGCTTGGCATCGAGGTTGGAGAGCGGCTCGTCGAGCAAAAGCACATCAGGCCTGATCGCCAGCGCGCGGGCCAGGGCCACCCGTTGCTGCTGGCCGCCCGACAGCGCGCGGGGCATGCGCGCAGCAAACGGCCCGAGCCGCACCATCTCCAGCGCTTCACCCACGCGCACGGCGATGTCCGCCTTGGGCAAGCGCCGCATCTGAAGACCGAACGCGACATTCTCCGCAACGGTCATGTGCGGAAACAGTGCATAGGACTGGAACACCAGCCCCGTGTTGCGCAGCCATGGCGGCAGGAAGGTGACGTCGCGGTTGCCGACCGAGATGTTTCCGGAGGTGGGCTTCACGAAGCCGGCCAGCATCCGCAACGTCGTCGTCTTGCCGCAACCCGACGGGCCAAGCAGCACCATGAACTCGCCTTGCGCGATGTCGAGTGTCACATCGGCAACAGCGGTCGTCTCGCCGTAGCGCTTCACCAATTGTGTCAGCTGCACCCGCGCCATGGTCAGACCACCCGTGCCAGTTTGACGAAACGGTTGGTCAGCAGCAAGGCCGACCCGATCAGCAGCATCTGGTAGACCGAGACTGCCGCGATCGTCGGATCGAGCTTCCATTCGAGATATTGCAGGATGGCGATGGGCAGGGTCGTGCGTCCGGGCCCGACCAGGAACAGGCTCATTTCCAGATTGCCGAATGACATGACAAAGCCGAACAGCGCCGCAGCCACGATGCCTGGCCTGATCATGGACAGCGTGACGCGCCTGAAGGCGATCCAGGGTGTCGCACCAAGGTTGAGCGCAGCCTCGCGCGTGCTCTGGTCAAAGCCCTCAAGGCTTGCAAGGACGAGGCGGACCGTCCAGGGGATCACGATCAGCACGTGGGCGGCGATGAGGCCGCCAACTGAACCGATCACGGCCAGGTTGTAGCCCTGGCCATAGGCCAGAATTTCGGATTCCACCTGAAAGATGTAGAGCGCCGTGCCCAGCACGACACCTGGAGCCACGATCGGCAGCAGCAAGAGCTGGTTGAGGCCCTTCGCCAGCCTGTCCTGCCGCCGGGCCAGCGCCAGCGCCGCAGGGATGCCGAGACAAAGCCCGATCAGCGTCGCCGCAACACCGACCTGCAGGCTGGTGATGAACCCCGACACGAATTGGCGGTGCTCGAACACGGCCCTGAACCATCTGAGGGAATATCCCCGAGGCGGAAAAGCGGCGATTTCCTGTGCGAAAAAGGCCAGCCAGATGACGAAAACCATCGGCAGCAGGATGAAGCCAAGCGTCGTGGCGGCAGAGGCCGTGAGCACATGGTGTCGCCAGCTCATGAGACGTGCCCACCATGCTTCATCACAGATCGGGACACTCAGGCTCCTTGGGCAGACAACCAGTTGCAGGCAATCTGTGCCACATGGAACTTTCGATCAAGCGGAGAGATGGGGTTCGTCGCGGAAAACGACCTCTGGTGCCGCATGGCAGACGGGCCAGTCAATTTCCACCAGTGTCATGGCCGCCCTTGTGGCGGCCATCTCGATATGGCGAGGCATTGATGCTCATCGCATCGAGATCACCGGGACAAGGCCGGTGATGACACTGATTGATGCGCGGGGCATGCCGCATGGCACACGCAGCCATCGGGCAGACCACCCGTGCAGGCTTGACGGTGGGCCGGACCAGTCCCTACCCTGAATGTCCGGCAAGGGATTTTGCCCTTTGCCGTCGCGCCATCGATTCCCGAAAGCCCGAACATTGATCAAGCTGAGTTTTCCGCTGAGCCCGACTGATCGCGATTTCCGTGGTCATGGCGACGCTCCACCTGCAATCCGCTGGCCGAAGGGCGCGCGGCTGGCACTCTCGATTGTCGTCAACATCGAAGAGGGTGCTGAGCTGTCGCTTGGTGCCGGGGATGGCTCCAACGAGTTCATCTATGAGGCGATTGAGAAGGTCGAAGGCGTCCGCGACCTGTGCATGGAGAGCCATTACGAATACGGTACCAGGCGGGGCTGGGCCCGCATCCGCGCGGCGCTGAAGGCCCATGGCGCCCACGCGACGCTCAATGCCTGCGGCCGCGCGCTGGCTTTTTCGCCATGGCTCGCCGCAGAGGCTGTTGCCGATGGCCACGAAATCTCGTCCCATGGCTGGCGCTGGGAGCGGCAGGTCCACATGACCGAAGCCGAAGAGCGGTCCGTGATCGCGCGGGCGGTCGAGGCGATCGATGCAACGTCCGGGACGCCGCCTGTCGGGTGGCATACCCGCTCCGCCACCTCCGCCAACACACGGCGGCTGCTGATCGAGCATGGCGGGTTTTTGTATGATTCCAATGCCTACAATGATGACATGCCACACATGGCCAGCCATGAGGGCCGCGATCTCGTGGTGTTGCCCTATGCGTTCGACACCAACGACATGCGCTTTCAGCCGGGCGGAGGCTTCGTGCAGGGCGATGATTTCGCCCGCTATTGCATCGCCTGTTTCGACAGGCTCTATACCGAGGGTGCCGATGAGCCACGGATGATGTCGGTCGGCCTGCAC
>JANMHN010000434.1:0-2642 GCA_031375185.1 Allobosea sp. | reverse complement strand
GGCAAGGACAAGGCCCGCGCCAAGCGCCTGTTCGAGGAGGCCGGCTACAAGGGCGAGACGATCATCATCCTGCACCCGACCGACATCCAGTTCGTCAATGTGGCTACCCTGCTGCTGGCGGAGGAACTCAAGTCCATCGGGGTGAAGGTTGAGTTGCAGGCCATGGATTTCGGCGCGATGGCCGCGCGCCGCGCCAACAGGGCCGCTCCCGGACAGGGCGGCTGGCATATCGGGCTGACCTACTGGCCAGGCCTGCTGATCTCCGACCCTGTCGGCAACACCCCCATGCAGGCAAGCTGCGACAAGGCCTGGCCGGGCTGGCCGTGCGACGCCGCGCACCAGGCGATGATCGACCAGTACCCGTCACTCCGCACAGACGCCGAGCGCAAGACGCTGGCCGAGCAGATCCAGCTGTCCGCCTACAGCAAGGTCATTCCCTATGTGCCGATCGGGCAGTGGTTCGCCCCGGTCGCACACAGCCCCAAGCTGAAGGGCGTGATCGGCATGCCCGGCACCTTGATCCTGTGGAACATCGAGAAGGGAAGCTGAGACAAGCATTTGTCGGCAAAACATCAGGGCGCTGGCCGTGTCAGGCCTGAGTGCCATCCGTTCAATGTCATCACCGGCCTTGTGCCGGTGATCTCTGATCGCGAAGCCCGGATGCATTCCGAAACGAGATGGCCGCCACAAGGGCGGCCATAACACTGGAATTCAAACCTCGATGAAATGACAGGCGGCCTTGTGGCCGTCCGCCACCTCGCGTAACAGCGGAACCTCCGCCGCGCAGCGCGCCTGCGCGATGGGGCAGCGGGTGCGGAAACGGCAGCCGGAGGGCGGATTGAGCGGGCTTGGCAGATCCCCCTGCAAAACAATCCGGTGCCGGTCATCATCGGGATCGGCCACGGGAACGGCGGAGAGCAGCGCCTTGGTGTAAGGGTGCTTCGGCGCGGCGAACAGGCTGCGCTTGTCGGCGATCTCGACGATCAGGCCCAGATACATCACGGCGACGCGGCGGCTGATGTGCTCCACGACGGCAAGGTCATGCGCGATGAACAGATAGGCGATGCCGAACTCATCCTGGAGCGCCTTCAACAGGTTGATGACTTGCGCCTGCACCGAGACGTCAAGCGCCGATACGGGTTCATCGAGGATGATCAGCTTCGGCTTCAGCGCGAGCGCCCGCGCGATGCCGATGCGCTGGCGCTGACCGCCGGAAAACTCATGCGGATAGCGGTCGATCTGGTCCGGGCGCAGGCCGACCTTGGCGAAGATGCGCGCGACCTCGGCCCGCGCCTCGGCATCGCCGCCTGATGCGAAGTTGTAGAGCGGCTCGGCCACGGTCTCGCCCACCGTGCGGCGCGGATTGAGCGAGGCGAACGGGTCCTGGAACACCACCTGCAATTCGCGCCGCGCTTCGCGCATCTGGCTGCGGGACAGCGCCTCGATCCTGACGCCCTCAAGGCTGATCTGGCCTGCCGTGGGTTCAGCCAGACGCAGGATGGCGCGGCCCACCGTGGATTTGCCGCAGCCCGACTCGCCCACCAGACCGAGCGTCTCGCCATGCGAGATGCTGAAATCGACGCCATCCACCGCGCGCACGACCTGTTGGGGCCGCCCGCGCAGGACATCGAGCATGTCCCGCCTGACGGGAAAATGCTTGACCAGCCCGGAAACCTCCAGCAGCGGCGCGCTCATGGTTTGATCCCCAGGCCAGTTCCGACTTCCGTGCTGCGCCAGCAGGCGGCCAGATGGCCAGCGGCAACATCGGCCAGCGGCGGCTGTTCAGCCCGGCACCTGTCCACCACCAGCGGGCAGCGCGGTGCGAAGGCGCAGCCGATGCTTGGCGCGCTGAGTGACGGCACCGTGCCGGTGATTTCGGACAGGGCCGCGGGTGCATGGCCCAAAGCGCTGGAGCCGAGCTTGGGGACCGCGCCGATCAGCCCCAGCGTGTAGGGATGGCGCGGCTTTCGCAGCACGGCCCGTACCGAGGCTTCCTCGACCTTGCGCCCGGCATACATGACCATGACCCGCTCGGCCATTTCGGCGACAACGCCAAGATCATGGGTGATCAGGATCGTGGCCATGCCGAG
Source organism: Allobosea sp. (assembly GCA_031375185.1). Lineage (GTDB taxonomy): Bacteria > Pseudomonadota > Alphaproteobacteria > Rhizobiales > Beijerinckiaceae > Allobosea. The sequence continues at coordinate 552 of JANMHN010000434.1, read as the reverse complement.
GCGGCTCTTGAGGCTCCTGATGATATCGAGAATCTGCGCCTGGATGGTCACATCCAGCGCGGTGGTCGGCTCGTCGGCGATCAGCAGCTTGGGGCTGTTGGCCAGCGCCATGGCGATCATGACGCGCTGGCGCATGCCGCCCGACAGTTCGTGCGGATATTGCGCGAGCCTTCGCGCCGCATCGGGTATCTGCACGAGATCAAGCATCGCAATGGCGCGCTGCGCTGCCACATCGCGGCTTACGCCCTCATGCAGCGCGACAGCCTCGCCGATCTGGCGGCCGATGGTCATGACCGGGTTCAGGCTTGTCATCGGCTCCTGAAAGATCATGGCGATGTCGTTGCCCCTGACGGTGCGCATCTGCCGCTCGCTGAGGCCCATCAGGTCGCGGCCACCATACAGGATTGCGCCTGACGTGATCTTGCCCACCGGCTCCGAGATCAGCCTGAGCAACGACAGCGCCGTGACGCTCTTGCCGCAGCCGGACTCGCCGACAATGGCCAGCGTCTCGCCGGCGGCGACATGCAGCGACACATCGTCCACGGCCTGCAC
>JANMHN010000311.1:0-1959 GCA_031375185.1 Allobosea sp. | reverse complement strand
CACGGCGCGTGGCCAGAGCCTGATCGAGCTTGGCCAGTTCGACAAGGCGCAGGAGGATTTCACCGCCTCGCTCAATGTCGACAACCGCAATGCAGATGCCTGGGCCGGACGCGGGCTGGCCTTCGAGCGGCTCAACAGGCGCAATGACGCCAGCGAAAATTACCAGCGCGCGCTCAGCCTCGACAACAACAATGCTGTCGCACGTGCAGGCTCGTCGCGGCTTGGTGGCTTGTCGAGGTTGTGACGGGAGCGCCTGCGCTCAGTGTTGCATGATCTGCGGCCCAGCGCTCTGGCTGGCATGTTGGAGCATTGCGCACAAAAGCGAGCAGCGTTTGTGTGAGCACGCAATGTTCCCAGCTCTCATGATCCAGCCCTGATCCAGGCTCTGACCCTGGGCAGCAGCACGCGCCCCACATCCGGCACATGGCAACGGCCGTCGATGATGCCGAGATCGGGCGCTGCCGGGAAGGCTGCCATCAGTCTTTGTGCCTCTCTCAGCGGGATCAGCCAGTCGCTGGTGCAGTGCTGCGCGATGACAGGAATCCTGACCTGCGGCGCGAGACGGATCGACCAGAACGGATCGCGTGACATCAGCGCCACCGGAAGCCATGGAAATCGCATGGCCCCTAGATCAGCGATCGACGCAAAGGGCGAATCCAGCACAAGCAACGCGGCGGGCCGGGTGGCGGCCAGCCAGATCGCGACACCGGTGCCGAGTGATTCGCCGAACAGGACAAGCCGTGCAGGCGACATGCGTGACGTGATGAAGGTGTAGGCTGCGAGGGCGTCGTTCCTCAGCCCATGCTCCGAAGGCGAACCTGTCGAGCCGCCATATCCGCGCCAACTGACAGCCAGAAGACCTGCCCCGTCTTCGGTCATCTGGCGAAAACGACCAGCGCGCCGTGTCAGGTTGGCCCCGTTGCCGTGAAGATAGAGATAGATCGGCTTTCCTTCATCGCGCGGCGGTTTGTACCAGGCATTGATGGTTTCGCCATCCGAGGTGGTGAGCTTGAGCGCTTCCGCACCGGGCAGGCGCCCCACCTCTCCGGACACATCGCTTCTGTCAGGAACGAAAAGCATGGAGCGTTGCACCGCATAGATGTAGGCGCCAACGGCCAGATAGCCGAACGCCGCGGTGGCCAGCAGGAGGCCAAGGCTACGCTTCAGCCAGCGTGTCCTGCCTGCATGTCGGGCGGGAGCTGCGGTGCTTGTCATCAATCGAGCCGTTTCATCCGCTCGATGTTGTAGGTCTGGTAGCCCAGATGCTCGTAGAGCCGATCTGCGGGCGCATTGCCCGCCAGAACCCCGATGAAGATGCTGCGCATGTCGCTGGCGCGCGCGAAGTCCTCGGCTGCCGCGATCAACGCCTGCCCGAGACCACGGCCCCTTGCTGCTTCTGCGATGACCAGTTCGGCGATGTAGGCGTGCCGGCTGAGCCGTTCGTGGACATAGGCCTGCGCGCTTTCGATCACGCAGAGCAGGTAGCCCACAACCTTGCCGTCCACCTCAGCAACCAGTTCGGTTCCGCCATGCTCGGCCATGCGGCGCCGGTTGCCTGCGAGGCCGGCGGTCGCCGCCTTGCGCCCCGTGGCCCTGTCATGGGTGATGGCGTTCTCGTACAGGTTCAATTCCCAGATGAGGTCGATGACCGTCTCGCGGTCCGCATCATCCATCTCGCGGATCAGGTGCGTGGTCATATGCGGTTCGCATCCAGATGTGTCATCCACGGCGGCCCACCGGGCCGGGAAGGGGATCAAATCTATCTGCACAAGAGGTTGATTCCCTTCCCGACGCCTGAGCCGTCGCCGGGAATGACACCGGCACTCAGTGCGCCAGCGCCTTGACGATGCTCTCGACCATCTTCTTGGCATCGGCCAGCAGCATCATGGTGTTGGCGCGGTAGAACACCTCGTTGTCGATGCCTGCATAACCCACCCCTCCCATGCCGCGCTTGATGAA
>JANMHN010000395.1:0-6081 GCA_031375185.1 Allobosea sp. | reverse complement strand
ATGTACGTGCCCGATCGTCCAATCGGTGTAGTGGGAAAGCGCATTCACCGACTTCACCGACATAACCGGGCCTTCGAATGTTGCCATCCCATAGAACGCGACGGAGACGACGAGCATGCGCAGCACAGGGTCCGTTCGCAGCTTGTCCCACGCCCCCGAGAGCGTCATCAACCCGTTGATCATGCCACCCCAGGACGGCATCCACAGCATGATCGAGAATGTCATGCCCAGCGTCTGCGCCCAGTCCGGCAGCGCCGTGTAGTGCAGGTGATGCGGGCCGGCCCAGATGTAGAGGAAGATCACCGACCAGAAGTGCACGATCGACAGCCGGTAGGAATAGACCGGCCGCTCGGCGCGCTTGGGGATGAAGTAATACATGATGGCAAGAAAACCGGCGGTCAGGAAGAAGCCGACCGCGTTGTGGCCATACCACCACTGGAACATCGCATCCTGCACGCCGCCCCAGACGATGTAGCTCTTCGACGAATAGAACGAGATCGGCACCGAGAGGTTGTTGCCGATGTGGAGCATGGCGACGGTGACGATGAAGGCAAGGTAGAACCAGTTCGCCACGTAGATGTGCGGCTCCTTGCGCTTCCACAGCGTGCCAAGGAAAACCAGCAGATAGGTGACCCAGACAATCGTCAGCCAAGCATCGGCGTACCATTCCGGCTCCGCATATTCCTTGCCCTGGGTGATGCCCAGCAGATAGCCGGTGCCCGCGATGACAATAAAGAACTGATAGCCCCAGAAGACGAACCACGGTGCCAGATCACCGGCCAGACGGGCGCGGCTGGTGCGCTGAACCACATAAAACGAGGTCGCGAACAGCACATTGCCGCCAAAGGCGAAGATCACGGCTGAGGTGTGGAGCGGGCGAAGCCGACCGAAGGCCAGCCATGGCAGATCAAAATTGAAGACCGGGAATGCCAGTTGAAGCGCGAGGATTAGGCCTACCAGAAACCCGGTAATGCCCCAGAACAGGGCGGCAATCACGCCATAACGGACAACGTCGAAGTTGTAGTTCGGTTTGCCGTCGATCTCCTGCCTCACGGCGCTGGCGGGCCGATCAAAGTAGCGATTGAAGATCGTGAATATCCCCGTCGCACAGGCAGCTGCACCAAGATAGGCATGGAAAGCGAATTCCGGCTCAGCCGTCCTAGCCGCAACCAGAATGCATAGGAAACCCAGAACGGCGAAAAATACCGGCAACAGCATTTCCGGGACTGTCATGGACTTGGCCGCAGGGGGGCCTGATACAGCGTGCATTGGGGTTCTCGCGAATTTGGAGCGACAATCGAAAGCGTGTGCTTTAGTGTCAACATGCAGCGGCGGTGCCAAATAACCTTTGATCTATGTCAAGTAAGGTTGCCACTGGCTTCACCTGAACTAACAAGAAGCGCGCATTGACCGCTCATAGGCCGGTAACTAAACCTGTGTGTGCGACCTATCTCGCTTTGGGAAACAGCAATTTTTGTGATGACACTGACACTGCCGGATATTGCGGATTATTGCGTCGAGGCAGGGCGCTGCAAGCAAGTATGCAATGGCTGCAAAGTCCGTCTTTTTGCCGTATGCGCCGCACTCGATGATCACGAGATCAAGGCGCTCGAAAAAATGGCCCGACAGAAAACTCTGTCGGCGCGACAGCCGATCATGTTTGCAGGAGAACCGGCAGACTCGATTTTCACCCTGACATCGGGCTTTTTGAGGCTACAGCACGACTTGTCCGATGGCCGCCGCCAGATCATTGGCTTTGCAGCTCCGGGAGACTTTATTGGGCTTGGCCTGAACTCCACCTATGTCTACTCGGTCGAAACTCTTACGGACGTGACCGTTTGCGGGTTTGACCGGATCGAGTTTTCGATGCTGGCGCACAGGACGCCCGGCTTAATCGAAAGGTTGCATCGATCAGCCTCCCATGAACTCAGCCTTGCGCAGGAACACATGGTACTCTTGGGCCGTCGCCGCGCGGAAGAGCGCGTGGCCTTGTTTCTCATGAGTTGGCGCAAAAAACTGCAACGGATATTCGGCCCGTCTGTCACCGTGCCGTTGCCCATGGGCCGCCAGGATATTGCCGATCACCTCGGACTGACAATAGAGACGGTCAGCCGCATTATCTCTCGCCTGGGACGGGAAAAGATCATCCTTGATGTGCCCGGAGGTTTGCGCGTGCTCGATGACGGCAGGTTGATGCAGTTGGCACCAGCGTAGCCGAAAAATGCTGAGGCAGCTTAGGGGTTGAAACGAGCATCGTGATCTGATGAACGCCATGACTGATAACAAAGGCCGTTTGACGTGAGTCGAGTGGTGTTCCCAAACTGGTTGGGTCGTGATTCAAAGTGCGTGGAGGACCGACGCCATGCCGAAGGTTGTCGAGATCAAGCCGAGCCATACGCCCGCCGAACTGCGCCGCCTGGCGGCATCGGGCGAGGATGCGAACCAGAGCCGACGATTGCTGTCCATCGCTGCGGTGCTGGACGGGATGAGCGGGCGGAGGCCGCGAAGTTCGGCGGCATGGACCCCCAGACACTGCGGGACTGGGCCCATCGCTTCAATGAGTTAGGCCCTGCCGGGTTGAAGGACAATCGTCGCCGGGGGAACCCGCGACGTCTGACGCAGGCGCAACTGGCGGAGCTGTCCGACGTCGTCGAGACCGGCCCCAACCGCGCCGTAGACGGCGTGGTGCGCTGGCGGCGGATCGACCTGCAACGTGTCATCGTGGACAATTTCAAGATCGCGTACCACCAGCGCAGCATCGGCAAGCTGCTGAAACATCTGGGCTTCTCGCACATCAGCGCCCGGCCACGGCATCCCGGGCGAGATGGCGAGGTCATCGTGGCTTTTAAAAAAACTGGCCCAATACGCTCGCGGCGCACATCAAGGGCGTGACGCGCAAGACGAAGATCGAGGTCTGGTTCCAGGATGAGGCCCGCATCGGCCAGAAGAATGGCCTTGTCCGGCAATGGGCGAGGCGCGGCACAAGACCCACCCAGCCTGCCGACCAGCGCTATGAGAACGCCTATCTGTTTGGTGCCATCTGCCCCGCCCGCGGCGTGGGTGCAGCCCCCGCATTGCCCCATGCTGACACCGACACGATGCAGCTGCATATCGACGAAATATCCCTGCACGTCGCAAAGGATGCCCACGCCGTGCTGCTGCTGGACCGCGCGGGCTGGCACATCACCGGCAACCTCAACTGGCCCAAGAACCTCACGCCGATCCTGCTGCCCTTGCGGTCCCCAGAACTGAACCCCGTGGAGAATATCTGTAAGCATGCGGCCAAGGCCGCAGGTCTTTAGCTTTCGGTCGCGGGCTGGTCTGCGATAAGCTCTTTGAGGGTCTCGATGCCGAACGCCGTGAAGGCCATGGTTTGTCGCTCGTCGGTGTCGTAGATTCGGAGGACGCCATCCTCCGGGGTCATCTGATCGGTGAGGTCCCACAGCCGGTCCTTGGTTTCGCCGAGCATCTGGGCCGTGAGCGCGAGGGTGAAGACGGTGCTGATGGCAGCCATTGCTGATCAGGCAGCCTGACGGCTTTGCGCGGCACGAGGTTGCCAGTTCCAGGGCAGCAGTTCGGGCAGCCGGTTCTGCGGGATGGCGGCGATGCGGGCGAGGACGTCGGCGAGCCAGGCCTGAGGATCGACATCGTTGAGCTTGGCGGTGGTGATCAGGGTGGTGATGGCCGCTGCCCTGTCCGCCCCGCGGTCGGAGCCTGCGAACAGCCAGGCCTTGCGGCCGAGGGCGAACCCCCTGAGGCTGCGCTCGGCGGCGTTGTTTGAGAGGCAGATGCGGCCATCATCGAGGAATGCGGCGAAGCGGTCCCAGCGCTTGAGCATGTAGTCGATGGGTTTGGCGACCGAGGACGAGCGCGAGAGTTTGCCGCGTTGCTCGGTGAGCCAGGTGTGCAACTCCTCGACCAGCGGCAGGCTTTGCTGCTGCCGGATGCTATGGCGCTCGTCGGCGCTCTTGCCGTTGCTCTCGCGTTCGATGGCGAAGAGCGCGTCAATGCGCTTCACTGTCTCCAGTGCGATCGGCGAGACCGGTGTGGTGTTGCCTCCGCCATTCGCTTTGCGCCGTGCATTGGCGGCAATGTCGGCCAGCTCGAAGAAGCCGCGCCGGGCATGGCTCCAGCACAGGGCGGAAGTCACAGGACCCGGCTTGCGCATGGGATCATACAACCCGTTGTAGCCGCCATATGCATCGGCCTGCAAAATACCCCGCCAGCCCTTGAGATGATCGTCGGGATCCTCCTGCCGCCGGTCACGCGAGGCAAAGTAGAGTGCTGCCGGTGGACCGGTTCCGCCAAAGGGCCTGTCGTCGCGGACATACGTCCAGATCCGGCCAGTATCGGTTTTGCCCCTGGCGAGGATCGGCACCGTGGTGTCATCGGCATGCAATCTGTCCGCCGCCATCACATGCTGGGCGATCAGTTGATGCAGTGGCGCCAGCGCAACAGTTGCCGCACCGACCTGGTCGGCCAGCGTCGAGACCGACAGATCGATGCCCTCACGGCTGTAGCGCTCACTCTGCCGGTTCAGCGGCTGATGCTGCCCGAACTTCTCGAACAGGATTGTCGCCAGCAGGTTCGGCCCAATGAAGCCGCGCGGCGTCACATGGAAGGGCGCGGGCGGCTGCGTGATCGTCTCGCACGCACGACAAGTGAACTTCTCCCGCACGGTCTGGATCACCTTCCAGCTGCGCGGGATCACTTCGAGCGTCTCGGTCACGTCCTCGCCCAGCTTCGACAGCTTCATCGAACCGCAGCACGCGCATGATGTCGGCGGGGCCACGACCACGCGCTCGCGCGGCAGGTGCTCGGGGAAGGGCTTGCGGGCAGGACGCCGACGCGGCGTTGCAGATATCGCGGTAGACGCTGCCGCTTGTTCAGCGGCAATCTCGTCCTCGCTGGCCTGTGCTTCCAGTTCCTCGAGTTGCAACTCCATCTGGTCGATCAGCCGCGCGGTGCGCTCGGAGCGTGGGCCGTAAAGCTCGCGCTTCAGCTTCTCGATCATCAGCTTGAGGTGCTGCACCATCGCCTCGGTGGAAGAGACCTCGGCCTTCGCCTTCAAGGCCTCGGCCTGCGCTTCAATCCGGGCCGTACGCTCAGCCAGCAGCATCGCGTGCGCCGTCGCCAGATCGGCGGGCAATGGCAACAATGACGGGGGCGAACCGGGTGTTCTCACAGCAAGGAGTGAATCACATCCCATTCAGAACACAAGCATAATCCCCACGGTTCCAGGCTAAGAACCCAGGCTAAAATCCCTCAGCCCGTCACCGTCGGACGCCAGGTCTCGACCGGGTTGCGCCAGTCGATGCCCGACAAGAGATAGCCCATCTGCGCAGGCGTGATCGCCACAATGCCGTCGGCAGGCGATGGCCACAGGAAGCGGCCCTTCTCCAGCCTGCGCACATACAGGCTGGCCGCCTGGCCGTCATGCCAGATCACCTTCAGCAGGTCACCGCGCCGCCCACGGAAGCAGAAGACGTGACCGCCAAGCGGATCGCGCTTCAGCACCTCCTGCGCCTGCAGCGCCAGCGACGCAAAACCCTTGCGCATATCCGTATGCCCCGTCGCCAGCCACACCTTCATGCCCACAGGAACCGGGATCACTTCAGTGCCTCCAGCCCCCGCGCGAGCTTCAGCACCGCGTCGGTATCGACAGCCCCTTCCACGATGATCCGCCGACCACCGACAAGCACGATCTCGGTGCGCCCTGGTGCAGGCACAGCATGCAGAGATGGTGACGCTTCCGGTATCAGCACCGCAGGCACGAACCCAGACATCGCAGAGTTCCCAACCGGGGCTGCCTGCAAACCCTGGCGAACCTGAAAAGCTCGCCGCCAGATCACAAGCAGTGACCGCGCAATCCCGTGCCGCCGCGCAGTCGCAGCTATCTGACGCGGGCCGCTCATGCTCTCCAGAACGATCCGCTCCTTCGCAGCCGCACTCCAGCGACGGCGACGCCCCGTCTCGACAATCTCAAGTCGCCCGAAGGCACTGTCCTTATGGATGTCCATAAGGTCACTTGCTCACAGATCTATACCCATCCCCGCAAGGCGGCCTTCGGCGGCGGGATAC
>JANMHN010000393.1:0-8101 GCA_031375185.1 Allobosea sp. | reverse complement strand
CTCAGGCAGGAGACCACTGGTAACGCCATGTCGCCAGTCCCGACTCGGGGTTGACCGCATCGCCGGACCGCGTGAAGCCAGCCTTTTCGTAAAAGGCCACGGCGCGCTCGTTGGCCTGGTTGACGAAGAGGTAAAGCTGTTTGGGAGACAGCCTGCGCGCATCCGCGATCAGCGCCTGCGCCACGCCGCCGCCCCAGTTCTGGTGCGCTACGGCCAGTTGGTCGATGTAGCCGTCGCGCGGCCTCAGCGTGATCACGCCTTGGACGATCTCGCTCATCCGGTCGAGAGCGACCCTCACCCGCGTTCCGTCGCGCGAGTAGGCCGCGCGCTGCCCGATCAACCAGTTGCGCTGCGCCTCGAAATCGATCTGCGGCATGGCCTTGGTCCACGCGTCGACCCACAGGTCGATCACGGCCCGCCAGTTGTCGAGCGTCATGTCGGCAATGCGCGGAGGCTGCGCCATGGTCCCGGTTTCGGTCATCGTTCTGTGATCTTGAATTCGATGCGCCTGTTGCGGCGATAGGCCTCGTCATTCGCGCCCAGTTCGAGCGGCTGGAATTCACCGAAACCGGTGGCGGCCAGCCGTTCGGCGGGCAACCCCTTGCTGGCCATGTATTCGACCACCGAGACGGCGCGGGCCGTCGACAGGTGCCAGTTCGACGGAAACTGGGCCGTGCGGATGGGGCGCGCGTCCGTGTGGCCGTCAATGCGGACGATCCATGGAATGTCAGGTGGAATTTCACGCGAAATGTCAGCCAGCACGGCTGCAAGCTTGTCGAGTTCGGCCTGCCCTTCGGCCTTGAGCACGGCGGCCCCGGCATCGAAGAACACCTCGGACTGGAACACGAATCGGTCGCCGACCACCCGGATGTCGGGGCGTGTGCCCAATATCTGCCGCATGCGACCGAAGAAATCCGAGCGGTAGCGCGCCAGTTCCTGCACACGCTGGGCCAGCGCCACGTTGAGGCGGCTGCCAAGGTCGGAAATGCGGGTTTGTGATTCCTTGTCACGCGTTTCGGATGCAGCCAGCGCCTCTTCAAGTGCGGCGAGCTGACGACGCATGGCGGAAATCTGCTGGTTGAGCAGGTCCACGGCGGATTGTGCCCGCTGCGACAGCTGCTTTTCGGCATCAAGCGCGCCCTGCAACTGGGCAGCGCGCCCCTGTGCCAAATTCGCAGCGCCCGAACCACCATCAAGCAGGCCCTGGATGCGCGCCCTCTCGCTGTCTGTCCGGTTGAGCGTCGATTGCAGGAGCGCAAGATTTTCCTCGACCGAGCGCTTCTGGGTCTTTTCCAGTGCCAGCAGGTCCGTCAGCTCCGAAACCTGGTTCTCGAGGCGGCGCAGGGCCGTGTCCTTGCCGGTGATCTCCTGGCTCAGGAAGAACTGGGCCAGCACAAACACCGAGAGCAGGAACACGATCCCGATCAGCAATGTCGAGAGAGCGTCGACAAAGCCGGGCCAGTAGTCAGCCCCGTCTCGCCGTCTTGTGCGGGAGAGCGCCATGGGTCAGTCCGCCCGCGTGCGTTCGGACAGAAGGCGCTCGAGAAGCCGCCTCGTTTCCTTCTCGCGCTGCGACTGGGCTTCGACCCAGTCGCGGATGAGCTGCTGCTCGGAGCGCATGTGCTGCACCAGCCCTTGGATACCCTCGGCAAGATTGGACATGGCCTGGGTCGCCTGGCGCCCGCTGCCCGCATTGTCCGACAGGACCTGTGCGGTCTTATGCAACTGGGCAGCGACGTCGGGCCCAAGCGACGCGAAACTTGGCGGCACCGCGCTGGCAGATGGCAGCGACGGCATCATAACGCCCTGCGATGACGGCATCTGGGTTGAACCGAGCCCCGTCGCCATCCAATCCTCGACCTCGGTGCGGAAACGCCGCTGCGCCTGCCCGAGCTGGAGATCGAGAAATCCCAGCACGAGCGAGCCCGCCACGCCGAACAGCGACGAGGAAAACGACAGGCCCATGCCCGCCAGAGGCGCCGACAACCCGGCTTTCAGTTCCTCGAACATCACGCCAGCCTCACCGCCCGTGCGCAAAGTGTTGATCACATTGCCGACCGAACTCACGGTTTCGAGCAGACCCCAGAAGGTACCGAGCAGCCCGAGAAAAACCAGAAGGCCCGCGAGATAGCGCAGCGTGTCGCGCCCCTCGTCAAGCCTGACCGCAATCGATTCGAGAATGGTGGCGGACTGGCTTGGCGCCAGCGACCGACGCTGCAAGGAGGCGAGGACCGGCAGCAGCGGACCAAGGATCGGCAACCCGCCGACATCACCGGAAACGGCACCACCCTGCAGGGCATTGCCGGCAACCGCCTCGGTCTGGAGGCGCCAGACCTCGCGCAGCGCAACCAGCACACCGACCAGCAGGCAGCCCAGAATCAGGCCGTTCAGCCCCGGATTGGCCATGAAAGCAGACGTGATCGGCTTGTAGAGGATGAAAGCCGTGAACCCGACCAGCGCGAGGAAAACCAGCATCCTGATCGTGTAACGGACAGGTTTGGACAGCCTGTGCGGCTCAGCAGGCCGTGAATGTGCAGGCAAGCCAGCCTCATTGGGAGCAGATGGGGTCATGGCGTCTCGCATGTCCGGATCAATATCAGCTGCATGTCATGAACCATATCACGCATACACGCCAAGACCACAACCGGACGCAAACCGTGATGACGGTTTGCCCGCCGCCTGCAGGGTTAACCACAGATGGTGACAACCCGTTCACCTTGCCAGTGAAAAAGCCCGCCGCAGTAACCCACGGGTCATTCCGGCTGCGCATTGTGGGGCATGTCGATCAAAAACATGTCGATGTTTCGTGGAGCTGTCGCAGCGTGTGGATGACCTGGGTGAACAATGCGTGGCTGGCGCCAGCTGGACGAGCAGCCTCGCGCCTCTTGGACACATGTCTCATGCTGGTGGTGAGGGCTGCCATCCAGTTGGGCTGGCGCACCATGGCTGCCTGCTTCGGTGTGCTGTCGGCAGGATGGATGGCCAGCGCGGTTCCTCAGTGGATCAACGCGTCCCAGACCGGCATGTCTTCGAGTATGTCTCCGGGCATATCTCCAGGTATCACGCAGGCATCTGCCCTGCCCGTGGCGTTCACTGGCACGATCGGGGCGAACATGTCTGCCTTGCAGGCTCCCGCTGATCTCACTGGGCACGATGAGGGCAGGCGCCTGAGAATGCCCGAATGGGTTACGATCCAGCGCCCCCTGGCCAGCTTCGCCCTCGGCTTGCCCGATGTGGGTGGCCAGCAGATCCGGCATCAATCGCGCCGCGACCTTCACTCGCATGTGCGGGAGGAACAGATCAGGGCCGGCGAATTCACCGCCGATGTCGCCTATGCCACCATCACTGTCCGCAATGTCGCTCCGGAAACACGTCCGGGTTTCTTCATCGACATGGCGAGGTTTGCGGCGGAAGGCGGCATTGCCATCACGCGTGCATCCACCAGCGTCGCCATGTCCAGCAAGTTCGGCCTGGTCGAGACAGCCGACATGATCATGGACGCCGGCCATGCAAGCCGCGCCTGCATCGGATTTCGCCACACGGCCGAGACGGTGGCTTTCAGCTTTCAGGGCTGGTTCTGCGGCAACGCGGCACGGGCCGCCGACCGCCAGCAACTCACCTGCATGCTCGACCGTCTGAACCTTGTCGGGGCGGGCGAGGACAGGGCCTTGCGCGGCTATTTCAGCAAGGCGGAACTCAACCGGCAGCAAGGGTGTCTCAGCCCCAAGCTGGCTGCGGCAGGGCGCAAGACAAGCTGGCTCGACACCGATCAGGCCGCGCCACGGCTCAGGCGCAGCGGCGGATAGTTGGCGGATAGCTCCCGCATTCAGGGCCGTGCCGTGATCGCAATCTCGCGACATCTGGCAGTTTCCGCTTGAGCTTGCCGCATCATATCCGTTAACCACCAGATGCTATTTTCGCTGGGTATCAGCGTTCGGAGTCCATCATGCGCCGCCTCATCCTTGCCGCCACCGCCATCGCAACCGTCTCCTGCCTTGCAGCCTTGCCTGCCGAGGCCCAGTCGAAGCGCAAGCCGCTGCGCGTCATCGTCGAGGGTCGCTCGTTCCTGGATGCCGGAAAGATCGTGCCGGTGGGCAATTACGACCGCCACCTGTTCGTGGCCAACACAATGCCGACCACATCTTTCGGCAGCATCAGCAATTTCGGCCGCGACAATCTGCCGGACCGTTTCGCCGGTCCGAACCCGTTTGCCAACAGCTTCTATGGCCCCAGCATCCGCTGAAGCCGTCACGTCTTCAGGATATGAAAAAGCCCGCTTTCAGCGGGCTTTTTGCATTTCACCGCACCAGAATGTTCCGGAACTGCCACGCATCCGTGTAGTCGACATCTTCCGGGAACAGCTTTTCGCGGTCCTTGAGCGGCGTCCAGTCGGTGTAGTAGCCCTTCACGGGACCAAGATAGGGTAGCTGGACCTCAAGGCAGCGCTTGTAATCCATCTCGTCAGCTTCGGTGATGCCGGCCTTGGGGTTCTCCAGCGCCCAGACCATCCCGGCCAGCACCGCCGACGTGACCTGCATACCTGTGGCGTTCTGGTAAGGCGCGATCTGGCGCGTCTCCTCGATCGAAAGCTGCGAGCCATACCAATAGGCGTTCTTGCCATGGCCATAGAGCAGCACGCCAAGTTCATCGATGCCATCGGCGATCTCGTCCTCGCCAAGGATATGGTGCTCCTCCTGCATGGTGCCGCCATTGCCGAACATCTCGTGCAGCGACAGCACAGCGTCATTGGCGGGATGGTAGGCGTAATGACAGGTCGGGCGATACACCGCCTTGCCGTTCTCCTTCACGGTGAAATAGTCGGCGATCGAGATCGATTCGTTGTGCGTGACGAGAAAGCCATATTGCGGCCCGGGCGTCGGGCACCAGGAGCGCACGCGCGTGTTGGCACCGGGCTGCTCAAGATAGATCGCCGCCTTGCAGCCCTTGGCATGCTTTTTCGCGTTCTTCGGCATCCAGGTTTCGTGCGTACCCCAGCCAAGCTCGGCCGGTTGCATGCCTTCAGACAGGAAGCCCTCCACCGACCAGGTGTTGACGAACACGTCGCGCGGCTTTGGTTGTTTGGCGCGCTGGGTGTCGCGCTCGGCGATGTGGATGCCCTTGACGCCGGCCTTGCGCATCAGTGCGCCCCACTCGGCGCGGGTTGTCGGCTCGGTGAAGGCGATCTTGAGGTCGGTGGCGAGGTTCACCAGCGCCTGCTTGACGAACCATGACACCATGCCGGGGTTTGCCCCGCAGCAGGACACAGCGGTTGTGCCGCCCTTCTTCCTGCGCTTGGCGGCCAGCACGGTCTCGCGCAGCGCATAGTTGGTCCGCGCCGCGTTGCCACCCGAGTTGTCGAAATAGAAACCCGGCCAGGGTTCGACCACGGTGTCGATATAAAGAACGCCGATGGAGCGGCAGTATTCCATCAGCTCCAGCGACGAGGTGTCGACCGAGAGGTTGACGCAGAAGCCCTGGCCCTTGCCGGCCTTGAGCAGCGGGGTCAGCAGGTCGCGGTAGTTCTCGCGCGTCACGGCGGTCTGGATGAAGCGGATGCCGCGCTCGTCAAGCAGCGCGCGGTCAGCGTCATCGGGATCCACCACCACGAAACGGCTCTTGTCATATGTGAAATGCCGCTCGATCAGCGGCAGCGTGCCGCGCCCGATGGAGCCGAAGCCGATTATCACGATGGGGCCCTTGATGGTGGCGTGGACTGGCCAATTGGTCATGGTCGGTCTCCTTGGGTGCGGCAGGCGCATGTTGAAGAGGGAACAGGCTTGCCAGGAAGGGCAAGCCAACAGTGTTGTCGCGCTTCAAACGGCATGAAGACAGCCGCGTCAACCTCCTCGTGACGGCAATTCTCCGCACCAGCCGCGATGGCAACATCGTTTCACGGGTCGAGCAGCGTCTCATTCGGCATGGGACGACCCTGTGCGATGGACAGGGCGATGAGCGCAGCGACGATGAGCCACGTCGCCCGCCTCAGGACAAAACGCAGCATGGCTCAGGCTGCCAGACGGAGTTCGCGGTTGACATGACGTCGATCAGCGCTTGCTCCTGTTGCCACCACCAGACCGGCAGCGCCCGAAAGCGCACCGGGGATGATCTCGAAGCTGAGGAAACGCGAGCGGTCCACCGGTCCCGGCAGGTCAAGCGAGGCAGGTGCCGGTTCGAAACCGAAGCGCTCGTAATACGGCAAATCGCCGACAAGCAGCACGAAGCGCTGCCCGGCGCGGGCCGCGCGCCAAAGCCCTTCACGCATCAGCCGGGCCCCGATGCCCAGCTTGCGGCTGTCAGCATCCACCGCGATCGGCCCAAGCAACAGGCCCGCGCCCGCGCTGCCAGCCGCGATGTTCCACAAGCGAACGGTGCCAACCAGGTGGCCATCGTGTTCGGCGGCAAGCGCGAGGCTCCGCGCAGGCTTTCGCCCTTCGCGCAGGCGCTGGGAGGTCTTCTCGAAACGGGCATCACCGAAAGCCGCGTCCAGCAGGGCCTCCCGGGCAGCGACATCACCGGCAACTTCATCACGGATCATGACCATGGCAGACCTCCTTCACCGGCTGCACACACAGCACGGCTCCGCGCGCAAGGGCGCGCGGACCATAAACAAGGGATGGTGTGAAAGGTGGCAGGGCTTGAATCAGCCCTGCCTTGGGACCGAAAGGTCAGATCGTGTACTGCTTCAGGGGTGGAAACCCGTTGAAGGCCACCGCCGAATAGGTCGTGGTGTAGGCACCTGTGCCCTCGATCAGCACCTTGTCGCCGATTTCCAGCGAGAACGGCAGCATGTAAGGCACTTTCTCGTACATCACGTCAGCCGAATCGCAGGTCGGACCCGCCAGCACGCACGGCCCCTTCTCGGAACCGTCATGGCTGGTGCGGATCGGGTAGCGGATCGACTCGTCCATCGTCTCGGCGAGACCGCCGAACTTGCCGATGTCGAGATAGACCCAGCGCTGGTCGTCCGCGTCGCTCTTCTTCGAGATGAGCACGACTTCGGCCTCGATGATGCCGGCATTGCCGACCATGCCGCGGCCCGGCTCGATGATCGTCTCGGGCAACTGGTTGCCAAAATGCTTCGACAGCGCCCGGAAGATCGCGTCGCCATAGCGCGGCACGCCCGGAATGTCCTTGAGATACCGGGTCGGGAAACCACCGCCGAGATTGACCATCGACAGGTTGATGCCGCGTGTCGCGCACTCGCGGAAGATGCCGGCCGCCGAAGCGAGCGCGCCATCCCACGAATTCACGTTGCCCTGCTGCGAGCCGACATGGAACGAGACGCCATAGGCTTCAAGGCCGTTGCGGTGGGCATGCTCGAGCACATCCGCCGCCATTTCTGGCACGCAGCCGAACTTGCGCGACAAGGGCCATTCAGCACCGGCGCCGTCGCACAGGATGCGGCAGAACACCCTGACGCCCTGAACGCCGGTGAGGCGCTGCGCCCGCACGATCTTGTCGGCTTCAGCTTCGCAATCGACCGCGAACAGACGCACGCCAAGCTCCATGGCACGCGCGATGTCACGCTCCTTCTTGATCGTGTTGCCGAACGAGATGCGGTCAGCGGTCGCGCCAGCAGCAAGGCCCATCTCGATTTCCGCCACGGAGGCGCAATCGAAGCAGGAGCCGAGCTTGGCCAGAAGGTGCAGGAGTTCAGGCGCGGGATTGGCCTTCACCGCATAAAAGACACGTGTGTCAGGCAGGGCGCGTGCAAACGCGAAATAGTTGTCGCGGACCACGTCAAGGTCAACGACAACACACGGGCCATCATCACGGCGGGTGCGCAGAAAATCACGGATACGATCAGTCATGGCAGACTCCTCCCCCGACGCTGCCTTAGCGCCGAAGCCAAAAAGATGAGTTGACTGACAACAGGACGATCCGGGGCATTGTGGAGACGCCAACGGACCGGCAAGTTGCCGGGTCAAGGGATTGCCATTGTTTGAAGGTTGAGCCTCCGCACGCCGGGCAAGATGGACAAGCCTCTTCGGTTTCCCGCTCTGACCCTTTGGAGGGATCAGAATAAGACCAAAAAAGCCCGTTCCGTCGTTGCTTTAAGCTGCGTCCCCCATGGAGGATGGGGTTCGCCGGTTTCGCCTCC
>JANMHN010000375.1:0-6534 GCA_031375185.1 Allobosea sp. | reverse complement strand
ACATCACGCAGATACAGCACGAGCTGCAGCGGCACCGGCTTGTCCAGCCCCATCTGCTGCCGGATCAGCGCGATCTCCTCGGGGCCGGCTTGCGGCCCGGAGGCGAAGAACACTGCCGGGTCACCCGGCAGCACCCGCATCAACAGGAAGGTGAACACCAGCACGCCGAACAACGCGGGAAGCGACGACAGGAACCGCCATCCCGCGCGTTTGACCGTGATGTCGAGCTTTGCCATGCCCCGCCTACTTCCGGCTCAGGTCGCGGAAGTCGATCTGGCGGTGGAACTGATAGGTGTAGCCCTCGATGCTGGTGGCCATCACCGCATCCTGCGACGGCTGCCAGAGCGGAATTTGCGGCATCAGGTCATAGTGCATGGTATTGAGCGCAACGCCATAGGCGGCATATTTCGCCTTGTCCGCCTCGAAACGTGCGGCCTGGGCGATTTCCGTCAGCTTGGGGTCGTTCAGCGCGGAATAATTCCAGCGGATCGGTCCGATGTAGAAATTGCGGTAGAAATAGTCCATTGACGGCAACCAGGCCACGATGCCTTCGATGAAGAATGGCACCTTCTTTTCGTTGATCAGCGTCGACATCTGCGCGTCAGGCAGTTTCTGGATGTCGACAGTGATGCCGATCTTGGCAAGGGATTCCTTGATCAGCGCCGCCATCGGATCGGCTGTTCCCGCCTGCCCGACATTGAAACTCAGCGCGGTGGCAAAGCCATTCGGGAAGCCTGCGGCGGTCAAGAGGCGCTTGGCTTCGGCAAGGTCCGTCTTCAGCGGCTGCACGATGGGAAAGGTGTCGCCGGTCGGTGCTTTGCCGCCCTCCCATGTCGCGCCGTAGAGCCGCTTTCCGCGCTCGAACAGCGCCGCCTTGAACATGTCTTCATAAGGTAGGGCCGCCGCGATCGCCCGCCGCACGCCGACATTGTCGAAGGGCGGAAGCGTGTTGTTGAACGACAGGAAGGTGATGGCATTGTACTGAGGCGTCGAGACGACCTTGAGCCGCCCCTTCTTCTCGAGGTCGGCGGCATCGGATGCCTGAAGGTCGATCACGATGTCCGCATCGCCGCGTTCGACAAGGTTGGCGCGCGTCGCCGCTTCCGGGACGGTCTGTGTGATGATGCGCTTGAAATGCGCCTGGGCATTAGCAGGCCCGCGCTTCCAGTCCTCGTTGCGGCGCAGGATGGTGGTTTCGCCGGCCTTGAAGCTCTCGATGACATAGGCGCCCGAACCCGCCGTGTTGGTCTTCATCCACTCCTGCGCCCAGGGATCCTCAGTGGTGGCCTTGGACTTCGCGAGTTTCGAGTTGATGATGATCGGGTAGATCGTGGCCAGGTTCGGCAGTGCCAGCTTGTCGGGGCTGGGAAGGGTCAACTGCACAGTGTGCGGGTCAATGATCGTGAACTGCTCGGGCTTGGTGATCGAGCCGGTCAGCATCTGGCCGGGCGCGAGGGATTTGGCGCTCACGGCGCGGTCGAGCGACCATTTCACGTCTTCGGCCGTGACAGGGGAGCCGTCGTGGAATTTCGCGTCCTTGCGCAGGTGGAAGATGATTTTCAGTCCGTCCGGGCTGACCTCGAAACGCTCGGCCAGTTCCCCGCGGATCGTGTCCAGATCGAACACCCATTTGCCGTCGATCTGCTTGCGCCCGAACGACACCAGCCGGTCATAGGTGAGCAGGCTCAGGCCGAACGCTTCGCGCGTCGAGCCCGGCATGGTCGGGTCCAGCGTGTTGATGGAAGCGCCGGTCACATGGCGCAAGGTTTCCGCGCGCGTCTGCGCCATGGCGGGCAGGGCAACCCATGTGGACGATGCCAGCAGCATCGCGGTCAAGGCCGGTTTCACGAACATCATCGAAGGCTCCCCAGGTTTGCAGTGTTGAATATGCGGTGTTGGAATTGCGTTTCAGAGATCTTGGTCGGCTTGGTTGCTCCGCCATGCAAGAGCAAGGCGTGTGCCAGCGGCGATGCGGCGCGACATCATGTTGGTGGCCTGATCACCGCCTGCGGCACGTCATAGGCGTCGAGCGCCTGCCAGTGACGTTCAAGATCGTCGCTGAACAGATCGCGTGTGATGCCATGCACCAGCCTCGGCACCGCCGTCGTCATCGCGTTGATGGACGATCCGGAAGCGCCGAAACTCATGGTCGAGGCAATCGAGAACAGATGGATGTCGCGCAGCCAGGGTGTCTGCCCCGCCACGCGTTCGGTCAAGGCATAGCTGTCAGCCAAGTAGGGAAAGCGCCCGAGACGGTCGTTGTTCTCTCCAGCGGGAGGCGTGTAGCGGTCGGCCCAGGTGGCGATGTTGCCACCGAAGCGCCTGAGTTCGGGCCGTGAGGCCATGTCGATGTCGATGCCAGTGGCGGCGATCACGAAATCGACCACGATGTCGCCGCGCGGGAGGGACAGGATGATGTCGCCGCCCGCCATGCGTGCCGCGTCCACGGGTGCGCCCAGATGCAGCCGGAACGCGTCATGGCTGGCGCAGCGGTCATAGGTCGCCTGTGGAAAACCCTCCCGCATCGAGAGGATGCGGTTCATGAAGCGCCAGCGCCATGTGTCGTCGAGATCGCCCAGATGTCGCAGGAAACCCCGGAAGGTGAGCCAGCGATAGGGCTGGATGACCTGCGCCTCGGCCCTGCGGCAGAGCAGGTGGACTTCGCTGGCGCCAGCCTCCAGAGCGGTGGCGGCATTGTCGAAGGCGGAGGCTCCGGCCCCCACGACAGCCACGCGCTTGCCCTTGAGGGCGCCAAAGTCGATGGCCTGCGCCACATGCGCGCGGCGCGGTTCCGGCAGGCTGGCAAGCGGCTCCGGCAGAGTCCAGTCGCCCATGCCCTCCTGCCCGGTCGCCAGCACGACCTTCCGTGTCAGCAGAACCTGTGTTCCAGCGCCCGAGGCAACCGTCACGGCCAGCAGAGAGCCATGCTGCGCGATGTCTGTGACCGTGGCCTCGTTGCGCACCGGGATGCCTGTCACATAGCGAAGCCATTGCAGGTAATCGGACCAGTGGCCCTTGGGGATCAGGCCAAGTTCGTTCCAGCTTTCAACGCCGAACCTCGCCTCGTGCCATGACTGGTAGGTCAGGCTCGGCACGTCGAGGTCAGGCCCTGTGAACTCCTTGGGGCTGCGCAATGTCTGCATGCGCGCATAGGTGCGCCACGGCCCTTCGAACCCGGCCCTGGCCTGGTCGAGCACCAGAATGTTGGTGACCTGGCTGCGCAGCAGGCCAAAGGCGGTGGCGAGGCCGGATTGGCCGCCGCCGACGATGATCACGTCATGCGCAGGGCTGCCATCAACGCCGTGCTTCGGCTCTAGCCACGCGGCGCGCGGATGGGCGATGCGGGCTAGGTCGCTGGCAACGCGGCCTTCGAGCAAGGCCAGTCCGTCATGTTTCATGATGTCGCTCCCGAACCTGTCTCTTGCCCCCGGTGCCAATCTGCCAGGTGGCGTGCGGCGGTCTCCATGTCGAACCGCGCGCGCCAGCCTGCGTCGCGCGCCAGTGCCCCGGCCGCCATCGGCGCCCGGTCGGTCGGGCCATACAGGTTGATGTTCGGCATCTCGCCCACTGTTGCCAACCTGCAAACTCCCTTTCCCAATGATGCCGCCATCATCTGCCCCCAGTCCAGCACCGTCCAGGCCGTGCCCGCTGTCAGATTATAGACAGGTTGCTTGAGCGAAGGCGATGCCGCAAGGCAGGCCAGCGCTTCCGCGACATCGACGGCATAGGTCCAGTCGCGGATGCCGGGGCGTGGCAGCAGGGCTGGCTCGCCTCGCGCGAGATGTCTCATCACCTGCGCCTGCGGGCTTGGCGTGTCGCGCACGTCGGTGTCATGCTCCCATGGTCCGAAGACGCCGCTGAGGCGAGCGCTGACCAGATCAAGCCCCCAGAGCGCCGCCAGCCGCGCGCCGATGCGTTCGCTGGCCCATTTCGTGATCGGGTAAAGCCCCACGGGGTCGACCGGCGTGGCTTCGTCCAGCACCTCGAAGCGGTCTCCTGCAAGGCCATAGGCGGCTGCCGAACTGAGATTGACCACGCGCCGCACCTTCATGTCCCGCGCCGCTTCCAGCACCGGGACTTGCGCCACAAGGTTGACACTGAGGATGGTGGCGGCGTCGCGGGCCTCCCTGTCAGGCCCCGCCGTGATCGCCGCGCCCAGAAACACCACGTCCGTGCCCGGCTTGACCGCCGCCTTGATCGCAGCGCTGTCCGTGACATCGCCCGTGATCACGGTCAGCCTGCCGGGCAGCGCCTCGAACACGGCCAGCGCCGCCGGGTCCGGATTGCGCCGGTCGAAGATGGTCACGTTCTGGCCCTGACCCAGCAGGTGCTCGGCCAGATTGAGGCCGACGAAGCCGGCGCCTCCGATGATCAGCGCGCTCATCGGGCTGGCTCCCGCGCTTTCATCCAGTCCTCATAGCTGTCACGCGTCATCTCGAACCTGTCGGATTGCCGTGCGTAATCATTGGCGAACATCCGGCCCACTGGCTTGTAGGCATCGACGCTGACCCGCAATGTTGCAGGGTCGACCAGACCGGCCCTTGCATGGATGCGCAGCACCTCGCCGACAAGGAGTTCGCGGTGAGGCCCGAAGCTGAGGCTGACGGATTTGCGGCATTCGAAGGCAAAGGGCGCAGCCGCCAGATGTGGCACCGGCACAGTGATGCCAGGCGCGAGCGCGAGGCCCGCAGCATCGACTTCGCTGATGTCGGGCGGAAACTGGATGGCCGTGATGTTCATGGCGTCGGCCAGATCCTCATCGACCATGTTGACCACGAACATGCCGCTGGCGGCGATGTTGCGCGTGGTGTCCTTCGGAATGTAGCCCTCCCCATCGGGGTTTGCGCGGTGCTGCAACCCCAGCACGATCAGCGCGGGATCTTCGGAAAACACATTGAAGAAACTGAACGGCGCGGCGTTGACGACACCGCTGGCGGACACGGATGTGACGAGCGCGATCGGACGCGGGCAGATCGCCGCGCACAGCAGCTTGTAGCGCTCATAGGGCGTCAGCTCATCGAAGGCGGCGCTGTAGGGAGAAGCCGCAGTCATGACGGTTCGATTACCCCGACCTGTGAGGTGATGATGCCGTAATGCTCGATGCGGCGATGGCGCTTGAAATCGAAGATCGTCTCCTTGCCGAAACGTGTGTCATCCAGATCGCAGGCATGGACCAGGAGGCCATCCTCTTCGCCCTCAAGCTCGGCCACGATGTGCCCGTCCGGGTTCACGATCATCGTGCCGCCCATCAGGTGATGGCCATCCTCATCGCCGGCCTTGGCCACGGCCACGACCCAGGTGGCGTTCTGGTAGGCACCGGCCTGCAGCGACAGCCGGTGGTGGAACAACCGCTCCGCGATGCCTTCCGCTGCCCTCTGGCTGTTCACAGAAGGCGTGTTGAAGCCCAGCAGCACCATCTCGACGCCTTGCAGGCCCATGACCCGGTATGTCTCCGGCCAGCGCCTGTCATTGCAGATGCACATGCCATAAAGGCCGCCCAGAAGTGAGCCACCGCCCCGCCAGACCGGGAAACCGAGATCGCCGGGCTGGAAATAGCGCTTTTCGAGGTGCTGGTGGGTGCGCTCGGGGTCGAACTCGACATGGCCGGGCAAATGGATCTTGCGGTAGATGCCCACCGTCGCGCCTTCTGCATCCACCAGGATGGAGGTGTTGAAATGCTCGCCCTCGGGGGTCTTTTCGGCATAGCCAAAGCTCATGGCCATGCCGAGGGCGCGCGCCTGGTCGAACAGCGGCTGCACGTCGGGGTTGGGCATGGCCGCCTCGAACCAGATATCGGCATCAGCACGGTCTTCGTGATGCCAGCGCGGGAAGAATGTGGTGATTGCCAGTTCGGGATAGACGATCAGGTTTGCGCCCTGCCGATGCGCCTGTGTCATCAGTGTCAGCATCCGGGCGACGACGCCTGCCCGGCTGTCCGCGCGCTGGATCGGGCCAAGCTGCGCCGCCGCCACGGTGATGATCCGGCTCATGTGGAAATCCTCGACATGCGTGTGATGGACCAGCGGCTCATGTGAAGGGAATCCTGGAGAAAGATGGCGGGCCAGCCGCAGGGCTTTGCTTCTGGAGCGCTGCAAAGGCTTGCACAGATTGTGCCAGCATGGATGCGCCGCGAGCAATCATTGCTGTGCCAGTTGCAAGCCATGTTCAACCCGCCAGCCAGCCGCCATCGACGCGCAGGCAACTCCCGGTGGTGAAACTGGCCTCGTCGCTGGCGAGGAACAGCGCGGCGCGCGCCACCTCATCCGGCTGGCCGAGACGCCCGAGCGGGTGGCGGGCGACGGACCTGGCCTCCGCCGCAGCACCATCAGCAACGCGCGCGAACGAACGGCGCAGGAGTGGCGTGTCGATCGCGCCTGGTATGACGGCATTGATGCGGATGCCCTCGGCTGCATGATCGACCGCCATGCTCTGCATCAGGCTGACCACTCCGCCTTTGGCCGCGAGGTAGGCCGCATTGCTGCGCCCGCCAGCGAACGCCAGTTGCGAGCCAACCAGGATGATCGAGCCGGACCT
>JANMHN010000358.1:0-4514 GCA_031375185.1 Allobosea sp. | reverse complement strand
CGTCGCCGCGCTGGCCCTGTCGATCTCGTCACTTGGCCTCAGCCTCGAGCGGCTGACCATCGTGGCCGGCGCGCTGTCCGTCGGCATCGGCTTTGGCCTGCAATCGATCGTGTCGAACTTCGTGTCGGGGCTGATCCTGCTTTGGGAGCGGCCAATCCGGGTCGGAGACCTGATCGTGGTGGGGGACGGGGAGGGCATCGTCAGGCGCATCAACGTGCGGTCCACCGAAATCGAGACCTTCGACCGTTCGACCGTGATCGTGCCGAACTCGAACCTGATTTCCGGCGTGGTCAAGAACCGTGTCCGTTCCGACAGGACTGGCCGCGTGATCGTCTCGCTGGTCGTGCCGCGCTCGGCCAATCCCGAACAGGTCAATGCCGTGATGCTGGGCGCCGCTGACCGTCACCCGCAGGTGCTCAAGGAACCCAAACCGCGTGTCCTGTTCAAGAAGATCACCGAAAGCGCGCTGGACTTCGATCTGATCTGCATCGTTCCGGAGGTCGACATCGTGGGTGTCGTCTCCAGTGACCTGCATTTCGCGATCTATTCGGCCCTGGCCGAGGAGGGCATCGGGCAGCCTGAGCGCGAGCTTTCGATCAAGGGTCTTGACCGGATCGAGGACACGCTCGAGGAACTCGTCGATACGATCGAGGATGCGCAGGAGGCACAGACCGCCGCCCTTCAGGCGCGGCGCAGGCCTGCGGCGGGCGCTGACGTGCTGACAGTGGCCGCCGCGCCCCATCCGCCACGCGCGAAACCTTCGAGGCCGGTAAAGCCATGAGGCACATCCGATGAGTTGCACACAGGCCATGATGACGCTGGCGGCCATGTTTGGTCTGGCTGGCTGCACGGATGCCGCCAGGCCTGTCAGCACCCAGACCAGCCTTTATGCCGATCTGGGGCAGGCAGGAGCCAGGCTCGACACAGGGCAGGCCCGCGCCATGATCTCGGCCTATCGCGTCAATGCGGGGCTTGGGGTGCTACGGCTTGACCCGGTGCTGCAGGCGGCGGCTGATCGCGAGGCGGCGATGATGGCGCGCGCGGACAGGCCTGGCTCGGCCGATGCAGTCAAGCGGCGTCTCATTGCCGATGGCATCACGAGGCCTGATGCAAACCTGTCGGCAGGTTATCGTTCGCTGGCGCAGGCTTTCTCGGGCTGGCGCGATTCTGCTCCTCACGACCGTGTCATGAAAAGCGCCAGCGCCACACGGATGGGGATCGCCACCGCCCATGCGCCTGGCTCGAAATATGCGGTCTACTGGGCGCTGATCCTCGCCCCGGAGTGACGGATCAGGGTTTCGTGCCCGGAGCCAGGGGCGGCGCTTCATAGAGCAGCGTGATGGTGACGCGGCGGTTGGCGGCGAGATAGGGGTTGTCGGGGAACATCGGGTCGGTGTCCGACTTGCCAGTCACAGAGGCGAAGCGGTCGTCCGGGATTCCGCTTGCGGCCAGGATTTCGCGGATCGCCGCAGCGCGGCCCACTGACAGTTCCCACGGCGAGCCAATGCCGCGCTGGCCTGGCCGGGACGCCGAGGTGTGCCCGCTGATGGCGATCCTGTTCGGCATGCGCCTGATCGTGGGGGCCACCGCTTCCAGCACCTTGCGGGTGCGCTCGTAAGGGTTGACCGAGCCATCCGCGAACATCGAGCGCCCGTCCTGGTCGACCAGCGACAGGTTGATGCCGTCGCGTGTCTCCTCGATCACGATGTTCTTCGAAACCTGAGCGATTTCGGGCATGTCGTTCAGCGCCTGCCGGAGCGATGAAGCCGCCAGCGCGAAGCCCCGGTCGAACGAGGTCATCACCGATCCGTCGAGCTTGCGCTTGAACTCGTTTGGAGCCGTCACATCTGTGGCTTCCTCGATCGGCCTGAGCTTTGCGTTCTGCAATTGCGGTTTGGTGGGAATGCCGTTCAGTTCGACGATGCCGGCGAAGCGGTTGTCCTTCTGCGTGCCGAAGGCATCACGGAACGAGCCTGCGACCATCGCCATCTTGGCCTTGTCCTGAGATGAATAGGCCGCGACCATGACAAAGAAGCTCATGAGCAGCGCCATAAGGTCTGCAAAGGTCACGAACCAGCCGTGCCCGCCATGTCCGCCACGTTTCTTCTTGGCCATCTGTCCTGCCCGTTCTGGAAGCGATCAGGCGTCGGCGAACTCTGCCCGGTGATGGTCGGGCAGATAGGCAAGCAGCATTTCCTTGATCAGGGTCGGGCTCTTGGATTCACGGATCTGCAGGATGCCGTCAATGATCAGCGTGCGGGAGATTTCCTCCTCCTCGATCTTCACATGCAGCTTGTCGGCGATCGGCGTGGCGATGGCGTTGGCGATGACCGCGCCGTAGAGCGTGGCCAGCAGCGCGGTGGCCATGGCCGGGCCGAGTTTGGACGGGTCCGACATGTTGGCGAACATCGTCACCATGCCCAGAATTGTGCCGATCATGCCCCAGGCCGGTGCGCAGTCACCGATGGCGCGATAGACCTTTGAGCCTTCGTCCAGCCGCTGAAGGAAGTTGTCGCGGTCGCGCTCCATCGTGTCGCGGATGAAATCCTTGTCGTAGCCATCCGCGATGTAGCGTGCGCCCTGCGCCAGGAACGGATCTGAAATCGTCGCGTTCTCCAGCGCGACCGCCCCTTGCTTGCGCACAAGGTCAGCCAGGCCCGTGATTTCGGAGATCAGGTCTCGGGGATGGAAGGCCCGCATCTGGAAGGCGAATTTGAGGCCCATCGGGATGCCGTGCATGATGACCACGAACGGATACCGCACCATGGTGGACGCGATGACACCACCGAAGATGATGATCACGGCATGCTTGTCGACGAACGCGCCGAAGTTGCCGCCATCGATGATGATGATGGCGCAGATGGTTCCCATGCCGGCCAGAAGACCAAGCCCGGTTGCAATATCCATCGAAAACTCCCAGCCACGCAGAACAGGGGGCGCACTCAGCCCGCATTCATGAGCGCCACCGTAGTCTGGTTGGCTTGAATGAAGCGTTAAGGATGACGCTTTTCACGTCGGTTTAGCTCCGCTACAGGTGAATTCATGTCGATGTTCACAATCTACCTTCGCGTCCTCGGACAACTTGGCCCTGAAAAGCGGCTTGGTGTGTTCCTCGCGTTGGCCAATCTGTTTCTGGCGGTCGCGGCCTTTGCCGAGCCGGTGCTGTTCGGCAAGATCATCGACGTGCTGACCAGAACCGCTGGCACGGGCGTCAAGCCGACATGGGCTGACCTGACGCCGCTGATGCTGGCCTGGGTCGGCTTCGGCGTGTTCACGATCCTCGCGGGCGTCTATGTGGCGCTGCACGCCGACAAACTGGCCCATCGCCGCCGCCTCGCCGTGATGGCCAACTATTTCGAGCATGCGCTGACTTTGCCCATCGCCTATCACACCGCCACCCATTCGGGCCGCGTGCTCAAGGTGATGCTGGATGGCACATCCGGCATGTGGGGCCTGTGGCTCTCCTTCTTCCGCGAGCATTGCGCTTCCATCGTGGCGCTGTTCATCCTCCTGCCCTTCACCATGTGGCTGAACTGGCAGATGGGCCTTTTGCTGGTGGTGCTGGTGATCTTCTTTGGCGCGCTCACGGCTTTCGTGCTGCGCAAGACCGAGAAGCTGCAGGGTAGTGTCGAGCGCTACCATTCGGACCTTGCCGAACGAGCCTCGGACGCGCTGGGCAACGTGCCGGTGATCCAGAGCTTCACCCGCATCGAGACCGAGGTGCGCGGGCTGCACAACACCATCAAGAACCTGCTCGATGCGCAAATTCCCGTGCTCTCCTGGTGGGCGCTGGCCACCATCGCCACCCGCGCTTCTGCTACCCTCACAGTGCTGTCGATCTTCTCGCTGGGCACCTGGCTCTACATGCAGGGGCTGACCACGGTGGGCGAGATCGTCACCTTCACCAGCTTTGCCACAATGCTCATCGGACGGCTTGAACAGGTGGTCGGCTTCGTCAATTTCATCTTCATGCAGGCACCCAAGCTGCGCGAGTTCTTCGAAGTCATGGACACCCTGCCGCAGGTGCGCGACAAGCCCGATGGCAAGACGGCTGAGCGGCTGAGCGGCCAGATCAGCTTCAACAATGTCTCGTTCTCGTATGACGGCAAGCGCCCCGCCGTGCTCGATGTCTCGTTCGATGTGGCGCCGGGCGAGACCATCGCGATTGTCGGCTCGACCGGGTCGGGCAAATCCACCACGCTGGGGCTCTTGCACCGTGCCTTCGATCCACAATCGGGCGGCATCAGCGCCGACGGCGTAGACCTGCGCGACTACACGCTGGGCTCGCTTCGCCGCAACATCGGCGTGGTGTTCCAGGAGCCGATGCTGTTCGCGCGCACCATCCGCGAGAACCTCCTTGTCGGCAAGCCTGACGCCACCGAAGAGGAGATGCGCGACGCCATCGAACGCGCCCAGGCCACCGAGATCATGGGCCGCCAGTCAGACGGGCTCGACACGATGGTGGGCGAGCGCGGCCGCACGCTCTCGGGCGGCGAACGCCAGCGCATCTCGAT
>JANMHN010000257.1:0-10899 GCA_031375185.1 Allobosea sp. | reverse complement strand
GCCTTCGGTGGAGACCACGAAGGCGATGCGCGCCGTCTCGCGGTCGACCAGCATCGAGAGATAGAACTCCTTCTCGATGTCCGAGCCATCCTCGATGTAGAGGCGGTTGACCTGCTTGCCGGCAGGGCCGGTCTGGATCGTCACCAGCGTGTGCCCGAGCATTTCCGCCGCATGCGCCTTGACCTCGTCGATGGATTTGGCGAGGCGGACACCGCCCTTGGCATCGGGGCCAAGCTCCTTGAACTTGCCCTTGCCGCGACCACCCGCATGGATCTGGCTCTTCACCACATAGAGCGGGCCGGGAAGCTGCCTGGCGGCGGCCTCAGCCTCATCGACCGTGAACGCGGCAAAGCCCTTGGAGACCGGCGCGCCGAACTCTTTCAGGACGGCCTTGCCCTGGTATTCGTGGATGTTCATATCGGTCTCCTAGATCGTAAAAGTCAGTTACCGGTTCGTGCTTTGTCGAAGGCTGATGAAATAAAAGCGGGCACAATAAACAATAAGCCTGGGGCTGCAGCCAATACGCCTATGTACCAAGGATAGCCAAAGACAGCCGTTACACCAAAATATGTGCCAATTGTGAGGGGAAACATAATCCGAAAGCCAAGACCGAGTATTACTGCGCCCCATGCCCATAATGAGCTGGATAGATACTCAATTCCTTTAAAACCCAAATATATTTGAGCTATCCCGAAAACGAGAATTGCAATAAACCACAGCACTCCGAGGACCGCCACGCTCTCAGTCCTTCAATGACGGATCAATCGCCTTGCAGGCGTCGATCAGGCTCGTGACCGAGGCCACCGACTTGTCCATCATGGCCTGCTCGTCCTTGTTCAGCTTGATCTTGATGACGCGCTCGATGCCCTTGCCGCCGATCACGACCGGCACACCGATGAACATGCCCTTGACGCCATATTCGCCCTTGAGCGAGGCGGCGCAGGGCAGGACGCGCTTCTGGTCCTTGAGGAAGCTCTCGGCCATGGCAATGGCGGAGGCGGCGGGCGCATAGAAGGCAGAGCCGGTCTTCAGCAGGTTGACGATTTCGCCGCCGCCCTTGCGGGTTCGCTCCACGATGGAATCGACCTTCTCCTGGGTGATCCACTTCATCTTGACGAGGTCTGGCAGCGGAATGCCCCCGACAGTCGAGTAGCGCACCAGCGGCACCATGTCGTCGCCATGGCCGCCAAGCACGAAGGTCTTGATGTCCTTGATCGAGACGCCTGTGGCTTCTTCGAGGAAGTAGGCCATGCGGGCTGAATCAAGCACGCCTGCCATGCCGCAGATCATGTTCGGCTTGACGCCCGAAAACTTCTGCAGCGCCCAGACCATCGCATCGAGCGGGTTGGTAATGCAGATCACGAAGGCCTTGGGCGCATATTGCCGGATGCCTTCGCCGACGGCCTTCATCACCTTCAGGTTGATGCCGATCAGGTCATCGCGGCTCATGCCGGGCTTGCGCGGCACCCCTGCGGTGACGATCACCACGTCGGCCCCTGCAATATCGGCATAGTCGTTGGTGCCCTTGTAGAGCGCATCGAAGCCATCGACGGCAGACGATTCAACAAGATCAAGGCTCTTGCCCTGTGGCACGCCTTCGGCAATGTCGAACAGGACAATGTCACCCAGCTCTTTCAGGCCGGCCAGGTGAGCAAGCGTTCCGCCGATCTGTCCGGCACCGATGAGGGCAATCTTCTTGCGGGCCATGGAGGCATTTTCCTTGCAGCACGATGAGGTCGCCTGGATCACCGAGGCCTGACCTGACAGGATGAAACAAC
The DNA here is from genome assembly GCA_031375185.1 of Allobosea sp. Lineage (GTDB taxonomy): Bacteria > Pseudomonadota > Alphaproteobacteria > Rhizobiales > Beijerinckiaceae > Allobosea. Next base: position 9,121 of record JANMHN010000257.1, on the reverse strand, counting down.
ATGTCGCATGAGCCAGGCCACTCAAGCAGCAGCACATGCGTCATGCAAAACCGGTGCTTCTGTGACTGAAGCACACCCACGCGGCAAGTTCCGCACTGTTCTGCACGATTGCGCACGATGCTGGACAACGGGCTTGCAAATCGGTTGAAAAGACTGAAAACAGTGTCGGTTAGCTGCTGAGCGGCAGCACATGAAAGCTGACAGTCAATCACGAAAAATTCTGTTACAAATGACAAAATTTGTCATTTGTCATGGATGGACATCAGATTGCACCGCTGGCCAGCGCCCTGAGCACGACCTTGACCACCGCAGCCAGGCGCTGGTCAAACTGGCTTTGAGGCACGTCCGCTTCCAGATCGACCGCAACCGGATGAACGAAGCGGAAGCAGGCATCCAGCACGAAGACAGCCGCCCTGTCCCGGTCCCGCGGCTCGAACGTGCCGCTGTTGACCCCTTCCTCGATGACGCGATCCAGCAAGGTGCGCACCCTGACCCGGTGCCGCCGGGTGATGGCGCGGCGCTTGACCATCGCATCGCGGAACGCGGCGTAGAGTGCGGGATTCTCTGCCAGCCCGTCGCGGTTGGCGCGTGCCAGGGCCAGTATCATCCGCTCCAGCTTGTCGTCGGAAGGGTCCGGGCCATCTGCAATGTTGCCCAGGCGCGTCTCCACAGACTTGATCCAGGCATCGACCACAGCGTCGATCAGCGCTTCCTTGGAGGGAAAATAGCGATAGACATTGGCATGGGTCATGCCCGCCGCTTCGGCAATGGCCACGACGGTCAGGCGTTTTGCGCCCATGAGCCTGAGATGGTCCGAGGCCAGCGCCAGAAGGCGCATGTCCACAGGTTCCTTCTGCTGCACATTGAGAGCCATCAGGTTTCCACCAGTCCGGTCGTGCTGCTGCCCGCGCGCGCGCCTTCGCGGCCATGCGGCAGGGCGAGATAATCGGTCCCGCGCATTTCGATGAGGCGGGAGGCGGTGCGTCCGAACTCGAAGGCCTCGCGGCCATTCTGCCCAACATACAGCAGATCAGGTTCCGCGCCCGCGGAGATGATCAGTTTCACGCGGTTCTCATAAAGCGTGTCGATCAGGATGATGAAACGCCTGGCTTCGTTGCGCTTCTCCGCCGTCAACACCGGCACATCATCCAGAACAAGTGTGTGAAAGCGCCGTGCCAGCTCCGCGTAATCCTGCGCCCCATAGGATTTTTCGCAAAGATCAGCAAACGACGCGCGCGCCACGCCGAAAGCCGCCTGCGGTACATCGAAATGATGACCCTTGACCTCGAGCATCACAGGATCCGCACCTGCCTGCCCGGTCAGACGCTTGAAGGCAAGATCGAGCGCGGTAGTCGCATCCTTGCCGAGCGGCTCATGATAGACATCGGCACCGGCCAGTTTTTCAAGCCTGAAATCGGTGCGTGCATCCAGCAGGGCCACATCGAGATGGCTGTGGAGCCCGGCGATGAAAGGCAAGAAGAGCGTGCGGTTCAGCCCGCCTTCATACAGACGTGCCGGCTCGACATTCGATGTGGCGACAAGCGTGACGCCTTCGGCGAACAGTGCCGTGAACAACCGGCCAAGGATCATCGCATCGGCGATGTCGGTCACGGCGAACTCGTCAAAGCACAGCAGGCTGGCCTCACTGGCGATGGCCCTGGCCGTCGGCGCGATGGGATCGCCGTCCTTGACCTCGCCAGCCCTGACCGCCTGTCGAAAGGCATGGATGCGCTCATGCACATCGGCCATGAAGACATGGAAATGGGCGCGCCTTTTGCTGATGCCCTTCACACGGGCGAAGAACATGTCCATCAGCATGGTCTTGCCACGCCCGACGGAACCCCAGATGTAAAGTCCCTTGAGCGGCGCAGCCTCGACCTTGCCACGCCCGAACAGCCAGCCCAGCGCGCGGCTCTTGCTGGCGAGGGCGCGTTCGCCGAGTTGCTTCGCCAGGGCTTCGAGCCGGATCACCAACGCGAGCTGCGCCGGATCGCGTTCGATGGCGCCGCTGCTGACAAGGGCCTCGTAGTGGTCGATGAGTGAGATGGCGGCTGAATTGGGCACGAAACGGCCTTGAAAGCTCGACGGGTGACGCCCGCTGATAGTGCATGCAACCGACAAGGACAATCGGCCCTGGCGGAAAGACGCGGCACCACAACAGCTGTGTGCGACAACGCCTCCCTCGCAATCGCGCCAACAGTCACCACCTGTCATGCTGTGCAAGATGTCATTTTCCTGCAGCGGCCCGTGCGCCTGCTGCGCCTTGCAGAGGATCGGCAGACATGGGTTCTGTGACATATCAAAAGACCGGACAGGCAAGCGCCACCCCCGCGATACGCCGACTGTGGCCGCACGAGCGCGATCTGTATGTCGCGCATCTGAAACGGCTGGATCCCGCCTCGCGGATGGATCGCTTCGGCATGCAGATGGATGATGCAGCCCTGCAACGCTATGCCGACAAGAGTTTTTGCGTGGGAGGCCTCGTCAAGGCCTATGTCGAGGATGGAGAGGTCAGGGCGGCGGGTGAACTGCAAGGCTTGATGGAGTTTCCGCGTCAGGCGGCGGAGGCTGCATTCAGCGTCGAAACAAGGTGGCGTCGGCGCGGGATCGGGGGCCTGTTGTTCGATGCGATCGTGCTGGCCGCACGCAACCGGGCCTTGCCCTCGCTCGAAATCGTCTGCCATCCCGGCAACAATGCCATGCTCGCGCTGGCGAGACGGCACGGGATGGATTGCCTCTACGAAGGAGGCGAAATGCACGGACGCGCCCGTCTTGACCTGAGATCGGCATCAAGCCTGATGACAGAAGCCATCAGCGATACGGCCAGTGCCTTCAGTGCCATGTTCGATGCGCGAACCTCGACATTCTGGCACTGAACGCTGCCACAGCCGCACAATGCCTGCATTGCTTCAATCCGTTCGCAGCATGTTGACGTATTCGATAGCGGTGGCAATTATGTGAGCAAGAGCATGTCGATAGCCCTGTGGTGCGTGCTGCTGTCCGGCATCATGCCTGTCATCACGACCGGTATCGCCAAATGGGGCACGCCGCTCGACAACAACCATCCGCGCGACTGGGCCAACAATCTGGCTGGTTATCGCAGGCGAGCCTATGCCGCGCATCAGAATGCCTATGAAGCGTTCCCGTTTTTCGCCGCAGCAGTTCTCGCAGCCGGTGCAACCGGTGCGGCTCAGGGTCTGGTCAACCTGCTCGCACTCGTGTTCATCGCGGCACGGGTCGGCTACACGGCGGCTTATCTTGCAGACTTGGCCACGCCCCGCTCGGTCCTGTGGGCCATCGGCTGGTTTTCAACCATCGCGATCTTCACGGCGTCAATCTGGGGATAGAGAGGAATTCTGATATCAAGCATTGCTCATCTGCGAGCGCCTTGCCCACTTTGTCGTCCGGGCTTCGATGATGTCGACGATGACCACCAGAAACACTCCGAGAACCGCCAGAACGATCAGCGACGCGAAGATCAGCGGCACGTTGAAATCGGCGGACGCGCGCGTGATCAGGTTGCCGATGCCAAGGTTCGAGGCGTTCTGCTCGCCGATCACCGAGCCGACATAGGCCAGTGTGATCGACACCTTCAGCGCACCGAACAGATAAGGCATCGAGCGGGGAATGCCGACCTTGGTCATGATGTCGAGGCGGCTCGCACCCAGCGCCTTCATGACATCCTCTGTTTCCGGCTCGATGGTGGCAAGGCCGGTGGCCATGTTCACGACGATCGGAAAGAACGAGATCACGAACGCCGTCAGCACCGGCGGCAGCCAGCCAACCCCGAACCAGATCACGAGGATGGGCACGACAGCGACTTTGGGGATCGAGTTGAAGCCGACAAGCAGCGGATTGAGCCCGGCATAGAGAAACCGGGACGATCCGACGATCAGGCCCAGCAGAACGCCGAACACGACCGAAAGTGCGAAGCCTGCACTGGTCATCCACAAGGTATGGAACGCATTTTTGAGCAATGGCGTCTGATATTGCACCATCGCGGCCCAGACGGCGGACGGCGGCGGCAGAATGAAGCTCGACACCTTGAAAAGGCGGCAGCCGACTTCCCAGATTATGAAGAAGCCGATGGTGAACAGATAAGGCGCGAGGCGCAGCGAGGTCTTGCGGTCCATCAGGCTGCCACCCTTGCCGTCTTGATCTGGTGGCGCAGATCCTGGACGATATCGGCGAACGCGTGGGTGTATGTCACCTCCAGATCGCGCGGCCGCGGCAGGTTGATCAGGCGCTCGGCGTTGATGCGGCCTGGCCGCGAACTCATGCAGAAAATACGGTCGGCAAGGAAGGCCGCTTCGCGCAGGTCATGCGTGACGAGGATGACCGTGAAGCCGCGCGCGGCATGAAGGTCGCGCACCACGCACCACAGCTCTTCGCGCGTGAAGGAATCCAGCGCTCCGAACGGCTCGTCCAGCATCAGCAGCTTGGGTTCGTGGATCAGCGCCCGGCACAGCGAAGCCCGCTGCTGCATGCCGCCCGACAACTGCCAGGGGAACTTTTCGCCCATGCCGGCAAGGCCTACGGAGCGCAGCAGGTTTTCAGCCCGCGCCGCATATTCATGCTTGTGGGCGCGAAACCGCGAACGGTGCGGCTCGACGATCTCGAGCGGCAGCATGAGATTTTCAAGGACGGTACGCCAGGGCAGCATCACAGGGTTCTGGAAGGCCATGCCGGTGATCTTGAGAGGCGCGCTGACTTCGGCACCATCCACGATCACAGTCCCGGTCTTGGGAAACTGCAGCCCGGTGGCCAGTTTCATCATCGTGGACTTGCCGCAGCCGGACGGGCCGACAATGGCGGCGAACTCGCCCTCCTTGACCCGAACCGTCAGATCCTCAACCGCCGGAGAGCCGTCACCGCCGCCATAGACATGGGTGACGCCCTGAACATCGACAAAGTAACCCATGAGGCCCCATGACCCAGACGCCGGTGAGAGCATGGCCGGATCACGTCTGCATGATCCGGCCATGACAGGTTTTCTGCATCGGCAGACTACATGGCGCGGTCGGCTGCGCCCGGCAGGAACGTGTCGACGAAGGCGTCGGCGGCCTTGGCCTTGTCCTTGAAGCTGAAGGTCAGGCCGATCTGTTCGACGGCGCGATTCCAGCGGGCCTTGTCGATGCCGCCGAAACCGTTGGCCTTGACCCATGGTGTCATGACATTCTGGTCAAGTGTCATCTGCAGGCGCTCGGTCTCGACATCGAGGCGGGCGACGTCGTTGCGCTTGATCACCAGGGCGGCTCCGGCGGCAGGGTCCTTCACGGTGTCGCGCACGCCCTTGGTCAGCGCTCTGAGGAAGCCGCGCACGGCTTCAGGCTTCTCGGCCAGGAATTTGGGAGAAACCATGATGACATTGCCGTAAAGCTCGACGCCATAATCAGCCATGAGCATCACCACGATGTCATCGACCGGTACGCCGCGGGATTTCACGTTGATGAAGGAGGAGTTGGCGAAGCCGAAGACCGCATCGACCTCACCGGAGGCCAGCATCGGCTCGCGGACGGGGAAGCCGACATTCTCGAACTTCATGGCGGCATCATTGAGCTTGTTGACGGCCTTGAAGATCGGCCATTGAGCAAAGGCCGCATCAGCGACAGGCGCGCCGAACTTCTTGCCTTCGAGGCTCTTCACATCGGCGGTGATGCCGCGTGACTTGCGGCCCACGATGGAGAAGGGCGGCTTGTCATAAATCATCATCACCGACTTGAGATCCACTGTCGGGTTCTCGTCCCGGAAGCGGATCAGCGAATTCACATCGCCGAAGCCCATGTCATATGTGCCGGACGCCACACGCGGAATGGCCTCGCGCGAGCCGTTTCCGGTGTCGATGGTGACATCCAGACCCTCTGCTTTGAAGTAGCCCTTCTCGATCGCCATCAGGAACAGCGCTGACGGCCCCTCGAAACGCCAGTCAAGCGTGAAGCGGATCGGTGTCTGCGCCTGGACCTGAAGGGACGACATGCCGACCAGCGCTGCAGCGCCCAGACTTGCGACAACGAAGCGGCGGCTCAATCTCGTCAGGCTCTGGCTCAAGGATGAGGAAGGGGACTGGAAAAAGGGTGTCATCGGTCATTACGCTCCAGGATGGTGTGAGATCGGATTCTTGCTTGGATGGATGTGCTGCAGACAGACGGAAAGACAATATCCGGACATGTTGCAACTGATCCATTTTAAGTGTTGTCAACGCAAAATGTGTGCCGACAGCTTCACCTGCCTTCGCCACCTGGCACAAGTCCAAACTGTCCCTCAGCCGATCCAGTGCGCAAAAAATCGGCAACTGGCGATCATCCAGCCTTTGAACACACTGAAACAGGCAATCGCAGCACGCGAACCGGCCAAGCAGACAGCCGGGGACACCGGCCTTCCGCATTTGTGGCAAAACTCTGGCCACACAACCTTGACAACAGGACATCAGACCCCACATCGGCAAGGTTGGTGACCGGGCCCCTCTGGCGGCAAGGCGTTTGTGGATGTGATCCAAGCGCCCCGTGATGTCGGAACCAGCGTGTTCTGAAACTCACGTTGAACTCTTGCGCCCGGAAAACGATCATGCCTGAATTCCTGCTTGCCGAATGGCTTGGCAAACCCCTGTGGATGTGGACTGGTTTCATGTCCATCGTCATCGCGCTCCTCGCCTTCGACCTTGGCATCTGGCACAAGGACGACAAGGAAATGGGCATCACGGAGAGCCTGTGGCTGTCCGCCTTCTACTTTGCCTTTTCCTGCACCTATGGCGCTGCCGTCTGGTGGGCCTACAATTCAGGCATCATCACGACATCTGACGGCACACACGCCGGCGTGACCTTCTTCACCGGTTTCTTCATCGAGAAAGCCCTCTCGATCGACAATGTCTTCGTCATCTCGCTGATTTTCGGCTTCTTCGCCATTCCGCGCAAATACCAGTACCGCGCGCTGGTCTGGGGCATCCTTGCGGTCATCGTGCTGCGCGGCATCATGATCGCGGTCGGCGCGGCGCTGGTTCAGAACTATTCCTGGATTCTCTACTTCTTCGGCGCGTTCCTGATCGCGACCGGCATCAAGATGCTGATCGTGCCGGAAGGCGACACCGACATGTCGAAAAACCCGGTGGTCAAGTTTGCCAAGAAGCACATGCGTGTCACCGACACACTGCACGACCAGAGGTTCTTCGTGCGCCAGCCTGACACGAAGACCGGCCAGATGGTGCTCTGGGCAACCCCGTTGTTCCTGGCGCTGGTCGTCATCAACATTGCCGATCTGGTTTTCGCCGTCGATTCCGTGCCCGCGATCTTCGCGATCACCACCGACACGTTCATCGTCTACACGGCCAATATCATGGCGATCCTTGGCCTGCGCGCGCTCTATTTCGCGCTGGCAGCGATGGTCCACCGCTTCGAGTATCTCAAATACTCGCTGGCGATCGTGCTGGTCTTCATCGGCCTGAAGATTTTCTGGAACAATCTGGTCGGCAAGTTCCCGCCAGAATACTCGCTCGGCATCACGGTTGCCCTGATCGCAGCCGGCATCTTCTACTCGCTGTGGAAGACGAGGAATGATGTACCGCACACGCCGCCAGTGGCGTGAGGTTTGCGAACTTGCGATCAAGAAAACAGGTAAGGCCGCTCCGAAGGGGGCGGCCTAGTCGTTTAAGGCATCGAAGGCCATATCGGCGAGGTACAGGCAGACCGGCACCTCAGTCATCGCGGTACGGCTTTTAGAACTAGATATAGTACAGCAAACGGCCGATCTTGAGGGGCCCTACTTGTGGCCATGGAGAGCGGCGACGCCATCGCCATACGTGCGAAACTTCCACCACAGGTGTATAACGAAGTTGTCACATCGGAGACGTATTCGTTTGACCACGAAAGTTTGGTGAACACGTGATGCTCACAAAGCGAACAGTGCTGAAAGCTGCAGCGTTTTCTGCTGTTTTCTCTTCCGCCAAGGGCGCAGCGGCGGATAGCTCAGTCGATGGCGTTCCACTGCCAGCCGACGCTTCGATCGTGCCGCCGTCGCCTGGTGGTTCGCCTTTTGCTCAGCTGTTCAGTGGTGTTTGGACCGGAGCTTGGGGTGGCGTGTTGAAACACATTCTGCTCGTCGAAAGCATTGCTACCGACGGGACCTGTACGGTCGTTTACGGGTGGGGCGAGAACCCGCGTATCGGCTTGAAATCTGGATGGCTGCGACAACCCGCCCGCATTATAGATCGCACGTTGACCATCGACGGAAATTTCAAGGCGACCTACTGGCTTGGAAATGATCGCTTTCTCGCCGCACGTTGGCAAAGGGGCGACGCACGGGCCGCTGCCGGCATGGGGAAGGCAGAAGATACCGTGCTCACGCAACGTATCACCCCAACATGGGGCGTTGGCGAATCCGTCATGCTCGATACCTCCCTTCGAGAAGCCGGCAAAGCTGTTCGGCTGGAAGCCATGATTTATACACCCTCAGGCCCGGGACCATTTTCGCTGTTGCTGTGCAACCACGGATCAACGGGGAACGGCACGAACAAAGCCTTATTCGGCGTGACACATCACAATTCAATTCTGGCTCGGTACTTTCTCGGACGCGGATACAAGGTCGCGTTTCTGCAGAGACGCGGTCGCGGACGGTCCGAGGGGCTTTACGATGAGGGTTTCCTACCCGATCGATCCGCGTATGGTTGCCCAGCGCCTGTCTCGCTTCCCGCGGCGGACCGTGCTTTGAACGACATCGCTGCCGGGATGGCGGCCTTGCGTTTGCTCCCGGATGTGCGTCATGGACCAGCCTTACTAGAGGGACAGTCACGTGGCGGTATTCTGTCTGTGGCCTTTGCCGGGATGTATCCTGACGACGTATCCGGTGTTCTGAATGTCGTTGGCGGTTGGGTCGGTGGCGGATGCCATGATGCGGAAATCATCAATCCGCAACTCTTCGCGCGTGGCGGGCGGTATCCCAACGCCATGCTTTGGCTATATGGTCTCAATGACAGCTTCTACTCGATCAATCACTCCCGCGCCAACCATGCGGCGTTTATGCGGGCAGGGGGCAAGGGTAACTTCGTGGCTGTTTTACCAATTGAGGGCGATGGCCATTTCATACAATGGTGGCCGCAAGTCTGGTTAGGACCAGTCGAAAACTATCTGAA
>JANMHN010000255.1:0-12191 GCA_031375185.1 Allobosea sp. | reverse complement strand
GGCGGTGCTTGGCACCGCACATGTCGAGCGCTCGCTTGCAAATGCCGGGGCTTTTGCCGGACCATGGCAGGATTTCATCATGCGCACGGCCTGGGGCGAAGTCTGGGGAGACGCCACGCTGCCATGGAAAACGCGCTCGCTTCTGACCCTGCAAACGATGATCGCGCTGAATCGCGAGGAAGAGTTCAAGCTGCATCTCAGGCCCGCTCTGCACAATGGCGTGTCGTTGCCGGAGCTGCGCGCCGCACTGATCCAGGCTGCTGTCTACATGGGCGTTCCGGCGGCCAACAACGCCTTCAAGTGGGTGAAGGATGTGCTGGGGGATGAGCTGGACGGGGTGGTGTAGGGGCCGGAGCGCTCCAACTCACCCCATATACCCCAGCGGCAGTTCGTGCGTGTCCTTGATCTCCTCCATGACGAAGCTGGCGGAGACATCGACCATGTCGACGCGGGAAATCAGGCGCTGGTAAAGCCGGTCATAGGCCGCCACATCCGGCACACGGGCGCGCAGAATGTAGTCGATGTCGCCAGCCGTGCGGTAAGCGCCTGTGATTTCGGGAATGTCGGCAAGCGCCGCGCGGAAATCCCTGGCCCATTCGGCGCTGTGGCGGCCTGTCCGCACCACGATGAACACCGACAATGCGAGATTGAGCGCCGCAGGCGCGAGCAAGGCCACACGCGAGGCAATGATGCCCGCCGCTTCAAGCTGCTGGATGCGCCGCCAGCAGGCGTTGCGAGAGAGTGCGATCCTGTCGCTCAGAACATCCAGTGAAACAGTCGAGTCGCGCTGCAGCTCACCAAGGATGCGTTTGTCAATCTGATCGATCTTGTGGGACATGATCCCTCGTTAATATGCCGTCTCGGGAAAAAATTGCACGAAATTCCCCGTTGTGCCAGCATTTTGGGACATTTCTTTCTGGCTGTCTTGATAATATGTCATGACATCAAGGAAGAGTGGCCATGCCAAACCCGTTCACACGTCATCCCGAAGCGCTTGGCGAAAGTTTCGGCCAGCATTTCTGGCATGCCATGAGCTATTCCGGCAGGCTTTTTCTGGCGGCTGGCGCTGCATTCACGCACGCATTGCTGCCATTCCTGTTTGAAAAGACGGCCAGCAACGCCATCAAGGCCATGTACGGCGAGATGGCGAGCCGCGGTGCGACGGCCCCCATCGAGGCGACCGGGAAAATTCAGGCGGCTGAATGATTCGGCGGGGTTGAATCCTGCTGGCATGCTGGCTATACGCAGGCCCGGCAGCAGTGTAGCTCAGTTGGTTAGAGCGACGGATTCATAACCCGTAGGTCACCAGTTCAAGTCTGGTCACTGCTACCAGTTTCCTTTCAAGCCCGGCTGGCGAGTTTCTTCAGGCGGACGACCTTGAAATATCCCCGTCCGACATGTTCTGTCGTGTAGCGACCCGTGGCCTTGCCCCAGTCGGTGATGCGGCTGACCTTGAAATCCGTGCTCCAGCCAACGGCTTTGGCGAGCGGCGCGAGCGCTGACCAGAACATGGCGCCGATTCCCTCTGAATCAACGAGACGGCTGGAGATCACGATCTCGCCTCCCGGCTTCAAGACCCGGTCCATCTCGCTCAGCGCCTGCTCCGGGTCCGGCACCAGCGTGATCACGAACTGTGCAGTCACGGCATCGAAGCTTTCATCGGGCAAGCCGAGCCGACAGGCATCCATGACGCTGAGACCCATGACAGCCGTGAGCGCGCGATCATGCACCTTGCGGTTAGCGACCTGCAGCATGTCTTCGGACAGATCGACACCGACAACGCGCCGGTCGCTGGGAAAATAGGGCAATGTAAGTCCCGTGCCGACGCCGATCTCCAGAATGTCACGGCCGCATCTGACGGCTGCGTCCACTGCTTCACGTTGGGCACGGGCCAGCAGGTTGACATAGATGCCGTCATAGAATCTGGCCCAGATGCGGTAAATCTTCTTCTGGCCATCAAGGTCATACGTCACGGACATGGTGCTGCAGCCTTGGCGTTCAAACGCTGACATTCAGAGCGGATGTGATGGCGGCTGCCGGCTTCATGACGGCCCTTTGCCGGATGATGCCACCACCAAGGACGCGCGCATCAGGGGCTGCACTGTCATACAGCACGCAGGCCTGGCCCGGCGCGACACCCTCTTCGGCATCGAGCAACTCGACAACCAGTTCGCCATTGACCTCACGCATGATCGCAGGTTTCGGCGCACGTGTGGAGCGCACACGGGCCGCGACCTCGACACCGTCACGCAATGCCGTATCAAGACCTGTGTCGCCAAGCCAGTTGAGGTCGCGCACACGGATGCTGCGGGTCGCCAATGCAGCGCGCGGCCCGACGATGACACGGGCATTCTCCGCATCGAGCCTGATGACATAGAGTGCATCTGCCGCGGCCACGCCGATGCCCTTGCGCTGGCCGACCGTGAACCGGAGGATGCCCTCGTGCTGGCCGAGTACCTTGCCGTCCAGATCGACGATCTGGCCAGGGCGTGATGCGCCGGGCTTGAGCCGTTCTATCACGTCTGCATAACGGCCCGATGGAACAAAGCAGATGTCCTGGCTGTCAGGCTTGTCGGCGATGGTGAGGCCCAGTTCAGCCGCCAGTTCGCGCGTGCGGGATTTTGGCAGCGACCCCAACGGAAAGCGCAGCAGGTTGAGTTGGTCCTGAGTGGTGGCATAGAGGAAATAGCTCTGGTCACGGTTCTCGTCGGCGGCCCGGTGCAGCGTGCGGTGGCCATTGGCGCCGGGTCTGGACACGACATAATGGCCGGTGGCCAGCGCATCCGCGCTGAGTTCGCGCGCCAGCCCGAGCAGATCGCGGAACTTGACCGTGCGGTTGCAATCCACGCATGGGATCGGGGTTTCGCCAGCCAGGTAGCTGTCGGCAAAGCGTTCCATCACTTCGTTGCGGAAACGGCTTTCGTAGTCGAGCACATAATGCGGAATGCCAATGGCTTCCGCCACGCGGCGCGCATCATGGATGTCCTGTCCGGCGCAGCATGATCCTGCCCGATGAACAGCCGCACCATGGTCATACAACTGCAGCGTCACGCCGATGACCTCATAGCCCTGCGATTTGAGCAGCGCCGCGACAACCGACGAGTCCACGCCGCCCGACATCGCGACGACGACCCGGGTTTCATGCGGTGGCTTGGCGATGTCCAGCGAGTTGAGCAAAGGATTCTCTGTGCAGGAGTGAAACGGCTTGCATGCGTCATATAGGGCGAAAAGCCATTTGATACCAGCAGCGATGGCCGAGTGTTTGTGCAGGTGCGTGCGGCAGATTTTGCCGGGCAAGGCGATGCTATCTGCCGGGTGACATGAAGCGCCGGACAACAGGAATGTACAATCATACAACGATATCAATGACCTGACTAATGTTCTCGTCTGGCGCGCTGCTTGCTTGCTCCGTGTGCCAAGACCATTGCGAGTGTGACCGTGAGCGTAGCCCCTCCTGTTTCATCCCCTTTTGCACAGCAGGCCCAGCGCCCGGCCCAGACGCCACGCCTTGACGAGCGCGCGGGAAGGGCGGAACCGTTCGTGTTGCCGGCGCGCGATGCGCCCCGGCCAGACCGCGAGCGGCCCGCGCGAGCGGCATCCGAACCAAGACCGCGCCCTCAGCCTGTCCAGCGGGATCGGTCCGACCGTACAGAAGCAGCCGATACGGCGGCGCGTCGCGAGAACACCCGCGATGGGGACCGGCCTGGTGAAACCGGTACAGAGAATGCGCGCAACGCAAGAGCTGCAGATGCTTCCGCCACGCAGAAAGACGCGGCCAGAAACGGCAACGAGCAACCCTCTGCCGCAGAGGCCGCAGCGGACAAAGACGTGGTCGAGGACAGCGGCACAGGTCCCGGTCCGTCTGCTGATCTTGTCCTCAAGGCTGAGCCAGACACGTTCCAGGTGATCTCTCAGGCCGTCGATCCGGCACAGCACGCTGGCAACGACGCTGTGTCTGCTGCCGATGCAGGACAGCGGGGGGGTGATGCCGCCGCCGCGACATTGGCTGTCGCAAGTCCGGCAGATGCGAACCAGGCAGCCTCAAATCTGGCAGCCTCAAGTCTCGCAGCATCAAGTCTTGCAACTTCAAGTCTGGCAACCATCGTCAATAACCCCCTGGGCGATGCCTCATCCGGGAGCGAGGCGGCCTTATCACAGGAAACAGGTGCAGCATCTGGCGCGGTTAGCGGCGCGGGCTCAGTTTCCACGCAGGCAACCATGGCGGCTGCCCCTGCTGGTGCAGAAACGGGTGATGCCCTGCCTGGCCTTCAAGGTGGCATACCCGGCAGCAGCATGCAGGCACAGCCAAAAGCTGCTGCAGATTCTGCGAAAACCGATGCCGCATCGAGCGGCGGCAACCGCGACGGTCTCAAGCAGCTTGCGCCAGCACAGACGGACGGCTCCGGCAGCGCTGGCAAAACCGTCGATGCTGCCAGGGATGCTGCGAACAGCGCCGCAAAGACTGAAATGATGTCCCTATTCGAGCAGGGCACAGGCGGCATGCCGCAACTCCAGGCCAAGCCTGGTGACGTGCCCTCCCTCAAGACGGACCTATTACCGCCGCCCGAAGCTCCCTTGCCTCAGGGCGCAAAAGCCATTCCCCCCAGCGCCGTGCCTGTGGAGATCGGCCTGCGCACCTTGCAGGGGCTGCGTGAGTTTCAGATCAGGCTTGATCCGGCTGAGCTTGGCCGCGTCGATGTCCGGCTTGAAATCAATGATGACAAGAGCGTCAGCGCCAGGGTTGTGGTTGATCGTGTCGAAACGCTGCATTTGTTGCAGCGCGACGCGAAGACGCTTGAGCGCGCCTTCGAGCAGGCCGGCCTCAAGTCATCCGACAGCGGCATCGATATCACCTTGCGTGATCCGGGGCAGCATGCGCGTCAGGAGCGCGGCGAAGCATGGGCAGGCGAGGGGCAGGTTTCGGGTCGCCGCAACGCCGCCGCCGTGATCGTTGAACCGACCATCATTCCCGTTCGCCGCACGCTGCATCTCGGCGCGCTAGACCGTTCGATCTGAGGACCAGTGCCATGACCACACTTGCCGCCGCACAATCGGCTTCCGCTGCCGCCGCCACGACGACGACCGGAAAGAAAGATGCCAGGCAACAAATTGCCGGGAATTTCGACCAGTTCCTGAGCCTGCTGACCACGCAGCTCAAGAATCAGAACCCGCTCGAGCCACTGGACACCAACCAGTTCACCCAGCAGCTTGTGCAGTTCGCGCAGGTCGAACAGCAACTCAAGCAGAACGAGACCCTGACCTCGCTGCTCAGCATGAGCAAGTCGGCCTCGACCTCCAATGCCATGAGTTTCGTGGGCAGCCGCGTGACGACAGATGGCTCGACCAGCAGCCTCAAGGACAATGCTGCCGAATGGCGACTTGAGGCGCCGCGCGGGGGCAGTGCCACGATCACCATCAAGAACAAGGCCGGGAGCGTGGTGGCGACCGAAGCCCTGACGCTCAATGCCGGAGCGCAAACCTTCAAGTGGAATGGCCGCACCTCAACGGGGGGAGCCGCGCCCGATGGGGACTATTCCATCGTCGTCGATGCCGTGGACGCACAGAAGAACCGCATCGCCGTGACAACCGAAGTGACAGGCATCGTGGACGGCGCCGACTTCTCCGGCGAGACGCCGATCCTGATCATCGGCAACACCCGCACGCCCGTCGACAAGGTCAAGTCGGTGAGCCGCCTGTGACGCTTCTGAACGCTGAACCTGTGGTGAATTCGGGTGGCTTGCCGGGGGGCGAATCATTGTTTTTCGGGAACTTCGACGCCCTTAGTCAAATTTTAAGTGCCGATGCCTTACATTCCGACGGATATTGGTCTGTAGAGTTGTGTGAGCGTAAAATGACCGAGGGTCTTAGACCACGAGTGAAGTATGTCATCGGCCCCGATGGGAGCCCCTTGACGATTGCGGACCTGCCGCCGCCGGGAACTCATCGCTGGGTGATCCGGCGCAAGGCTGAGGTTGTCGCGGCTGTGCGCGGCGGGCTTCTCAGTCTCGAGGACGCCTGTTCGCGCTACACCCTGACCACCGAGGAATTCCTCGGCTGGCAGATGTCGATCGATCAGCATGGCCTTGCCGGCTTGCGCACAACGCGCATCCAGCATTACCGGCAATAGACGCACGTTTAACGCCTCACTTGATCCGATAAGCCGTTTTCAGCGCGCCATAGCGCTGAAAACGGCTTATTTTTTTGCGTGATGGCCCGCTGTTAACGGGTTGCTAACCACGCACCGGGAAAAACTTGCCTACCAGTCAAGAAGTGTTCGCGTCGTGCGGGCCTTCAACTGGCGCAAAGACGGTGCGGGGGAATGGCGTGAACAGCCTGGTGCAGCAGTTCAGCAAGTTTGGAGCAGGCAGGCTGGCCGCCATGCTGATGGTGACGGTTGCGCTGCTTGGTTTCTTCGGTTTCGTGATCTTCCGTTTTTCACAGCCCAGCATGGGTTTGCTCTACAGCGATCTGTCCGCCTCTGACGCTGCACAGGTCATCAAGGATCTCGAAGCCCGCAACATCCGCTATGAGGCGCGCGGGGATGGCCAGACCATCCTGGCCCCCAAGGCGGACATCCCCAAGATCCGGATGGAACTGGCCGGCAAGGGCCTGCCGTCAGGGGGCGGGGTCGGTTACGAGATCTTCGACAAGGGCGATGCGTTCTCGTCCACCAGTTTTGTCCAGAACATCAACCATCTGAGGGCACTGGAGGGTGAACTCACCCGCACCATCCGCTCGATCGGGCGGGTCCAGAACGCACGTGTGCATCTGGTCATGCCCGAGCGCAAGCTGTTCGAGCGTGATCGCGAGCCGCCACGCGCGTCCATCGTGCTGAAGTTGCGCGGCGAGCTTGATGCGGGCCAGATCAGGGCCGTGCGGCATCTGGTGGCGTCAGCCGTGGAAGGGCTCAAGCCCGAGCGCGTGTCCATCGTCGATGAAAACGGCCGGCTGCTGGCGGATGGTGCCCAGGGCGAGAATGCCATGGCGGGCGCAGGCTCCGAAGAGCGCCAGACCGGCATCGAGCGCCGGGTGAAATCACAGGTCGAGGAGATCGTTGCCAGCGTCGTGGGGTCTGGCCGCGCCCGCGTGCAGGTCAATGCGCAACTTGAGATGAACCGGGTTGAAAGCCGCTCCGAGACCTTTGATCCGGAAAGCCGTGTGGCCCGCTCGACCCAGAACCGCACCGAAAGTGCTGCCACCAACGAGCCGCGCGAAGGCGGTGTGTCGGTCGGCAACGAGCTTCCGGGCGCGCAGGGACAAGGCGGAGCACAGGCCCAGAGCCGCGAAGCCAGCAACAAGAACGAGGAAGTCACCAATTTCGAGATTTCCCGCACCACCCGCACCGAAGTGCTGGAAGGGGGCCGTTTGCGCCGCCTTTCGGTGGCCGTGCTCGTGGATGGCGTTTATGCACGCCCTGCGGCAGGAGGCGAAGCCACCTATCAGCCGCGCCCGGCTGAGGAGCTTGAGCGCATCGGCTCGCTGGTGCGCACGGCCATCGGGTTTGACCGCCAGCGCGGTGATCAGGTCGAGGTCGTCAACCTTCGTTTTGCCGATGCGCCCCAGGTCGTTGACCTGAAGGAGCAGACGTTCTGGCAGCAGATGTTCTCCTTCACCAAGGAAGACATGCTGCGCGCCATCGAACTTGGTGTGATCGCGCTTTTGACCCTTATCGTGCTGATGACGGTCGTGCGCCCGCTGCTCAAGCAGGTGCTTGGGCCTGATGTCCAGCGCCGCATGTCCGGCGGCGATGAGGGTGGCCAGTCCGGCGGTGGCATGCAGATGCTGCCCACGGCCGATGGCCAGCAGATGATCGCCGGTCCAAGCATTCCTGACACACCGTCCGAACGGATGCTGGCACTCGCCCAGATCAAGGGCCAGATCAAGGCGCAATCGGTCGAGAAGATCGGCTCGATGGTCCAGGCCAACCCGACCGATTCCGTCGCCGTGATCCGCTCCTGGGTTCACGAACAACCGGCTGGTGCGTAAGCCATGGCCGTCGCTCCCCGCTCCGCAAATGCGCCCATCGTCAACCTGCCGGTCAATGACCTGTCGGGGCCTCACAAGGCTGCCGTGATCCTGCTGTTGCTTGGCGACGAGTTCGGCAAGCCGGTCTGGTCCGAGATGGAGGAGCATGAAATCCGCATCATCTCGCGCTCGATGACTGAACTTGGCACGGTCGAGGCCGAAACCGTGGAGCGGGTGATGGTCGATTTCGTGGCGCGGCTGTCCAATGCCGGCTCGGTGACAGGCTCTTACGACCGCACCGAGGCGCTCCTGTCGCGCATTCTTCCCAAGAACCAGGTGTCCAACATCATGGAAGAAATCCGCGGGCCTGCGGGTCGCAACATGTGGCAGAAACTTGCCAACATCGAAGCGGCCGTGCTCGCCAACTTCCTCAAGAACGAATACCCGCAGACGGTCGCCGTGGTGCTCTCCAAGATCAAGCCGGACCATGCGGCGCAGGTGCTCAGCCTCCTGCCGGAGGAGTTCGCGGTTGATGCCGTCCAGCGCATGCTGCGCATGGAAAACGTGCAGAAGGAAGCGCTGGACCATATCGAGCAGACCCTGCGCTCGGAATTCGTGGCGACCCTGGCCCAGACCCAGCGCCGCGATCCGCACGAGATCATGGCCGTGATCTTCAACTCCTTCGACCGGCAGACCGAGACACGTTTCCTGTCGTCGCTCGATGCCATCAGCAAGGATGCCTCGCGCAAGATACGTGCGCTGATGTTCACCTTCGATGACCTGCAGAAGCTTGATCCGGCAGGGGTGCAGACGCTGCTGCGCGTGATCGACCGCGACACGCTTGCCCGGGCGCTCAAGGGCGCGAATCAGACCGCAAAGGATTTCTTCTTCGCCGGCATGTCGAGCCGCGCCGCCAAGAACCTGCAGGATGACATGCTCAGCCTCGGACCATTGCGCCTCAAGGAGGTCGACGAGGCCCAATCAAAGATGGTGCTCATGGCCAAGGATCTCGCCGAAAAGGGCGAACTCGTGATCGCCAAGAACAATGCCGAAGACGAACTGATCTATTAATGATGGACCTGTCATGACCGTCGCTAAATTCATGTTCGAAACCGATTTCCGCAGCGAGGCGCGTGGCCGCCGCGTCACGGATGTCGATGTGGCGACGGCGCGCGAGCAGGGTTTTGCCGAAGGGTATCAACAGGGTCAGCAAACCGCGCAGGCCCAAGGCAACGCCGCGCTCATGCACATGGCCGGCGTGATCGCGGCGCAGGCCGAGCGGCTGCTGGCGGCGCAGGACACGCGCATTGAGATGATCGAGGCGTCCGCTGCCGTGCTGGCCGTCAAGATCGCCCGGCGGATGGCAGGCGCGGCGCTGGCTGACAGACCGCAGGCCATCATCGAACAAGCCGCCCGCGAATGCCTTGTCCATGCCCGAACGGCACCCCATCTGGCGGTGCGCGTCAACGAGGCCCATGTCGAGGATGCCGAGAGATTGTTTGGCAAACTGACGCGCGAAAGCGGTTATGCCGGCAAGGTGATCATTCTGGGCGAGCCCGAAATCGCACCGGGCGACGCGCGTTTCGAGTGGGCGGATGGCGGTGTCGTGATCGACAACGCCGCTCTCGACCTCATGATTTCAACCGCTATCGAGACTGTTCTCGGGCCGCGTTCTGCCTCTTTCCCGAGCTGAAGGACTATCACCATGGCCAACGAAGACCTTCCGCTTCCGCCCCTGACGCCGGGCACAGGGCTGCCAGGCCAGATGAGCGTCGACCGCTCCGGGCCGGTGGCCAACAAGACCGCCGAGGATCTCGAACAGGTCTTCGACGTGCCCGTGACGGTAGCGGCCATCCTGGGTTCGCACCGCATGTCGATCGGCGATCTCTTGAAGTTGCAGCCGGGTGCCGTGCTGGAGCTTGACCGCCGTGTCGGCGAGGCCATCGATATCCTCGTCAATGATCGCCTCGTGGCGCGCGGCGAGGTCGTCATCGTCGAGGAAAAGCTCGGCGTGACCATGACCGAGATCATCAAGGCAGAGCGTTGAGCGAATTCCGGGGTGCGGGGCGTCCCACCGAAGTGAAGGATTGAGCCATGAGATTGCTGATTGTCGGAAGCCTCAAGGGGCAGTTGATCACCGCCGCCAAGATTGCCGTGGCACGCGGCGCGAGCGTGTCGCAGGCCGACACCATCGAGCAGGCGCTGATGGTGCTGCGCACCAAGGGCGCTGACCTCGCCATGGTTGATGTGGCGCTGTCGATCCGCACCCTGGCCAACGCACTGGAGGCCGAACGCATCCGCACCCCGATCGTCGCGTGCGGCATGGGGACGGATGCGAAAGCCGCCGTTGCCGCGATCCAGGCAGGCGCCAAGGAATATGTGCCGCTGCCGCCTGATCCTGAACTGATCGCGGCCGTGCTGGAAGCGGTGGTCAATGACAAGCAGAGCTTCATCTGGCGCGATCCGGCCATGGAGCGCGTCGTCAAGCTGGCCGAACAGGTCGCACGCTCCGAGGCACCCGTTCTGGTGACAGGCGAAAGCGGCACCGGCAAGGAGGTGATCGCGCGTTTCCTGCACCACAAATCGGCCCGCCGTGACCGGCCCATGGTGGCGGTGAACTGTGCCGCGATTCCGGATAACCTGCTGGAAAGCGAACTCTTCGGCCACGAGAAAGGTGCCTTCACAGGCGCTGTGGCGCGGCGTATCGGCAAGTTCGAGGAAGCGAGCGGCGGCACGCTGCTGCTGGACGAAATTTCCGAGATGGATGTTCGCCTTCAGGCCAAGCTGCTGCGGGCGCTGCAGGAGCGCATGATCGACCGTGTCGGCGGCGCGGGCCCCGTCAAGGTCGACATCCGCATCATCGCCACCTCGAACCGCAACCTGGCTGACGAGGTGCGCAAGGGCACCTTCCGCGAGGATCTGCTCTACAGGCTCAATGTCGTGCATCTGAAGATGCCGGCGCTGCGCGAGCGCCCGCAGGACGTGCTGGTGCTGGCGGATCATTTCGCCCGCAAATATGCCGAGCTGAACGGCTTGCCGCTGCGCCCCATTGATGCGGAGGCGCGCCGTGCCCTCAGCGTCAATCCCTGGCAGGGCAATGTGCGTGAACTCGAAAACACTATTCACCGGGCAACCTTGCTGGCCAGCGGCATGGAAATCGGCGTGGAAGCCTTGCAGACGCCTGAC
The DNA here is from genome assembly GCA_031375185.1 of Allobosea sp. Taxonomy (GTDB): domain Bacteria; phylum Pseudomonadota; class Alphaproteobacteria; order Rhizobiales; family Beijerinckiaceae; genus Allobosea. Next base: position 1,040 of record JANMHN010000255.1, on the reverse strand, counting down.
GGCGAGGCCTTTGGCGTGGCGTCGCGCGGCGGCCTGGCCGAACGGGTGGCGCTGACGGCGGAAGCGATGACCCGCTCACTGGTGGGCCGCACGGTGGCTGATGTCGAGCGCGACCTCATCCTCGACACGCTGGATCACTGCCTCGGCAACCGCACGCACGCTGCCAAGATCCTCGGCATCTCGATCCGGACCCTGCGCAACAAGCTGAACGAATACACGGCTGTCGGGATGGCGGTGGCAGAGCCGGGGCAGATGCGCATGGGGGCGTGAGGGCTCGCATGAGCTTGCATTTGCGCGTTTCCGGGGCTGAGAAGCGCCAGCGGATCAGAACCCGGAATCCAGAATTTGTTTCGCCGCAGGCGTCCAAATGCTTTTATGTTCTGACGCCTTCGGCAAGGCTCTGCGCTGGATCTCGTCCTGCGGACCCATACGTGGACGAGCCGCTCCCGGCCCCGGAAACGCGAAACCACATGATTTTTCTGTTATCTCGCACTTTGATGTGAGTGTGCTATCTGCCATTCCAACAAGAAAAGTGTTGGGAGGCATGATTCATGACACAGGCGAGTTCCGCGAAGCCGTGGCTTGCGTTTTATCCGCCGGGTGCGCCCTCGAGCATCGAGGCCGCGCCCTTCCGCACCCTGGCCGAACTCGTCAGCGCTTCGGCACGGCTCTACGGCGACCGCACGGCCTATACCGTGGTCATGCCCAACGGCATGTATGGCGACCTCAGCTTTGCCGAGGTTGACCGCATGTCTGACGCGTTCGCGGTCTATCTGCGCGAGGTGGCCGGGCTTGAAGTGGGGGACCGCGTGGCCCTGCAGGCACCCAACAGCCTGCCGATCCCGGTGGTGGCTTTCGGCGTGTTCAAGGCCGGCTGCGTGCTGGTCAACGTCAACCCCCTCTACACCGCTGAGGAAATGGGCAACCAGTTCAAGGATGCGACGCCAAAGGCGCTGGTGATCGTGGACATGTTCGCCGACAAGCTGCCCGAAGCGCTGAAGATCCAGCCGATCCCCACTGTCATCGTGACCCGTGTGGCG
>JANMHN010000219.1:0-2268 GCA_031375185.1 Allobosea sp. | reverse complement strand
GATCGCCCGCACGCTTGGCGCGCCTTTTGCCACCGAACGTACCATGGCAGCCGCCCGCGCTTTCCTGGAGGAGATCGTGGTCGTGCCGGATCGCGACGCTGTCAGGGAACTGGTCTGGCTGCTCCAGAACGAGCGGGTTCTTGTGGAACCGGCGGCGGCCTGCGTACTGGCTGCTGCCCTGGCCCGAAAGGAGACATTCACACCGGATGCGCACGTTGGTCTCATCCTGTGCGGCTCGAACGTGGCACTTGACGACATCGCGGGCTGGCGCACGCAGTTCGGTGTGTGACAAAGACTAGACGCGAGCAATCATCGTCTATTTACTGAAATCAGGCTCGAACGAGAAAAGTTCGGGCGTGGCCCTTCAGAGGGGGCCAATCGGTTCAAACAGGGAGACTACCCAACATGCTTTCAAAGCCAAATCCGGTTTCTTGGCGACGGTTTCTTTCATATGCTGCCGGCGTTGCGCTGGTTGCAGGTGCCGGTCTTGGGCCTGCGCCTGCACAGGCTCAGCAGACGCTCCGCTGGGCGTTCCAGGGCAACCTGAACACGCTCGATCCTTATGGCATCAACGAAACCACCACGCTCGGCCTGCAGGGCAACGTCTACGAAGGCCTGACCAAGCGTGACAAGGACCTCAAGATCATTCCGGGTCTCGCCGAGCGCTGGGAGGTTCTCGACAACGGCATGCGCTGGCGCTTTTACCTGCGCAAGGGTGTGAAATTCCACAACGGCAACGATTTCAATGCCGACGACGTCGTGTTTTCGGCACAGCGTGTGGTGGCCAACAACTCGCAGCTCACATCGCGCCTCTCCGGCAGTCCTGAATTCGTCAAGGTCGATGATTTCACCGTTGACGTGAAGCTCAAGAGCCCGAACCCGATCCTGCATTATGCCTGGGACACCTGGTACATCATGGACAAGGAGTGGACCGAGGCGAACAACGCCCAGATTCCGCCCGCCCCGCAGGCCACCACGCCCGGCTTCGCCACGATCAACGCCAACGGCACCGGCCCGTTCCGTATCACCGAGCATCAACTCGGCGTGCGCACGGTGTTCGACAAGAATCCGAACTGGTGGGGCAAGGTCGAGCACAATCTCGACCGCGTGATCTTCACACCGATCACCTCGGCGCCGACCCGCGTGGCAGCGCTGCTCTCCGGCGAAGTCGACGTGATCGACCCCGTGCCGCTCCAGGACGTGCCACGCATCAACGCCTCGGCCAATGCCCGCGTGCTCGAGGGGCCGGAAGTCCGCACGATCTACCTGTCGTTCGACCAGATGCGGCCTGAACTCACCGCCTCGTCCGTGAAGGGCAAGAACCCGTTCAAAGATGTCCGGGTGCGCAAGGCCTTCTACCAGGCCGTCGATATCGAGGCGATCCGCCGTCAGGTGATGCGTGGCGCGGCTGTTCCGGCCGCTTCGCTGATCTCGCCGCTGTTCTTCCCGCAGATCAGCGAGATCAAGCGTCATCCATTCGACCTGGCTGCCGCCAACAAGCTCCTCGACGATGCCGGTTATCCGCGCGTCGGCGGCGCCGACGGCGTCCGCTTCGAGGTGGATTTCGATTGCCCCAATGACCGCTATGTCAATGACGGCCCGATCTGCCAGGCTGTCACGGCAATGCTGGCCCGCGTCGGCATCAAGATCAACCTGCAGGCGGTGCCGCGTGCGGCCTTCTTCGCGAAGATCAACTCGCCGATCTACAATACACCGTTCTACCTGCTTGGATGGACCCCAGGCACGGGCGACGCGCACAACGTGCTGATCGACCTGATGCACACCAGAAAGCCGGATGGTTCGGGCGGTCGCGGCCAGTTCAACAATGGCGGCTTCTCGAATGCGCGCATTGATGCGTTGACCGACATGGTCCTCATTGAACCCGACATGACAAAGCGCGATGCCATGATCCTCGAGGCCTTCAAGATCCTGCATGACGAGGTCGGCTACATCCCGCTGCATCAGCAGGCTCTGGCCTGGGGCACCGGCAAGAACATCGAACTGGCCCAGCGCGCCGACAACCAGCCGCTGTTTTACTGGGTCACCAAGAAGTAATGGCATCAATCATGCCTTGAGACGGGGAACGGCAGATCTCTGCCGTTCCCTTTTTTCGACCAGAGGTTCTGTTCATGCTCGCCTTCATCCTGCGCCGTATCGGGCAAGCCGTTCTGGTTCTCCTCACGGTCGCGCTGATTTCGTTTTCGCTGTTCCGCTTTGTCGGTGATCCGACCCAGCAGATGACCAGCCAGGACACAACGCTGGAAGAGC
>JANMHN010000142.1:0-6873 GCA_031375185.1 Allobosea sp. | reverse complement strand
GCGCGGCGTCACGGCGAAAGCTCCGTGATCCTGGAGGCCATGACGCGCCATCACGGGCGGCATCTGGGAATCGTGCGCGGCGGGCGCTCAGTCAGGTTCGGCCCGGTCCTGCAACCCGGAAACACGGTGTCGCTGGTCTGGCGCGCGCGTCTTGACGAGCATCTGGGCCAGTACAGCGTCGAGGGGCTGAACCTGCGGGCAGGCCAGCTCATGCCGCAAGCGGCTTCACTTTACGGGCTCACGCACATGGCCGCGCTGGTCAGGCTGCTGGCCGAGCGCGAGCCGCATGAGCGATTGTATGCCGCGCTCGATGTGGTGCTGGCCCATCTTGACGTGCCGGGCATCGCCGCGCCTCTGGTGGTGCGGTTCGAGATCGAGCTTCTTGCAGAACTTGGCTTCGGGCTGGACCTCGCCTCCTGCGCCGTCACGGGCGGAACCCAGGAACTGGCCTTTGTGTCGCCCAAATCGGGCCGCGCCGTATCGTCGCGGGCGGGGGAAGCCTATGCGGACAGGCTCCTGGCCTTGCCCGCCTTCGTCAGGGAGGGGTTCCTTGGTGACAGCATCACAGCGGCCGAGATGACGGAGGGCTTCGCACTGACGGGCTATTTCCTGCAGCGCCATGTCTGGGAACCGCGCGGAATGCACGCCCCTGACGAGCGGGCTGCGTTTGCGGCTGCCGTGGCGAAGATGGTGTAGGGGTTATGGCCCGATCCGGGTGGTCAGCGAGAAGCCGAAATCGACACGGTCGCGGTTCTGAAGGCCTTGCGCGCCAAGCGGGTTGCGCTGGGCTTCGACGCGGGCGTAGTCCGCGAACATGCGGGCGACAGTGCGGTCGCTGATGCGGCCTTCGATGGCTGTGGCCAGGCCGAATGCACCAAGCTGGGCCCTGTCGGCATTGAAGGTGCCGGATGCGCCGCCCAAGGTAGACGGAAGGCGCTGGGGCTGATCATACCCGAAGCGCTCGAAAGAGCCGAGCGATACGGTGGGGCCTATGTCGAGAGAGACATTGTCATTCAGCTTGAACGAACGGCTGGCCTTGATGTCGACGCCGCCTGTGCGCCCCGTCGTCAGGGACAACCGTCCGACCTCCTGCCCACCGCTGGTGTAAGCCAGAAAACCGCCAAAGCGCGCCGCACGCTCCTGATCGAACGCGGATGCCGCACTGCGGCTGGACAAGGCCAAGGCACGATCAACGGCAATCAGAGGTCCGGCGGTGAACGAGCCGACCCGGCCGGCTTCAAGCCAGGCGCCGCGCACGGCGCTGGCTGTCTGTGCGTTCTCATAATTGATGCCGACCATGGCTGTCAGGTTCGGCGCGAATTGCGGCATCCGGTAGCCCCGAAGGCTCAGGCCCGCCGTCTGCCCCTGGTCGAGGGTGAAGCGATCCCAGACGGCATTCGTGACCTCGAACGCGCACACGCTGCCCGCTGCCGCTCCCAGCAGCAGTGTCGACGCGCTCAGCATTGCGAGATGTCGGGTGATCATTCTTGCCTTGTGACATTCACGGCAAACCAGCCGCGCATTCGAAACGTGATGAAGATTAATATCAGGACGCAAACAGGGGACCGTGCCGCCGAAACGAACAAACCGTTTCGTGGGGCAAAGACCGACAAAACCTACCAACCTCTTAAAGTCCCCCGCATGTGGCAAGATTGTGGCAGAGATCGTCATTGTCGATCATGATTCATCCCCTTGTTTTGTTTCGGGTTTTTGTGACCTAACGGCATGTGCTTGCAACGCGCTTACGGTTACAGATCGCTGTAAGGTGAATCGACAGAATCAGTACGGACACGGCGATGCAAAAATCTCCGGACGCAAGATCGCCGGACACCAGAGCGCCAAACACAAGGTGGAGCATTCCCGGACATGGGCAAACCAGTTGATCCGCCCTCGCCCGACGGCGTGGAGAGCGTGGACCTGAAATCGGCGCTGGAAGAGCGCTATCTCGCTTATGCGCTCTCGACCATCATGCACAGGGCCTTGCCGGACGCGCGCGACGGGCTGAAGCCCGTTCACCGCCGCATCCTCTATGGCATGCGCCTGCTCAGGCTCGACCCGACGGCGACGTTCAAGAAGTGCGCCAAGATCGTTGGCGATGTGATGGGCAGTTTCCATCCCCATGGCGACCAGGCGATCTACGACGCGCTGGTGCGCCTCGCGCAGGATTTCGCACAGCGCTATCCGCTGGTCGACGGCCAGGGCAATTTCGGCAATATCGACGGCGATAACGCCGCCGCCTACCGCTACACCGAAGCGCGCATGACCAGCGTAGCGCAGTTGCTGCTGGACGGCATCGACGAGGACGCGGTCGATTTCCGGCCCAATTATGATGGCAACGACAGCGAGCCGTCTGTCCTGCCGGCGGCCTTCCCGAACCTGCTGGCCAATGGCTCGCAGGGCATCGCGGTTGGCATGGCGACATCGATCCCGCCCCACAATGCGGCCGAGCTGTGCGACGCGGCGCTGTATCTCATCCAGCATCCCGATGCGACACCCGACCAGTTGATGACCTTCGTGCCGGGACCTGATTTCCCGACTGGAGGGATCATCGTCGAGCCGCGTGCCTCGATGGCAGAAGCCTACCGCACCGGGCGCGGCTCGTTCCGCACCCGCGCCAAATGGGAGAAGGAAGACACGGGGCGGGGCACATGGGTCGTCGTCGTCACCGAAATTCCCTACATGGTCACGAAAGGCCCGCTGATCGAGAAGATCGCGGAGCTGCTGCAGGACAAGAAACTGCCGCTGGTGGCCGATGTGCGCGATGAGTCCGCCGAGGACATCCGCGTCGTGTTCGAGCCGCGCAACCGCACCATCGACCCTGGCCTGATGATGGAGACACTGTTCAAGCTGACGGCGCTCGAAAGCCGCGTCTCGCTCAACATGAACGTCCTGACAGGCGGCATCGCACCGCGTGTGCTCAACCTGGCCGAAGTGCTGCGCGAATGGCTCCATCACCGCCGCGAGGTGTTGCTGCGCCGTTCGCGTTTCCGACTGGGCCAGATCGAAAGGCGGCTGGAAATCCTGCGCGGGCTCCTGATCGTCTATCTCGATCTGGACCGCGTCATCAAGATCATCCGCGAGGAGGACGAGCCGAAGACCGAGCTGATGCGCGTCTTCGACCTCAGCGAGGTGCAGGCCAACGCCATCCTCGACACGCGCCTGCGCAGCTTGCGCAAGCTGGAGGAGATGGAACTCAAGCGCGAACTGGACAAGCTGACCGAGGAAAAGGCGCAGATCGATGGCCTGCTCGCCTCCGAAGACCAGCAGTGGAAGACCGTGGCCTGGGATATCAGACAGGTGCGCAAGGCTTTCGGCCCCGACACCGCCATCGGCAAGCGCCGCACGCAATTCGCCGATGCGCCCGAAACCACCGACATCGACATGAACGAAGCGATGATCGAACGCGAGCCGATCACCGTAGTGGTGTCCAAGAAGGGCTGGATCAGAACGCTGAAAGGGCATGTGCAGGATCTCGCGACCCTGACCTGGAAGGGCGACGACAGCCTCAAGTTCTCGTTCTTCACCGAGACGACCGCCAGGGTTCTGGTGATCTGCGACAACGGCAAGGTCTTCACGCTCGACGCGTCCAAGCTGCCCGGCGGGCGCGGCTTCGGTGATCCGATCCGGCTGTCGATCGACCTTGAGGAGACTGCAGATTTTATCGCCGCGTTTCCTTACAAGGCTGGCGTCAAGCTGCTGTTCGCATCCAGCGACGGGCGCGGCTTCATCGCGCCCGCAGACGACATCGTCGCCAACACGCGCAAGGGCAAGCAGGTGATGAACCTGGATGAGGGGCTGAAATGCGTGTTCGCTTTGCCCATGACGGGTGATCATCTCGCGGTGATCGGCGAGAACCGCAAGCTGGTCTGCTTTCCATTGTCGGAGGTGCCCGAAATGGGCCGGGGCAAGGGCGTGCGCCTGCAGAAATACAAGGATGGCGGCATCGCCGACGCCAAATCGTTCACGATTGCCGACGGCCTGACCTGGCAGTCCAGCGATGGCCGGACCTACACTGTGGCGAGGCCGGAACTCAACGAATGGCTGGGCGCGCGCGCCGAAGCCGGGCGGCTGCCGCCGAAGGGATTTCCGAAGAACAATCGGTTTGTGGGGTGAGGCGGCGATCCGCGAAGTGGATTGAAAGGTCCAGTAGACCTTTCAAAGCTGCCGAACGCCCAGAACCGAGCGAAGGGCTGGCGTCGCCGTCTGGCGCAAGCATCGCTGTCATGCAGAAAGCCGTCATTGCGAGCGCAGCGAAGCAATCCAGTCGTGAAGCGACATATCTGAGCAAGTTTGCGAACCGCAGCGCTGGATTGCTTCGCTCCGCTCGCAATGACGGATGCGGCCCTACCGCATCGATGGCGCGAAGGCCGCTTCCGCCCCAAATGTAAGCCCCGGCATCAGCTCCATCTTGAAGCCGGCGCGCACGTCCATCTGGGTCGAGGGGCGCTCCAGAAGGCTGAGGCCGGGCGCTGTGGGGACGATGTTGACGCTGCTGCCATAGGAGGTGCTGCCGACCGAGGTGTAGAACATAAGGTTCTGGCTGGCCATGATCGCCGTTGTGTTGCGCGTGGTGAAGCCCAGATCGCCGAAGCCGCGCGCGAACGAACCCATGCCGGATGCAAGGCCGAAACCGCTGTTGAAGCTGCTGTTCATGGCCCATGACGGACCGGATGTGGTGTTGAACAGGAACGGGCCCAGTTTCTCGGTGGTGCCGCCCGTGAAGGCCCACAGACGCGGATCGCGTTCAGCCGTGCCGCCCGTGAAAGCCGGTGCCTCGAGGCGCTCCCAGCCAAGCCCATGCTGGACGCCGCCGCAAAGGCGGGCGCGCGCGGGCCAAGCACGACCTCCTGGATGGCCAGAGCGGGCGTGGCGGCTGCGAGAGAGGCAGCAAGGATGGCACAACTCATCTTCATGACGTTCATCATAGCGCGGATTGTGCCGTTTTGCGAGCGGGTCAACGTTCCGTTGTCATCCCCGGCCGGAGCGAAGCGCAGGGGAAGGGGATCCATATTTTGATTGGTCGCGCTATGGATCCCCTTGTAACTTAAATCCCATCGCATCTGATATACCATTGGTTGCGGTGGCAGGCGGAAGATCGCGATCCCCGAGGGACCCCAAGCCCGTAGGGAAGCAAGGGTCTTCGCCTGCCAATCCATCGACCCCGAACAGTCGCTTGGGCCGCTTTGAGCGAAGCCCGCTTGCGCAAGGATGGGATGAGATGGACGCCACCGTTATTGTTGGAATCGATGTGTCGAAGGATCGTCTGGATGTGCATGTACGTCCTGGCGGAAGTGTGTTCTGGGTGAGCCGGGATGGCGACGGGATCGCCAGCCTGATCGAGCAGTTGAGCCACCTTACCGTCAAGGCCGTTGCGGTCGAGGCGACGGGCGGCTTCGAGAGAGTGGTTGTGGCGGGCCTTGCCGGGGCCGGTCTGCCGGTGGTGGTGGTCAATCCGGCGCAGGTACGCGCCTTTGCCAACGCGCTCGGCAAGCGGGCCAAGACCGACCCGATCGATGCGTCCGTGATCGCACACTTCGTCGAGGCGACGGCTCCCGTGATCAGGCCGTTGCCCGACGAAGAGACCCGGCTTCTGGCCGATCTGGTGGCCCGCCGCAGGCAGATCGTCGCCATGATCGGGGCCGAACGCCAACGTGAGATGCGCGCCCCCGCCCGCATCGCCAAAAGCATCCGGCGGCTGGTCAAGGCGCTGGAGAAGGAGCTGGCCGTCATCGATGGCGACATCGACGATGCCGTGCGCGGCTCGCCTGTCTGGTGCGAGAAGGAGGATCTGCTCGCCTCCGTGCCGGGTATCGGCAAGACCATTGCCCGCACGCTTCTGGCCGAGCTGCCCGAGCTCGGCACGCTCGACCGACGAAAAGTGGCAGCCCTGACCGGCCTTGCTCCCTGGACGCGCCAGTCCGGGCAGTGGCGCGGCAAGAGCTTCATCGGCGGTGGCAGGGCCGATGTGCGGGCAGCGCTGTTCATGGGGGCCATGGTCGCGAGCCGCCACAATCCCGCCCTAAAGGCCTTCCGCGACAAACTCATAACCAATGGCAAGCCAAAGCTCGTCGCCATGGTCGCCACCGCCCGCAAACTCGTCACTATCCTCAACGCCATCATCAGGGACAAACAACCATGGCGCGAAAAAACCGCTTGACCGACAAGACAGTCGCTTCCCTCGCCTGCGGCTCGCCGGGGATGACACCAATGATCTAGCTGTTTGCCGGGCAGGAAGCCCTGTCAAGCATCCACCCTCTCCCAGCCGCGGCCCATCAGGCGTTCCTGAGGCAGGTACTTCGCCTTGTAGTCCATCTTGTTGGAGCCATCGACCCAATAGCCGAGGTAAAGGTAGGGCAGGCCCAGCTTTCGTGTGCGCTCGATATGGTCAAGAATCATGTAGGTGCCGAGCGAGCGGTCGGACTTTGCCGGATCATAGAATGAATAGACCATGGACAGCCCGTCAGCCATGCGGTCGGTCAGGGCCATGGCGATCAACGGGCCTGTGCCGCGCCCGGTGGCGAAGCTGTCGGGGCCGCGCTTGCGGTACTCGATGACGTTGGTTTCCACATGGCTGTCCTCGACCATCATGGCATAGTCGAGCACGGTCATCTCCGCCATGCCGCCTTCTGGATGGCGGTGGTCGAGATAGCGGCGGAACAGGGAATATTGTTCGGAACTGGGCTTGTTCGGCCCGGTTGCGCCGACAAGATCACTGTTGAGCGACAGATTGCGGCGCTGGGTTCGGCCAGTCGTGAAATCATCCACCAGCACCCGCACGGAAATGCAGGAGCGGCAGGTCTCGCAAGCGGGACGATAGGCGATGGTCTGGGAGCGGCGGAAGCCGCCATGGGTGAGCAGATCGTTCAGTTCGCG
>JANMHN010000090.1:0-3556 GCA_031375185.1 Allobosea sp. | reverse complement strand
TCGTTCGGCAAGGACGACATGGTGATCCCGGAGAACAAGTGGGAGATCGTTGATGCGACTCGCGCGCTCACCAAGGATTACGAGCAGCAGTATCAGGATGGTCTGATCACACAGGGCGAGAAGTACAACAAGGTTGTCGATGCCTGGTCGAAGTGCTCCGACAAGCTGGCGCAGGAAATGATGCTGCGCATTTCGTCCGTCAAGAAGGACGAGCATGGCCGCGACCTGCCGATCAACTCGATCTACATGATGAGCCATTCGGGTGCCCGGGGTTCACCAACCCAGATGCGACAGCTGGCCGCCATGCGCGGATTGATGGCCAAGCCATCGGGCGAAATCATCGAAAGCCCGATCATCTCGAACTTCAAGGAGGGGCTTGACGTTCTGGAGTACTTCAACTCGACTCACGGTGCTCGCAAGGGTCTGGCGGACACCGCGTTGAAGACGGCCAACTCCGGCTATCTGACGCGCCGTCTGGTGGACGTCGCGCAGGACTCCATCATCACCGAAGTCGATTGCGGCACGATCAACGGCATCCGCATGCGCGCGATTGTCGATGCGGGCCAGATCGTTGCTTCACTCGCCACGCGCATCCTTGGCCGGACCACGGCAGAGGACATCGCGAACGGGGAGGGGAACATCATCGTTCCCGCCGGTGTGATGCTCGAGGAGAGCCATCTCGAGGAGATCACCAAAGCCGGTATCCAGGAGGTCAAGATCCGTTCGGTCCTGACCTGCGAAACCAAGAACGGCGTCTGCGGCACCTGCTATGGTCGCGATCTCGCTCGCGGAACGCCGGTCAACATGGGTGAAGCTGTCGGCGTCATTGCCGCACAGTCGATCGGGGAACCGGGCACCCAGCTCACGATGCGCACCTTCCACATCGGGGGCGCGGCGCAGATCAACGAGCAGTCGGTCATCGACTCGAATTTCGAGGGCGAGATCCGGATGCGCAACCGCAACGTGGCGCGGAACTCCGATGGTGACCTCATCACCATGGGCCGCAACGTGTCCATCGTGATCACCGGGCCTGATGGTACGGAGCGCGCAGTGCATCGGCTGGTCTTTGGCTCGAAGCTCAAGGTGGATGAGGGCGACAAGATCAAGCGCGGCCAGCGGATCGCCGAATGGGATCCGTACACACGGCCGATCATTGCCGATGTCGACGGCATCGTTGCCTATGAAGACCTGCTCGAAGGCTCGTCGCTATCCGAACAGATCGACGAGGCGACCGGGATCGCCAAGCGTATGGTCACCGACTGGCGTTCCAATGCTCGTTCGGCGGAACTCAAGCCTGCCATCGTTATTCAGGGCAAGGACGGCAAGATCCTGAAAGCCGCGCGCGGCTCCGAGGCTCGCTATCTTCTGCCGGTGGACGGCATTCTCTCGGTTGATCCGGGCGTGACCGTCAAGGCAGGCGACATTGTGGCTCGCATTCCGACGGAAAGTGCCAAGACTCGCGACATCACGGGCGGTCTGCCGCGTGTGGCGGAGCTTTTCGAGGCTCGCCGTCCGAAGGACGCCGCGATCATCGCGGAAAAGGCCGGCACGATCGCCTTCGGGCGCGACTACAAAAACAAGCGCCGCATCACGCTCAATCCGCATGATGGGTCCGATCCGGTCGAGCACCTGATTCCCAAGGGCAAGCACATCCACCTGCAGGATGGTGACGTGGTCGAAATGGGGGATTACATCCTCGACGGAAACCCCGCGCCGCACGACATCCTGGCGATCAAAGGCGTGGAGGAGCTTGCAGCTTACCTCGTCAATGAAATCCAGGAGGTCTATCGCCTGCAGGGTGTGAGCATCAACGACAAGCACATCGAGGTGATTGTCCGGCAGATGCTGCAGAAGGTGGAGATCACAGATGGTGGCGACACCGAGATCTTGACGGGCGACCAGGTCGACCGGCTCGAGTTCGACGAAGCCAACGAGAAGGCGGTTGCCGAAGGCAAGAAGCCCGCGTCTGGGGTTCCCGTTCTGCTTGGCATCACCAAGGCGAGCTTGCAGACACGCTCGTTCATCTCGGCGGCGTCGTTCCAGGAAACCACCCGCGTCCTCACGGAGGCGGCGGTCAACGGCAAGACGGACACGCTGGAAGGGCTGAAGGAGAACGTAATCGTCGGCTCGCTGATCCCGGCCGGCACGGGCGCGCAGGTCTTCAAGATCAGGGCCGTGGCACAGCGCCGCGACGATCTGATCGTGAACCAGAAGACGGAAACAGCCGCCGCCGCCCTCAAGGCGTCACGTGCCGCCCAGGCTGCGCTGGAGGCTGCCCAGCCTGCTGCCGAGTAGTTTCGGCTGCTTATCCAGACGTGGAAAGAATCGACAGGCCGCCCTTCACGGGCGGCCTGTTCCATTTTAAGGGCAGGCGTGACTGTAATTGAGCCCAACCTTGCGTTGGTATGCCGGAAATGGCTTTTCGGTGGACTTATTGGGGTTGACGCTTCTCCGGTGCTGAGTCATAAGCGCGTCACATCGACGGACGTCGGACACGTAAGTCGCCCATTTGGCTCAGGCCGGGCGAGCATCGCGACCGAAACGCCGCCGCATCTAGCGACCTGATACCGGTCTTGGTTGGCATGATTGCGGGAAACCGTGATCCTCTGCGTGGCAGCAACGCTTTCGACTTTGAAAAAAGTCAATGGCGTTGGTTTGTTTTGGCCTGTGCAATCGCAAGATGGACTGAGTTTGACACGACGAAGCGCTCAACGAGCGAGAGGTCTTCAATGCCCACGATCAGCCAGCTGATCCGCAAGCCGCGGGAAGCAGTCAAGACACGGAACAAGGCGCCTGCCCTGGAGGCTTGCCCCCAGAAGCGTGGTGTCTGCACCCGCGTCTACACAACGACCCCGAAGAAGCCGAATTCGGCGCTTCGCAAGGTCGCAAAGGTGCGCCTGACCAATGGCTTCGAAGTCATCGGTTACATTCCAGGTGAAGGTCACAATCTTCAGGAACACTCGGTCGTGATGATCCGCGGCGGTCGCGTCAAGGATCTGCCCGGCGTTCGCTACCATATCCTGCGCGGTGTTCTCGACACCCAGGGTGTCAAGAACCGGAAGCAGCGGCGCTCCAAGTACGGTGCCAAGCGTCCGAAGTGAGACCGGCCTAGCCGCTATCACCCGGATTTGTAACCGGGACTGTTGAATTGAGATGGGGCGAAAGTCCTGAACGTTTTGAAGATCGAAGGGTAGACAGCAATGTCCCGTCGTCACAGTGCCGAAAAGCGCGAAGTCATTCCGGACCCCAAGTTCGGCGATATTGTCGTGACCAAGTTCATGAACTCGATCATGTACGAGGGCAAGAAGTCGGTCGCCGAATCGATCGTCTATGGCGCATTCGACCAGGTCGAGGCCCGACTGAAGTCCGGTCCGCTCGAGGTGTTCAAGCAGGCACTCGAGAATGTCGCTCCTGCCATCGAAGTCCGATCCCGGCGCGTTGGCGGTGCAACTTACCAGGTTCCGGTCGAAGTTCGCATGGAGCGCCGTCAGGCCCTCGCGATTCGCTGGATCATCCAGGCCGCCCGTGGCCGCAACGACAAGACGATGGTTGAGCG
>JANMHN010000065.1:0-11514 GCA_031375185.1 Allobosea sp. | reverse complement strand
AGATCGAGGCCGGCTGGCAGTTCTCCCGCTGCTGCAAGCCGGTCAAGCGTTGCGGCAATCCGTGCCGTGAAAAGATCAAAAATGTTCATGTGCTGCAACGCCTTGGCGGCATATCCCGCCAGATTGAATCATGTGGTGCGCCGCAAATACGGCTTCTCAAAGCCGCGCCTATCGCAACAGCGGGGTGGCGTCAAACAGCCTGGCATGTTCGTCAAGCGCATAGCGGTCCGTCATGCCGGCAATATAGTCGCAGACCCGGCGGGCCGCACGGCCCTCGTCAAGCGCGCCAAAACCCTGTGACCATTCAGGCGGCATCGCCGTGGGCACGGCCAGAAAACGCCCGAACAGGTCGGTCACCACCCCGGCGGCCTCATGCCGGATGCGCATCACAGTGGCATGGCGATACATGCGCGGGAACAGGAAGCCCTTGATCGCCCTGTCAGCCTCGGCGATGGCCGAGGAGAAACCCACGAGTGTCCGCCCGGCCAGCCGCACCTCGTCGGCGGACTTGACGCCAGCGCCCGCCAGTTGCTCGCGGCTTTGGACAATCACATCCTCGACAAAGCGCGTGATGACGCGGCGCACCAGTTCGCTGATCAGCCGCGTGCGTTCGATGGCGGGATATTCCGACCGGATGCCCGAAAGGATATCCGCCAGAAACGGCACGTCTGCCAGATCGTCCACGTCGAACAGCCCGGCGCGCAGGCCATCATCGATGTCATGCGCGTCATAGGCAATGTCATCGGCCACGGCGGCGACCTGCGCCTCGGCGCTGGCATGGCTCGACAGCCAGAGGTCATGGCGGGCGTTGTAGTCCAGCACTGCCACAGGCACGCCATCCTTCGCATAACGCGTGGCGGGTTTGCCTGCCTGATCAAGCAGCGGGCCATTGTGCTTGACCAGGCCTTCAAGGGTTTCCCATGTCAGATTGAGGCCATCGAAGGACGGATAGCGCCGTTCAAGCCGCGTCACGATGCGCAAGGCCTGCGCGTTGTGATCGAACCCGCCATGGGCCGCCATGCAGGCCTGCAGGGCATCCTCGCCGGTGTGGCCGAAAGGCGTGTGGCCCAGATCATGCGCCAGGGCCAGCGCCTCGGCCAGATCCTCATCGAGTCCGAGTGCGCGGGCAATCGAGCGCGTGATCTGGGCCACCTCGATGGTGTGGGTCAGCCGCGTGCGGAAATGATCGCCCTCATGGAACACGAACACCTGTGTCTTGTGCTTGAGGCGGCGGAAGGCCGTCGAATGAATGATCCGGTCACGGTCGCGCTGGAAATCGCTGCGGGTCGGCGATGACGGCTCATCAACCAGCCGACCCCGCGTGAGGGATGGCCTTGAGGCAAAGGACGACCTGAAGCGCTCACCTGGTTCCGGCATGTCCCTCATCCGGGTTCGGGTCGAAGTGCCCGCTCACATATGCGGACTTGCTTGAAGTTATGAGCCTTGGCCCTTACCTTGTAATGTGACATGCAGACAAGCCGAACCTCCGAGGGACGCCCCAGATGACCGAAACCATGGTTGCGCCTGTCCACGTGACGGATGCCGCCTTCAGGCGGATCGCCACTGTGCTGTCCACGGAGCCGTCGGGCACCATGCTGCGGGTTGCGGTCAATGGTGGCGGCTGCTCGGGGTTCCAGTATGTGTTCGAGATGGACCGGTTGCAGAACAGCGATGACACGGTGCTGGCCAACAATGCATCCGGCCTCAAGGCCACCGTGCTGATCGACGAAGCTTCGCTGCAGTTCCTCGGTGGCTCGACCATTGATTTCGTCGATGACCTGATCGGCCAGTCCTTCAAGATCACCAACCCTAACGCCACCTCCTCCTGCGGTTGCGGCACATCCTTCGCCCTTTGAGGCATCAGCCTTGCCCCGCATGACAGCCATGGTCTAACACGCACTTGGCAGGGCGGAGACAGCTATGGCTTTGGTGACCATCGGCGTCCCGGTCTACAATGGTGAAGGTCTGATCGGGCAATGTCTCGACTGCCTCACGCGCCAGACATGCGCCGACATCGAGATCATTGTGTCGGACAATGCCTCCACCGACCGGACCGCGGCCATTGTCAGGGACCACGCCAGCCGCGATGCGCGCATACGCCTGATCAGCCAGCCAAGAAACATCGGGCTGATGGGCAATTTCAGCGCCGTGATCGAGGCTGCCGACACGCCGTACTTCATCCTGCGCTGCCATGATGACCTGTCGTCTGACACCTATGTCGAAGCGCTGCTGGCCGCGATGCAACACCAGCCCGGAGCGCGGATTGCGGTTCCGGCTGTCCACACCTTTCGCGAGGGGCGGGCGCCGAAGATGCGCATGCCACCCGGAACAGGGGGTGAGCCATCGCTGACATCGACGGTGGAACTCCTGCTGCGCTCACATCAGGCCTGGTTCTGCGGGTTGTGGGACATCGAGGCCGTCAGGCCCGTCTTCCGCCGCGTCTGGGCCAAATATGACACGCCGTGGGGGCCGGACCATCTCCTGCTCTACCCGTTCCTGATGTCGGGCCAGATTGCCGCTGCGCCGGATGCCATCTTCATCCAGAGGATCACGCCGAAGACTGGCGCGGGTGATTATGGCAAGCCCCCTCCCCGCGAGCGGCTGGCCTTTCGCCGCTCCTTCCTCGCGATGTGCAGCGCATTCCGGCAGGAGCAGGGCATCACGGGCTGGCATGAAACCGCACTCTCGGCCCTGACATGGCACCATGCAGGCCGCATCTACCGCATGCGCGATATTCTGATGGACCGCATTGCCGGGCGGCTTTGACAGGTCCACAATGGCGTTGCGTCAGGTTACGAGTCTGATGCGCCAGCCGCCAACACGATTGCCTGCCCTGTCGGATGACGGGGCCGACAACCGGACATTTGCCACAATTGAACCTTCAACACTCCTGATTGACCTTTCGCCGCCGACATATCCTGACGAGGTTCACCACATGCCGTCTTTCGCGCGTCCCGGACTGTTGCGCCGCCTGTTCCTCATCTCGATGCTGGCCGCCATGGCGCTGGCCGGGAACACGGCACAGGCCCAGAATGTCTCGCTGACAGACCTGCGGTATGATCTCGGGTTCATGCGGGTTGCCATTCCGCGGCTGAATGTCAGCGGGACGTCCCTCAGCGAGGCTGAGCTGCGCGCCGTGCTGGACGCCAACGCGTCTGGCGATCCGGTGCAGCGGCTGATGCGTCTGCAGGCAACGTCCGCAAGCATGCCGGAGATCATCGTCGAGCAGACGATCGACGGCAACACGCAGACCATCATTTACCGCGACGTGACGATGAACGACATCGTGGCCGGTGTGATCGGCAAGATGCGTATGGCCGGTGTCAAGGGCGTGATGACCGACAAGACCGTCGGCAAGATGGATTTCAGCATCGGCGAAACACTGGCCGAGGCCATGGACCTGCCTCTGGTGGCGCGCGTCATGACCACCGCTGTGCCTGATCCGCTGCAGGTGCCGCTGTCGCCGCTGTATCGCTCGATTTCGTATCGCGACTATGTCGTTGAACTTCCAGGCGGCATGGGCCAGTTCCGCCTCGGCCGCGTTTCGATGCGGGACTCGAAGGCACGGCCCGGAAAGGAGCCGCTGATCAGTTCGTTCCGCAACCTGATGGCCTTCACCGAAAAGAACAAGGGCAACAGCAATGCCACGCCTGACAAGGCGGAGATTGCCATGATCGCCCGCGTGCTCTCGTTTCTCGAGAATTTCGAGTACGGCGTGATGGACATGGAGGGCTTCAGCGGCAGCTTCGGCAAGGGGCCATCCGAAGCAACGTTCAGCATTGGCAAGATGCGCTTCAGCGACCAGCCACAGCAGGGCGGGTTTGCCATGGGCGATATCAAGGTTGACGCAGGCCCCACCAAGGTCGGCCTTGCCGAATTCGAAATGCGCGATTTCAGCTTCCGGGACAGCATCCGCGTGCTGATCAGCACGCTGGAAAGCGGCAACATCGAAGCCTTTGCGACCGACTACATGAAGCTGATTCCCAAACTGGGCACGGTCCGCATCGCGGGCCTCAACATCCAGACACCGGATACGACCGGACCCAAGAAAGCGGGCCTGCCTGACATGTTCCGTGCTTCGCTGAAAAGCATGGAACTCGGCGTCAGCAACCAGCTCGATGGCATCCCGACGGCAGTCCGCTTTGGCGCGCAGGAATTTGCGACGACGCTGCCGGCCTCCTCAAAGGAGCAGAGCGTGCGCGACCTCATCGCCATGGGCATCAAGGACATCAACCTCTCCTGGCTGGCAGATCTCGCCTGGCAGAAGGACAGCGACCAGCTTGACATCAAGGCGCTGAATTTTTCCGGCAAGGATCTGGCGGCGACCTCGATTTCGGGCCAGCTTGCCAATGTCACCAAGGATGCCTTCTCACTCGACACGGCGCTGGCCCAGGTGGCGTGGCTGTCGGCTTCGGCGCGGCGCCTGACCGTGAATGTCCAGAACTTCGGCGGGTTCGAGAAAATCGTCGCCAACGAGGCGCGCAAGGCCAGAAAGACCCCCGAAGCGCTGCGCCGCGAATGGGGATCAATGGCCGCCATCGCCCTGCCGGCGATCCTGGGTGACTCGGATGGGGCAAAGGCGCTCACCGCTGCCATCTCGCGCTTCGTGGCGAAGCCGGGCGTGCTGGACATTGACCTCAGGTCCAGGTCCGCATCAGGCATCGGCCTTGCCGACGCTGTTGCCGTCATGGCCGAACCGCAGGCCATCTTTGACAAGATCGAGGTGCAGGCGCGGGCGCAGTGAAGGCCGGTTCAGCGCCGCGCGAAGTCTTCAGCGCCGGGCGAAGTCTTCAGCGCCGCGCGAGCCTGCGCAACGCATCGGCCACGCTGGCGCGCTCGGCCTCGGTGCAGGCACGCGGCAGGTTGTAGGACCGGACCGCAAGCTGCTGGTTGGTCGCAACAAAGCGGCGGCGCTCATCCCCGCGATAGACGGCCACAACCCGGCCCCGCTCCACGCGCAGGCCGCAATCAAACCCGCGTGACACGACCGCCGCTGCGTATTCCGGCGTGCCGGGCGTATAGGCATTGTGCTGCTGGCAGGCGCTGAGTGCGAGGGGCAGCAGTGCAAGCCAGTGCCACATCGCTCGGTCATTCCGGGGCAGCGCGCAGCGGTGAGCCCGGAACCCACCAAACGAACGTCCCATAATCCCGGTCGCTCCTGAATGGGTTCCGGGCTCGCGCCTTGCGCGCCCCGGAATGACGACGGGCGGGCGAAACAAGGCCCTACTCCTGCACATTCAGCCGGATGTGCAACTCGCGCAATTGTTTGGGCGTGACATCGCCGGGTGCGCCCATCAGCACGTCGAGCGCCTGCTGGTTCATCGGGAACAGCGAGATTTCGCGCAGGTTCGCGGTGCCGCAGAGCAGCATGACGATGCGGTCGACCCCGGCCGCCATGCCGCCATGGGGCGGCGCGCCATACTGGAAGGCGCGGTACATGCCGCCGAAGCGCTCGATCACGTCCTGCTCGCCATAGCCCGCGATCTCGAAGGCCTTAACCATGGCTTCAGGGCGGTGGTTGCGGATGCCGCCGGAGGCGATCTCGAAACCGTTGCAGGCGATGTCATACTGGAACGCCTTGATGGTGGTCGGGTCCTGTGTCTCAAGCGCTTCAAGCCCGCCTTGCGGCATCGAGAACGGGTTGTGGCTGAAATCGATCTTCTTCTCGGTCTCGTCATACTCATACATCGGGAAATCGACGATCCAGGCGAGTTCGAAACGCTCCTTGTCGATCAGGTTCAGGTCCTCGCCGACCTTGGTGCGGGCAAGCCCTGCAAACTTCACGAACTTGGCAGGGTCGCCAGCAACGAAGAAGCAGGCGTCGCCATCGCCGAGGTCAAGTTGTGCGCGGATGGCTTCGGTCTTTTCAGTGCCGATGTTGTTAGCGACAGGGCCTGCGCCCGCGCCTTCCTTCCACATCACATACCCCAGCCCAGGCTGCCCCTCGCCCTGCGCCCAGGAGTTCATCCGGTCGCAGAAGGCACGAGAGCCGCCGCCCGGCGCGGGGATCGCCCAGACGCGGTTCTTCGGCTCTTCGAGAATCCGCGCGAAGACTTTGAAGCCCGAGCCGCGCATGATGTCCGACACGTCCTGCATCACCAGCGGGTTGCGCAGGTCGGGCTTGTCGGTGCCGTATTTCGCCAGCGATTCCGCATAGGGAATGCGCGGCCATTTCTGCGTCACGGGTTTGCCGCCGCCGAACTCCTCGAAGATGCCGGTGATCACCGGCTCGACGGCGGCGAACACGTCTTCCTGCTCGACAAAACTCATTTCGAGATCGAGCTGGTAGAACTCACCCGGCAGTCGGTCGGCGCGCGGGTCCTCGTCGCGGAAACAGGGCGCAATCTGGAAATAGCGGTCGAAACCCGCCATCATGATCAGCTGCTTGTACTGCTGCGGGGCCTGCGGCAGCGCGTAGAACTTGCCCGGATGGATGCGGCTCGGCACGAGGAAATCGCGCGCGCCTTCGGGCGATGAGGCCGTCAGGATCGGCGTCTGGAACTCGAAGAAACCCTGCTTTTTCATGCGCAAACGCATCGCGTCCACCACCGCGCCGCGCGTCATGATGTTCTGGTGCAGCTTCTCGCGGCGCAGGTCGAGGAAGCGGTATTTCAGCCGCGTGTCCTCCGGGTATTGCTGATCGCCAAAGACCTGCAGCGGCAATTCGCCTGCCGGGCCAAGCACCTCAAGTTCAGTGATGAAGATCTCGACCATGCCGGTCGGCAGGTCTGCATTGGTCGTGCCTTCAGGGCGGCGGCGCACCTTGCCGTCGATGCGCACGCACCATTCCGAGCGCACGTGCTCCACCGCCTTGAAGGCTGGCGAATCCGGGTCCGCCACGCATTGCATCATGCCGTAATGATCCCGCAGATCGATGAACAGCACCCCGCCATGGTCGCGGATGCGGTGGCACCAACCTGAAATGCGGACAGATTGGCCCACATGCTCCTCGCGCAGGGCGCCGCAGGTGTGGGAGCGATAACGGTGCAGGGACATGGTTTTTCTCAGGTGGAACGTCGAATTTGCGAGCGCTGTCAGTCGGCTCTGGGGGGTCGATTGTCAAGGTGAAGGACGTGCGACATCACCCATCCGGCTCAGCGTCTCCAGCACATCGGCATGGCGCTTGAGATAGTGCCTGAGCCAGTAGGCATAGGCCTCAGGCTGGCGGCCTGTGTCGGCGATCAGGTCAGCCAGGGACATGAAACGGGTTTCGCTGACCTCTTCCGGGTTCAGCGCCATCACGCCTTCCGCGCGCCCGACATAGACATGGACCAATTCGTTTTCGGTGAGGCCATGGTCGAGACTGGTGGTGTAGCGGGCACGGAAGCCAGCCTGCAGCCGGGCCGTCATCCCGAGTTCCTCGCCAAGCCGCCGGTGAGCCGCAGGCAAGGTGCGCTCGCCAAGGCGCGGATGCCCGCAGCAGGTGTTGGCCCACAAGCCGCCGGAATGATACTTTCCGTCAAAGCGCCGCTGCAGCAGCACGCGGCCCGCGTCGTCGAAAAGGAAGATCGAGAACGCCCGGTGCAGCAGGCCTTGCCGGTGAACCTCCCACTTTCCGCCCGAACCTACGGCACGGTTGGCCTCGTTGACGAGGATGAGGACATCCTCGCCGGGCCGGCCCGTGCCGGTTCCTCCCGCCTTGATCATCTGATTAACTTCAGCATCTGCCCGTGCCCTTCATCAGGTCAGCGCAACAATGCCACCCAGACTGAGCAGATGGGCATGGATTGCAGGAAGATAGCCGGTTTTCTGCAGATCCAGAATCACCGCGTCGTTCAGCGTCTTCAGCTTTGCCTCATCGATGACGAGCAGGCCTTCGATGGTTGTCTTGCCGAGCTTGGCGGAGTTCACATCCATCGTCACGGACTTGAACAGGTCGAGTTCGCGCAGCTTCTTCACGAATTGCGTGGTGCGCTGGCCTGCCTCGCGAAAGCCGCCCGCGAACTGCATGGCAGCTTCAAGTACCGCGCTGGGCTTGCCGTCCGGATTGAACATGATCTCGCCGTGCGTTTCATTGAAACCCTCGAACTGGTCGTCGAAACACAGGATCGGATCGCGACCCTCGATATCGCCCAGAACGAACGGATAACGGCGGATATAGGCCGGCAGGTACGATGCGGTCCACAGACCTTCCGACGTGACGAAACCATTGATCCCCGATCGCAAGCTGAGCATGAACACAGGCGAGATGCCGTCTGCTTCGGGCAGGAAGACGATGGGCAGCTCGCGCGCGGCGGCTGCAAACTCATCGACCATGGCGGGCAGAAGATGCGTGCCACGCGCGAAAGACAGGGGTTGCGGCAAAGGCGCAAGACGCATCGCGGCATGTTGCTCGCGGTTCATCGGTGTCACCGAACGGTACAGGACCGGCAGCCTGCCGACGATGGGCGGGACGTGCGATGGAGATTGCGGCGAAGATTGGGACATCAGGTCGGTTCCAGTTTGCGCTCGTCTGACCTGCCCGAAAAAGGCCCGGCGGGCAACTGCCGCGTGCTGATATTCAGACAATCAGGCCAGGAGCCAACCCTGCCGCACAGGCTGCGATCTGGCCCGACGTGGTGAACCAGACATCGCTTTGGCGCGCTGCGATGTGGGCAAGGGCGCGGCGCAACTGACGCAGGCGGAATGGCTGGCCGACCAGATAAGGATGCAACGCGATGCCCATCACCAGCGGCCCTTCAACAGATTGGGCCAGCATCTCGTCGAAATTGTCGATGATCATGTCAGCGAATTCGGTCGCACTGTCCTTGCGCGCCACTATGGACGGGATGTCGTTGACTTCTTGCGGATAGGGCACCGCAAGGATGCGGCCTGCGCGGGTCTTCAGCCAGATCGGCTGGTCGTCAGCGCACCAGTTGAGGGTGTAAGCATAGCCGGCCTCCTGCAGAAGATCGGGGGTATGGTGGCTCTCGGCGATCCATGGTGAGAGCCAGCCCCTCGGCATGATGCCGGTGCGCTGGGCAAGCATGTCCGTGGCTTCGGCAATCAACCTGCGCTCGTCAGCTTCGGACAGGATGCTCTGCCGCTCGGAATTGGTGCGGCCATGGCCGACGATCTCGTCTCCCCGCGCGATGAAGGCGTCCACCAGCGACGGGGCATAGCCAAGCATGGCGCTGTTGATCAGCACGGAAGTCGGCAGATCAATGGCGTCGAGCATCTCCAGCATCCGCCAGGCACCGACACGGTTGCCATAGTCACGCCAGGCATAATTCAGCACATCAGGCTGCGGCCCGCCGGGCGCGAGTTCGGCACCAAGGCCTTCACCAAAGGCGAAATGTTCCAGATTAAGGCCGATATAGACGGCAAGCCTTGTGCCATTTGGCCAATTGTAGACGGGTCTGCCCTTGATCGGGTGATAATCATAGCGATGATGCGAGGTGAGTTTCGGCGTGAGTTTCGGCGTGAGTTTCATGTCGACAAAGTGGCACGGACTGCGAAAGAGGCAAGAGGGGCATGCAAGAGGGGGCTTTCTGTGTGGCGTGCGCGCACCGCGCCTGAGTTGCATGGGCAGACCGCGCAAGGGCACTGGCGCTGCGGCGGCTTGCGCCCTACCCTCTCATCAGACGTCAAGGCGGGCTCCGATGCTGACAGATCATGACATCCTGCAGAAGATCACAGCGATGGGGCACATGCTGCCCGCACCGGCCACGCCAGTGGGCGAGTTCCTGCTCTGGAAACGGGAGGGACACCTGATCTTCCTTGCCGGACAGATCTGCGAGCGTGATGGCGCTCCCTCCCCGACAGGCATCTATGGCATGGGTGTTGATCTGGAGACGGCACGAAAGGGTGCCCTGATGACCGGGCTCAGCCTGCTCAGCAATCTCCGGTCAGCTCTTGATGGGGATCTCGGCCGCGTCAGGCAGGTCGTCATGGTGCGCGGCTTCGTGACCTGCGCGCAGGGCATGGGCGACTATCCCAAGATCATCAACGCATGCTCGGAACTGTTCATCGCCATCTGGGGCGAAAAAGGACGGCATGCGCGCACCTCCATCGGGGTGGCGCAGTTGCCGCTCAACGCAACCGTGGAAATCGACGCCATCTTCGCCGTGGATTGAGATCAGCAGGAGCAGCAGCATGACAGAGCAGGCCAAGGGGGAGGCGAAAGCAGCGGGGGAAGCGAAAGTATTGGGCCCCCAGGATGGCAAGACATTCTGGCAGCCGGTGCCCGCCAATGGCTTTGTCCGCAACCTGTTCAGCAACATGTCGATCGCCAGCGCCAACCGTTTCTCGGTCGGAACGCAGACTGTCGCGCCGCGCTCGTTCATCCGCGAGCACACCCATGACCGCAACGAGGAGATCATCTTCGTGGTCGAGGGAAAGGGCGTGTGCAGGCTCGATGGCGTGGAACACACAATCGAAAAAGGTTCCTGCGTCTTTCTCGGTCATGGACGCAGGCATCATTTCCTCAATCCGCATGATGAGCCGATGACCTTCTTCTGGGTCTTCATGCCGGGCGGGCTGGATGATTTCTTTGCCGAAATCGGCAGGCCGCGAACCCCAGGCGAGCCTGCACCCGAGCCTTTTGCAAGGCCGGACAACGTGGCGGAGATCGAGGCGCGCACGGTGTTCGGCTGGACCGACCCTTCCTTCAACAAGCAGGCCTGAACATGAAACATCTTGTCGTGACAACGCCCGACGACGCGCGGATCGCCGTGACCGTGCAAGGCAGCGGGCCACCGCTGCTCCTGGTCACAGGGCTTGGCGGCATGGCGAAGTTCTGGATTCCGGCTGCACTGGAACTGGAAAGGCACCACACCGTCATCACCTTCGATCACAGGGCCATTGGTGCCAGCACCCGCGGAACAGACCCTGTCGGCATTGACCTGCTGGCAGATGACGTGCGCACCGTGCTCGATGCAGCGGGCGTGGAACGGACCCTGTTCCTGGGGCATTCCATGGGCGGCGCCATCGGCCAGTCCTTTGTGCGGCAGCATCCGGACCGTGTCAGCGGACTTGTGCTGAGCGGCACCTGGCTGAAGCCCAACCGCTTCATGCAGACGCTGTTCACCTCGCGGCTGAAACTGCTTGAGGCTGACCCTGCGGGCTATGCCGCGCTCGGCACGCTGATGGGCTACCCGCCGGACTGGCTCGAGGCCAACTGGGGCATCATCGCGTTGGCCATCGCCGGAGCGCCGCACAGCCCCCAGCAGATGAGCCATGCGGTTGAACGGATCAACGCCTTGCTTGCTTTCGATGGCAGCGCGCATGCGGGAGCCTTCACCGGGCCGGTGCTTGTGCAGGGCGCGAAGGATGACATGATCGTGCCGTCCTATCTTCAGGAGGAGCTGGCCGCAGCTCTTCCGGGTGCGGCACGGCATGTCTTTGCCGATGGCGGGCATCTGTTCCCGGTCAGCCGCACGCCTGAGTTCGTCAGGACGCTGCGGCAATGGATCGGTTCTGTCTGACATTCGGTCAGTTTGATCAATGGTTTACCTACCTTGTTTGCCGAACTGAATCACCGTCCGGCCCGGAGTTGAAGCATGCGCCTCATCGACAAGATCAGCATCATCACCG
>JANMHN010000029.1:0-2230 GCA_031375185.1 Allobosea sp. | reverse complement strand
GGGGTGGGCAATTTCGGCATTCCGGCTTTGATGGGCATGCCGGTGAATTACCTGACCCTGCCCACGCTGATCTACAGGAGGCTGACCAGCTTCGGGCCGACCGTACTGACCGACATGGCGGCACTGGCTCTGGTCGTCGCGCTGATCGCGGGCGTCGGCACGCTGCTCGGCGCATTGCTCATGAAAAAAACCATCGGCAAGGTCGAGATCGAGCAACGCATGACGCCCTTCGCCCCTCTCGGACGCTGGCGCACAGGTGTTGAAATCGGCTTGTGGCTGCTTCTTGCCTTCAAGATCGGGCTTCCGTTCCTTTCGCTTCTGGGGGATGCCCTGCGCCCTGCCCTCGGCGTGCCGCTGACGGTCGCGACGATCACGTCTGCCAACTTCGCCGAGGTTCTGATGCGTCAGGACGTGACCATCCGCGCCTTCCGCAATTCGTTCCTGATGGCGGGGCTGTCGGCGCTCATCCTGTGCGGGCTGTCGATCCTGTTCGCCTACACGCTGGAGCGCCGCCTGACGCGTGTTCGCCCTTACATCGAGGCGCTGATCGAGACACCCTATGCGTTGCCGGGCGTGGTGCTGGCAATAGCCTGCATCCTTCTCTTCCTCAAGCCTCTGCCGCTGGTGGGCTTCAGCATCTACGGCACCGTGTTCATCATCCTGTTCGCCTATCTTGCGCGCTTCCTGGCACCTGCGCTGAAGCCGACGCTGGCCGCCATGGGGCAGATCGAGGCCCACCATGAAGACGCCGCGCGGCTGGATGGCGCAACCTGGTGGCAGTTGATGCGGTTTGTCGTGACGCCGATCCTGCTGCCCGCAGCCAGTGCCGGTGCCTTGCTGGTCTTCCTTGTCGCCTTCAACGAGCTCACGGTTTCGGCCCTGCTCTGGTCGGCGGGAACCGAGACGCTCGGCGTGGTGCTGTTCAGCCTGAAGGAGAGCGGGCTTGCGGGAGAAGCCGCCGCCGTCGCCATCAGCGCCAGTGTGGTCATCCTTTCCGTGATGCTGCTGCTCGACCGGCTCGCAGGCAAGCTGCCGGATGGCGTGCTGCCCTGGCGGGTGTGAATGCTCATGTTGTCATTCCGGGATGCCGCAAAGTGGCAGGCCCGGAACCCATCGCGCCGTTGGTTCAAACTCCATTGATGGGTTCCGGGCTCGCGTGCCGCGCCCCGGAATGACGGTGAGTTGTTTTACTCAGCAGCAATCGCCGCGACCGGCACTTCCCCGGAAAACAACGCCCTTGCCGCTTTCGCTTCCCTGACGATGAAATCGACAGTGGTGCGCACCCGCGCCACATCCTTCAGGTCGGCATGGACGACAAGCCAGAACGAGCGCTGGATCGACACGGTATCCGGCAGCACCTGCACCAGTCCGGCATGTCCGTGCGCCATGAACTTCGGCAGGACGCAAACGCCGCCTCCGGCTGCGGCCAGCGCCATCTGCGCATTGAGATTGGATGATTGCGTGCGGGCGCGAAGGCCGCGTGACACCTCGCCGAGATAGTCAAGCTCAGGCGTGAAGATCAGATCGTCGATGTAACCGATGACCGAATGCGCATGAAGCTCATCCGCGCAAGCCAGAGCGGGAGCTTCGGCAAGATAGCCCGGAGCGGCATAGAGCCCGAGACGATAGTCCACCAGCTTCCTCGCCACGATCTTGCCTTCCTTGGGCGGGGCAAGCGTGATCGCCACATCCGCCTCGCGCTTGGACAGCGACAAGAGCCGCGGCATGGCGACAAGCTGCAATTCCAGCGCCGGGGACGCGGCCATGAACTTTGCCAGCCTGGGGGCGAGAAACGATGTTCCGAAACCATCCGGCGCACCAACCCGCACCACGCCTGACAGCGCCATGTCAGCCCCGCCGATCTCGCTCTGGATGATGAGCGCATCGGTTTCCATGCTTTCGGCCTTGGCCAGCAGCCGCTCGCCATGGGATGTGAGCGCGTAGCCCTGCGGCAGGCGCTCGAACAGCTTGGCTTTCAGCGCCGTCTCCAGCGACGAGATGCGCCGCGACACGGTCGCATGATCGGCACCAAGGCGGCGTGCGGCGGATGTCAGCCGGCCGGATCTTGCAACCGCCAGAAAAAACCTCAGATCGTCCCAGTCAAAGCGTTCCATGGCCGTTGGCTATCGTTTTTTCGCACAGGTTGCCATCGTTATTACAACTGGCGGTGCGGGAATGACAATGCTAGACGCCTTGGATATGAGCAAAGCGCGCACCTCACGAGGACGAC
>JANMHN010000271.1:0-5410 GCA_031375185.1 Allobosea sp. | reverse complement strand
AGCCTCGGCCTGCCCCATGCCGGCGAGCGGTTCATCGAGCAGGATGACCTTTGGCTCGGTGGCGAGCACCATCGCGATTTCGAGCTGGCGCTGCTCGCCATGGCTCATGAACTTTGCAACCGTGGCGGCACGGTGGACAAGACCTGTCTGTGCAAGTGCATGCTCAGTGCGTGCGTTGACGGCGGAGTCGCGGGCAACATTCCCTGTCAGACGCAGCGCGTGCCCGCTATGCGCTTGCGCTGCGAGCCGCACATTCTCGAACACAGTCGAGGACTGAAAAATAGTGGTCTTCTGGTAGGACCGGCCGACACCTGCCATGGCGCGGCGGTTCGGCGGCTCTGTCGTGATGTCGCGCGAGCCAAGCAACACTGCGCCCGAGGTCGGCAGGATATCACCGGACAGAAGGTTGATCAGTGTCGACTTGCCAGCACCGTTGGGGCCGATGACGGCATGGATCTCGTCCCGGTGAACATCGAGCGAGATATCTAAGACCGCCTTCAAGCCGCCGAAGCGCTTGGTCAGTGCCGTGGCCTTGAGCATGATGTCAGGCATTGCCTTTCGCCTCCTTCGTGGTCACGGGCGAAAGCGCCTTGTCAGCCTCGTCGCCATGCTGGCGCTTGAGCAAGGAACCAAGCTGCTGAAGCCCACCTGGCAGCAGAAAGACGAGTGCGATGATGATCAGGCCCTTCGCGAGCTTCCACTGTTCAACATAGGTTTTCAGGAACTCCTCCAGGCCGAGGAGCGCGAACGCGCCGACGATCGGCCCAAGGACGGAACTCATGCCGCCCAGCACGACCATGACCAGCACGGTGGCGGACAGGTGCCAGCCCAGCATCTGCGGCGCTATGAAGCCAAATTGGGCTGCGGAGAAATAGCCAGCCAGCCCGGCGATCATGGCCGAGATGACGAAGGCCGCAAGACGCACACGAAACACCGAATAGCCCAGTGACAGCGCGCGTCGCTCATTGTCGCGCGCGGCCGCCAGCGCATGGCCGAACGGGGCTTGCACCAGCATGCGGATGAGCATGGCCGAGCCGACCAGGGCTGCAAACACCACGTAGTAGAACACCCGATTGCTTTCCAGATCGAGCAGGGTCAGGCCACCGAGCATGATCTCCGGCTTGAAATAGATGTACATGCCGTCAGAGCCGCCGCCGATCTTGGTGTCGTGGAAGACGTAGAAAAGCATTTCGCCGAACGCGAGTGTGACCATGATGAAGTAGATGCCGCGCGTCCTCAGCGACAGCGCGCCGACGACGGCAGCGACTGCACCGACAGCGAGCAAGGCAACCGGGAGCGACACCCAGATGGAGGCACCGCCGCTTTCGGGCGACAGGAATGCCAGCATGTAGCCGGCAAGGCCGAAGAATGCCGCGTGGCACATGCTGACGAGGCCGCCATAGCCGACCACCAGATTGAGCGACAGCGCCAGCATGCCCATCAGCATCGCCTTGGAAGCAAACTGCACGTAATAGCCCGGCGCAACGAAGGGCAGAACCAGCCCGATGGCCAAGGCTGCGGCGATGAGGGCGTTGGAGCCTCTGGACAACGAGGAGACCATGTCAGCTCTCCTTCTTGCCAAGCAGGCCATTGGGCCGCCACAGCAGCACGCCCGCCATCAGCACGTAGACGAGGATGGACGAAACCTGCGGGAAGAAGACTTTCCCGAAGGTGTCAGTCAGGCCGATCAGCAGCGCGCCGATGGCAGCGCCCGCGACTGAGCCGATACCGCCCAGCACGACAACGACAAACGACAGGATCAGCATGCCGTCGCCCATGCCAGGAAACACCGTCGATATCGGCGACACGAGGATGCCGCCGAGCGCCGCCAGCGCGATGCCACCCGCGAAGACATAGCGGTTGACGAGATCGAAGGGGATGCCGAGCGCACGGGTCATGTCGCGGTTCTCGGCTCCGGCGCGGATCACCATGCCAAGCCGCGTCTTTTGGATGACGTAGAAAATGGCGGCCGCCAGCACGAGGCAGATGCCGCACAGGGCGAGCCGGTAGACCGGGTAGGACAGGACCTCCGTCAGCTGGATCGAGCCTTTGAGCCAGGATGGCGGGGCGACCGAATGCACATCCTTGCCAAAGAGGATTTGCCTGAGCTCATCGATCACAAGGATGAGGCCGTAGCTCAGCAGCACCTGCGCCAGATGGTCCCGCCCGATGAGCCGCTTGATGAAGACCTCTTCCAGCACAAGGCCAAGCGCGAACGAGATCGCGGTTGCGCCAACCAGAGCGATGGCGAAGTTGCCCGTGTAGCTCGACAGCCAGTAGGCGAAGTACGCACCCAGCATGTAGAATGCGCCATGCGCGAGGTTGATCACACCAAGGATGCCGAAAACCAGCGTCAGGCCGCTCGCCACAAGGAACAGCACGAGGCCGTATTGCACACCATTCAACAGCTGAACGGCGAATGTTACCGCGTCCATGAGGGGCGCTCCTGGCGAGAGAGGATGCAAGAGAGGATGCAAGAGAGGATGGAGGACGCGGGCGACAGCATGTCCACCTGCGGCCCGATCGGCGCTTCAAGTGAGCGGCAGCGCATCAGCTGGCGGCGCGGCATCCACGGGCTGGATCATCGACTGATGGGCCCGCCACCGAGATCAGTTCGTTGCGGGCATTGCGGACCTCGCGCAGGTAAATGTTCTGGACAGGATTGCCCGCCCGGTTGAACGAGATCGGCCCACGCGGGCTGTCTATTCTTGCCGCGCGCATGGCGGCCGTGGCTTCGGCCCTCGCAGCCCAGTCACCGCGCGTCGCCTTCAGGCCCTCACCTAGCAGGGCAGCGGCATCGAAGCCCTGCACGGCGTAGATGTCACCATCCTGGCCCGTCTTGGCCTTGAAAGCCGCGAGGAAGGCCTTGTTGGCCGGATTGTCGAGATTGTCAGCATAATGCAGCGTCGTCTTGATGCCGTTTGCATCGGCACCCTGGGCCTGAATGGTGCCATCGGTCAGGAAACCAGCGCCGTAGAGCGGGATCGACTTGTTGAGGCCAGCGGCGGCATAGTCCTTGACGAACTTGACCGCGCCGCCACCCGCAAAGAAAGCGAACACGGCATCCGGCTTCAGCGTGGCGATCCTGGTGATCAGTGCCTGAAACTCGACTTCGGGGAATGGCAGCGCCAGATCCTCGACCACCTGGCCGCCGGCGCGGGTGAAGCCTTCCTTGAAGGCCTCGACCATCTGCGTGCCCGCAGCATAGCGCCATGTGATGGTGACGACCTTGCGGCGGCCTTCGTCGAACATCACCTTGCCCATCGGCTGGCACACCTGCCAGTTCGAGAACGAGCTGCGGAAGATATGCGGCGCGCACATCGGGCCAGTGGCCTCGTTGGCGCCAGCATTCGGGATGATCAGCGGGGTGTTTGTGTCGCGGGCAACCTTGACCATCGCCATGGCAACGCCCGAGTGAACGGTGCCGACCACCAGATCGACCTTCTCGCGGCCGATGAGGCGGTTCATGTTGTCGGTGGCGCTTTCGGGCTTTGACTCGTCATCGACCTGCACGAACTCGATCCTGCGCCCGCCGAGCGAGCCGCCCTGCTGCTCGACCTGAAGCCGGAAGCCGTCGTCAATGAACTTGCCGAGCTTCGCGAAGGTGCCGGAATACGGCAGCATCAGGCCGACCTTCAGCGGCGCGCCCTGCGCGATCGCCGGAGCCGGAAACCTGAACACCGAGGCGGCCGTCAACAGCCCGGTCGAGCCCATGAGGAAGCCGCGACGGTTCAGTGCGTTGGGCGACGAAATCGAACGTGACATGGCAATTCCTCCGGCAGTCGGTTGAGCATTTTTCACGACCGGGAGCGGATGGCTGGCACATGTGATCCTCCCCTTCGGTTGAGCGTTTTTTCCCTATGCAGAGGGTAGGAAAGTCGCAGCTCGAATGACAGGATCGATTGCGTCTATATTCATACCCCACGGGTATGCAATGACGATCTGCGGCAGAAGTTCTATGAAGAATCATCCAGAAAATGCTGAAAACACCGCCGCCTGAGCATCATGGCGCGCAACAGGGTATCGCTCCTTGAGAGTTTGAACGCGCACTTTTCAGCAGAGACGAGACGGTCAGGCTGCGCGCAGGCCGAGCGTAGCCCGCGCTTCGGCCGGTGTTGCTGGCCTCGCGCCATGCCGCGTCAAAGTCTCGACAGCCACCTGCACCAGTTCAGCATTGCGGCTGGCGAGGCGATCCTTGCTGATGCGGATATTGTCTTCCATGCCGGTGCGCACGGCATCCGCGCTGCGGGCGAGCGCCCAGCCCATGACCTCGTTCTGGACGCGGCCAATACCGGCGGCAGTCCAGGTCGCACCGGGAATGACGCGGCGGGTTTCAGCCAGCAGAATGTCGAGCAGCCGCTCGTCCGCAGGCATGGCGTTCTGTACGCCCATCACGAACTGGACATGGGGCTTGGCCGACATCAGGCCGGCCTCGATCAGGCGCTTGGCGCCATGGATATGCGACAGGTCGAAAATCTCGATCTCCGGTGCGATGGCGAACTCTTGCATCTTCGTCGCCAGATCGACCACAAGGGTGGCGTGGTTCTCGTAGATGATCGTCGGGAAGTTGACCGAACCTGTCGAGAGCGAAGCCATATCGGGGCGGTGCATGAGGCTGAGGCCGCGCGCCGACGGATCACGCCCCCGCCCGCCAGTCGAGAACTGGATGATCATGCCGGGGCAGTGCTTCAACACGCCCTCCTGGACTTGCCGGAAACGCTCTGGATCGGAAGACGGGCTTTCGTCGTCATTGCGCACATGGATATGGACCAGCGTCGCGCCTGCCTCATAGGCGGCATGGGTCGACTCGATCTGCTCAGGTGGCAGGACAGGCAGCGCCGGATTGTCCTTCTTGCGCGGCACAGAGCCCGTGATGGCGACAGCGATGATGACCGGGCGCATGGCAGTCCCCCTCAGCCGTTGCCCTGGTCGCCGCCACCAACGGGCAGCACCGAGCCGGTGATATAGGATGCTTCGTCCGACGCGAGGAACAGGATGGCTGCAGCCATTTCCCGCAGCAGGCCGTAGCGTTTCATGTGGCTGGATTGGGTCGTCTGGTCGACGACCTCTTGGATCCAGACCTTGTCTTGGGCACTCAAGGCATCGGTCCCGCGCGGCACCTTGCGCGGCGGCGCGGTCGTGCCGCCAGGGGCTACGGCGTTGACGCGGATATTCTTGGTGCCGACCTCATAGGCAAGCGATGCCGTCAGTGCGTTGACTGCACCCTTGGCCGCCGAGTATGGCCCGCGGTTGATGCCTTTGGTTGCGATGGACGAGACATTCACGATCGCGCCTCGACCCTGCTCCAGCATGTACGGCAGCACGGAACGACACCCCCACAGCGTCGGAAACAGCGAGCGCGAGATTTCCGCCTCGATCTGTTTCGGCGTGAAATGCTGATAGGGCTTCA